>NZ_CP102578.1:3836346-4154423 GCF_042230915.1 Archangium gephyra | reverse complement strand
GCCGGTGCGCGCCATCGGCTTCATCCCCTCGGACCACCCCGCCTATGAGGCGCTCCAGGCCACCTTCGACCGCTACCACCTGGAGGCTCCGGACCGGTTCGAGTACTCCTTCAAGGATCCGCGCCGCTACCCGGACCTGGCCGAGAAGTACGAGCTGACCGAGGGCAAGACGACGGTGGTGCTCACGCGCGGCGAGGGCTCCAGCGAGTCCCACACCTCGCTCAACGTCATCAGCGAGCAGGAGCTCACCAACGCCCTCCTCAAGCTCACCCAGGCGAGCACCCAGCAGGTGTACTTCGTGGTGGGCCATGGCGAGTGGCCGTTGAATCAGGCGATGCCCATGCCGGGCCAGCGCGGCCGGACGACGAGCCTCTCGGAGATGAAGCAGCAGCTCACCCAGGAGGGCTACAGCACCCGGGAGCTCAACCTCGCGGGCGGCACCACAGTGCCCCGGGACGCCGCGCTGGTGGTCATCGCTGGCGCCAAGGGGCGCTTCAGCCCCTCCGAGGTGGACTCCCTGCGCCAGTACCTGGCCGCCGGTGGCCGCATGCTCTACTTCGCCGAGGCCTACGGCGAGCCCGGCCCGGAGCTGGCCGCGCTGCTCGCCGAGTACGGCGTGACGATCGACAAGGGCGTGGTCGCCGATGCGCAGTTCAACAGCGGCAGCCCCTACGTCGTCCTCTCGCTCTTCTACGGCCAGCACGAAATCTCCCTGCCCCTGAGCCAGCGGCAGCTCAACATCGAGTTCCCCACCGCGCGCGCCCTTACCGTGCTGACCCAGGGCCTGCCCGAGGGCGTGAAGGTGGTGCCGGTCGTCAGCACCTCGCCCTTCGGCTGGACGGAGCTGACCCCCGACGAGAAGCCATCCGCCGGCGAGGGCGAGCGCACCGGCCAGCTCCCCCTGGTGACGGCCAGCACGCGCGACACCTCGGGCGCGCAGGACAGGCGCTTCGACGAGGCCCGGCTCGTGGTGGTGGGTGACTCGGAGCTCCTCATGGACTCCAACTGGGGCCACGAGGGCAACCGCAACCTGGTGATGAACGCCTTCGGCTGGGCCACCAGCCAGGTGGACAAGGTCACCATCCGCCCGCCGGACCGCGCGGCCTCCACCCTGCAGCTGGATGCGGACATGCTCAACCGCATCCGTTTCGTGTCCACCGACGTCCTGCCCCTGTCGCTGCTCGGCGTGGGCCTGGCCATCTGGCTCTCGAGGCGCAACAAGTGAACGTCCAACAGAAGAACCTCGTCACGTTGCTCGCCGTCACCCTGGTGGCCGGTGGGCTCGGTCTCTACGCGTACTTCGGCGTAGTGCAGCCGGAGCAGAAGGAGGCCCAGCGCAAGGCGGCGGAGGAGAAGGTCTTCGCCGTCCAGACCCCCGAGGAGCCCGGCACGGACGGTGGTGCCCCGCCCGAGCCCGTCTTCACCTGGATCTCCGTCGAAGTGCCCCAGGGCAAGACGGTGATGGAGCTGAAGGACGACACCTGGCGCATCACCGCGCCGGTGTCCGCGCGCGCGGACAAGGGAGAGGTGAGCACGCTCATCAGCCAGCTGGCGGCCGCGAAGTTCAAGGCCACGCTGGAGGAGCACCCCACCGACGCGGACCTCGAGCGCTATGGGCTGAAGCAGCCCCGCGCCACCATCACCGCCCGGGCCTACGTGCCGGACGCCGAGGGCCACGGCGCGGACGATCCGGCCCGCCAGCGCTCGATGACCGTCTACCTGGGCGCCGAGAACAACTTCGACGGCTCGGTGTACGTGCGCCGCGAGGGAGACGCGCGCGTGTACACCGCCCAGGGCGGGCTGCGCTTCCTGCTGCTCAAGCACACCAATGAGTGGAGGGACCGCGTGGCCTTCCCCGTGGAGGAGCCCTCGCTCCTGCGCATCGACGTGAAGGCCCGCAAGAACGCCTACATGCTGGAGCGCACCACCACCGGGAAGCCGTGGCAGCTGGAGCGGCCGGTGGAGCTGCACGCGGCCACCGAGCAGGTGGCGAAGATGGTGTCCACGCTCCACGGGTACCGGGCCCTCTCCTTCCCCGAGCCCAAGCAGGAGGAGAAGGTGCGTCAGGCCCTGCTGGAGAAGCCCCTGGTGCAGGCGACCTTCGTGCCGAAGCTGGGCGGGCCGGTGCGCGTGCGCCTCACCGAGCTGGAGCTGGACGGGCTGAAGCAGGCCTTCGCGCTGACCGAGTGGGACTCGGAGTCGATGCTCTCCCAGGTGGACGGCCTCGCCCTGGACGTGCTTGACCTCGCGCCCAAGGACTTCAAGGACAGGAAGGCGCTGGCCTTCTCCGTCCGCGACGTGCACCGCATCGTCATCCACCCGGCCGCCCCTGGCGGTGAGACGATCTCCGTCGTGCTGGCCCCCGACACCGGCAAGTGGGAGATGGCGAGCCCCCTGGTAGGCAACGCCAGGCAATTCAAGGTGGCCTCGCTGCTGGGCTCGCTGGAGAAACTCGAGGCGTCGGCCATTGGCGAGACCCGCCCGAAGAGCTGGGGCAAGTACGGCATCAGCGACACCTCGCGCGGGGTGACGCTGCAGGACGCCGAGGGCACGGAAGTGGCCCGGCTGTGGCTCGGCACTCCGGTGAAGGGCAACCCGCAGCGCCTGTGGGCCCGCGGCTCGTCCGAGGACGTGCTCGAGGTGGAGAAGTCCACCCTCGATGCGCTGCCGCTCGCCCTGACGGAACTCATGGACGGAGCACCGGCCGCCGCTGGCACTCCCTGAGGCCGGAAGAGTTCCGCCACCTTTTCGCACTTTCGCGGGACCTGAAGCATAACGCGTGAGGATCCACCCACCCCTGGAGACTCACGATGAAGATGCGTCCTTCCCCCTGGCGTGCCGCGGTTGCCGCGCTCCTCACCGCCGCGAGCGGCGCCGTGCTCGTGCCCACCACCGCTCAGGCCGCCGCGCCCCAGGTCAAGGCCCAGGCGCCGGGCTACTACCGCATGATGCTGGGCGACTTCGAAATCACCGCCCTGTCCGATGGCACCCTCGACCTGCCAGTCGACAAGCTGCTGACCAACATCAAGCCCGCCCAGCTGGACAAGGCCCTCGCGCGCGCGCACCTCAAGTCGCCCGTGGAGACCTCGGTCAACGCCTACCTGATCAACACGGGCTCCCAGCTGGTGCTGGTGGATTCGGGGGCCGGCAACCTCTACGGCCCGACGCTCGGCAAGCTCGTGGCCAACCTGAAGGCGGCCGGTTATCAGCCGGAGCAGGTGGACGCCGTGCTCATCACCCACATGCACCCGGACCACATCGGCGGGCTGATGACCGGGGACAAGCGGACGTTCCCCAACGCCACCGTGCATGTGGACAAGGCCGACGCGGACTTCTGGCTCAACGCCGACAACATGCAGAAGGCGCCCGCGGAGATGCAGCCGATGTTCCAGGGCGCCACGGCGATGCTGACCCCCTACGCCACGGCGGACAAGCTCAAGCCCTTCACGGGTGACACCGAGCTGGTGCCCGGCATCAAGTCCCTCGGGGCGCACGGCCACACCCCTGGCCACAGCAACTACTCCGTGGAGAGCAAGGGCCAGAAGCTAGTGCTGTGGGGAGACCTGGTGCACGCGGCGGCGGTGCAGTTCCCCGAGCCGTCGGTGAGCATCCAGTTCGACACTGACTCGAAGGCGGCGCTGGCCCAGCGCAAGAAGGCCTTCGCCGACGCGGCGAAGCAGGGCCACTGGGTGGGCGCGGCCCACATCTCGTTCCCGGGCCTCGGCCACGTGGGCGGCCAGGGCAAGGGGTACGAGTACATCCCGGCCAACTACACCACCAAGCTGCAGTAACCCACGGTCACCCCGGGAGGTGGCAGCGGCAGGCGCGCCACCTCCCCGAGGTGCCCGCGGCGTCACGGGTACGTGCAGCGCTGGACCTGGCGGTAGGTACCGCACTGGCCGAAGTCCGTCGTGCCCGCGGGCTGCGAGTGGTAGCAGGTGTAGACAGTGGGGTCGCAGTCCGGGCTGGGCCAGACGTCGTAGGCGTCGCCATCGGTGACCGCGAACTCCGTCACGCGCGCGACGAGGCGCGCCGTCTTCTGCATGGCCACGCCGTCATCGGCGCCCGCGCTGAAGGTGAGTGGGACGGTGTGCGGATCGATGGCCTGGTGCAGCGCCGGGTACGACCAGTCGAGGCGGTAGTTGGGCCGGCCGTAGACCTGCGGGATGCCGTCGGGCGCCGTGACGGAGAGCCAGTCCACGTACCCGGACACCGAGGCGTGGCCGCGATAGAGGAGGTTGGTGTTGCCCTGGACGACGTAGATGGGGTTCACCACCTCGTCGATCCAGATGCCGCTGTCGCCGCGGAAGTCGAAGAACCGCGGGGCAATCACGATGCGCGCGGTGTACGAGCGCGGCGTGCCCGTGAAGGTGTCGACGCGGACGAAGAGCGGCAGGCCGGAGAGCACGGTGTTGAGCTCGTGGCCCTCGTGGAGGACGATCTCCAACCGGCGCTCGCTGATGATGTGCGCGTCCCCGAAGGCGTCGTCGGGGACGAAGCTCAGGACACCCGAGAGGTAGCGGTTGGCGGTGGCGCGGATGATGAGGGCGCGCACGCCATCACGCTCCTCGAAGGTGCCGAGCGTCTCGAAGCTGAGCTCGTTGTCGCCCACCGAGGCGTAGAGGCGGGTGGCCGTCGCCGCGGCGGTGCTGACGCCGGTCTCCTCCGCGGTTTCGGGAATGTCGTTGGTACAGGCCGCGAGCGCGGCGAGGCTGGCGAGGGCAAGGGTGCGGAGTTGCATGGGGGGTCTCCAGGTGGGGCCTCCCGATTACCACAAGCCCATGACATGCCGCTGGCGGGGGCTGTGTCCGTCCTGTGACGTGAGTGGATGGAAGGTGGGATTCCCGCCCTCAGTCCTCGACGGGCTGGGCGCGCACGAGTGGCCCAAGCATGGCACCTGCTCGGGCCTGAGCCAGCCGGCCTTCTACCAGAGCGCGCTCCGCTTGTTTCAGTCGCTCGGAGGCGATCAAGGCACCCCTGCAGAACATCGGAAGCCAGGTCGCGCTGGCGACGCTCCAGAAGGCGTTCGGCAATGTCCCGGCCGAGAGTGTGACCTTGAGCTGTGACAACGCCTGCAACCTTCAGCAGGTGGGGATCTGCTTTAGCGCGGACGCACAGGGCAATCCGACGAGCCCCACCGCCTGTCCCCAAAGCACGACCAAGTCCACCTATGACAACAGCTGCGTCGTGGGCAGCAGTGGGAAGAAGTCTCAGCAGCCGATGTGCCCGATGATCAAGATCCGAGCACCGGCGGGCACCTGCTCCGTCGGCTCCGGTTCCGGGAAGGGCAAGAACCGGTAGCGCGACAGGTTCGCGCGAAGGCTCCGCGCGGTGGCCCGGTCAAGCCTGGGGCGCCATCCAGACCAGGTTCCAGAGGTGGCCGTCGAGGTCTTCGAAGCCCTGGTCATACATGAAGCCGTGATCCTCCGGCGGATGCGGGATGCGGGCGCCGGCGGCGGTGGCCTTGGCGATCAGGCTGTCGACTTCCTCCCGGCTCTCGCAGCTCAGGCAGATGATGACCTCGTTGGCCTCCTTCGCCTGCACGACGGACTTGTTGATGAAGCTCTTGAAAAAGGCTTCGGTCATCAGCATGGCATTGATACTGCCGTCCACGACGACCATGAACGCCGCGCTCTCGTTGGAAAAGTGCGGATTGAAGCTGAAGCCGAGAGCGGAAAAGAAGGCCTTGGATTTGTCCAGGTTCCTGACCGGCAGGTTGAAGATGATCTGCTTGTTCATGACGTCTCCCACGTTGGAAGGTGAGTTGGTGAGTTGATTACAGGTCCCGCACCCTGACGAGGAATGATGACGCATGAAGTCGACAAGCGCGAAAAAGAAAAATTTTTGCCGCGCACGCGCTCGAACCACGCCAGCAGATGCGGGTACTCGTCCAGGGTCACGCCTTCCCATACCAGCCAGAGACGGTCGGCCCGATTGCCCGGAGGCCATCCGGCACCGCATGCTGCGGGACTAGCTCATCGCCCACCCGGAGGATCGTGAGCAGTACGCCGCGGCGAAGTTCGCGTCGGCGGCGCAGATCAACGCGGAGGGCGGCAGGGTGATGGACTACAACCAGCGCAAGCAGCCGGTCCTCCGCGACATCCTGGAGCGGATGTTCCGAGCCCATGGGCTCATCGACTGACCGGCATCGCCACCTGATTGCCCTCGGCGATGGTCTTCAGCCGGGCGAGCCCCTTCTCGATGTCGGCGCCGAGCATGTTGTCCATGTCCATGAACATGCCGAAGGCCTTGCCTATGAAGTTGTGGTTCCCCTCCATCGACCACGTCACGAACGAGCCGGCCGGCGTACTCGCAAGGGTGAGCGCACAGGTTGCCGTGGACTTCATCGGCTCCACGAACTCGAGCTTCATGAGCACCTTCTGACCAGGGACGCTCTCCTCGATCGTCATCTGGCCCTTTCCGGCCTCCTTGCTGCTCCACGAACACGACTGACCGACGCCGGCCGCGGGGCCTTCGATGGTCCTCTGCATGTTGGGAGCGAGCTTCTCCAACGGCGACCCGAAAAGGACCAAGACACCGGCAAACTGATGGAGGTCGTTGAGAACACCGAACACGCGCTCGGCTGGAGCAGCGACCGCGAGCTTGCGCTCGACGTGATAGGCGGACGGCCGTTTGGCCACCACCCCTACGAAAAGGACCAAAACACCCGCGACACCGAGGAGAATCATCCCGAGCATTGAAGCCCTCCAAGAGCAGCAACCATCACATCGCGGGGCCGGCGGTCAAGCGAGGGAACATCACTCCGTATTGCGGCTTGCACGCGGGCGCTCCAGGTAGGGAGCGACGTTCCCGGCGATGATCCGCAGCTCGGCATCGCTCAGCGGGATTCGCCGCCGGAACGTCGCCCACGGCTCGCCCTTGCCCCGGCGGCCCTTGGGGGGAACGGGGCAGAACCGGGCCCGCGCTCCATGCGAAGACAGCATTGGACGCCACGCGCGAGGCGCCGCCATCTTGCCCGCCATGAGCATTCCCTTGATGAAGGACGGCGAAATCGAGCGGCTGCGGCTGGCGGGACGGGCCGCTGCGGGCACGCTCGCCTATGTGGCGTCCAAGCTGGCACCGGGCATCACCACGGCGGACATCGACGCGTGGGTGCGCGAGGACACGGCCCGGCGCGGGGGGACGCCGAGCCAGCTGGGCTACAAGGGCTTTCCGGCGGCGGTCTGCACGAGCCGCAACCACGTCGTCTGCCATGGCATCCCCCGCCCGGACGAGCGGCTGATGCCCGGGGACATCGTCAACGTGGACGTCACCACGTGCCTCAACGGCTTTCATGGCGACACCTCGGCCACGTTCCTCATCGGCGAGGTGTCCGCCAAGGCCCGGCACGTGGTGGACGTCGCGCGGCGGTGCCGGGACGCGGGCATCGCCGTGGTGCGCCATGGCGCGAAGCTCGGCGACATCGGCGCCGCCATCCAGGAGCTGGCCCACCAGGAGGGCTGCAGCGTGGTGTCCGAGTTCGGCGGCCATGGCATCGGCCACCAGATGCACGGGCCGCCCCATGTGTCCCACGTGGGAAAGAAGGGCACGGGCATCACCCTGCGCTCGGGCATGGTCCTCACCATCGAGCCCATGGTGAACCTGGGCCGCGCGGACATCCGCGTGCTGCCAGATGGGTGGACGGTGCTCACCGCGGACGGCAGCCTGTCGGCCCAGTTCGAGCACACCGTGCTCATCACCCGCGACGGATACGAAGTGCTCACCCTCCCGCCCGAGGACTTCCGGAGCGCGTGAGCGGCCCCGGCCACTGGTAGAAGGGCCCCATGGACCTGTGCTGTGACCCGGGCGCTCCAGTCCGCCGCGCCCCCCCGGGAAGGAGCCGCCCTCGTTGAAGGCGCGTGGGCCGAGCGCCTACTGGAAGGTGTAGGCCACCGTGCCGCTGCAACTGCGATTGGAGGCACAGCCGGCGCGAATCGTATAGGTGCCGCCCGCCCCCACTGGGAGGGTGTAGCTCAGGGAGGACAGCGAGCCGCACGCGTTGTCGTTGGCGCCCACCTCCAGGCCGGCCGCGTTGACGAGCCGCAGGAAGGTGTCACCGCTGCCAGACGAGCCCGCCACGGCGCAGGTGCCGAGCTGGACCGTCTGCCCGTCGTTCAGCATCACCTTGTAATCCACGGTGCTCCGGGTGGCATTGCGGGTGTTGCTGGCGCTGTAGGTGAACGAGCCGGTGGTGACGGGCGGAGTCACGCTGATGCGCCACACCACGGTGCCCTCGCAGCTCTCGTTGGAGTAGCAGCCGGAGCGAACCTCATAGGTCCCGCCCTTGTCCGCCGGCACGGTGTATTTGAGGTACGAGGAGTGGCCGCCGCACGAGTCGTCGTTGACGGCGACCTGGGCCCCCGTGGTGCTGTCGTACAGGCGCAGGTAGGTGTCTCCGGCGGCGGTGGCACCGGTGAGGTTGCAGGTCCCCACCTCCACGATCTCCCCTCCGTTGACGGTGAGGCGCTGGTTCATCGTGTTCTGCTGGGCGCTGTTGGTGTTGATGGCGCTGTAGGCGAAGGCGTTCTCCGGAGCAGGAGGCGGCAGCGGGGGCTCGCCATTGGCGCCCCAGGGATCCGGGCATGTGTCGCCGCGCAGGGCGCAGGGCGGCAGGAGGCTGCCCAGGTGCTCGATGATGGCCCGGAGGGGCACACCGCGGTTGGGGCAGTTGGCGCAGTGGTGCAGGGCCACCACCTGGTGGTCGGCGTAGCCAAGCACGGGCGAGCCCGAGGAGCCTCCCTGGGTGTCTGCGTAGTAGCCCACGTCGCTGGGCCCCCCCGCCTGGCAGGCCGTCTCGTTGAGGCTGTACACCTCGGCGTAGCCAGAGGCATCGGCGGTGGCGCTGGAGGTGACGGCGATCTTCTTTCCCCAGGCCGAGGGGTGCTGGGGGATGTAGATGCGCTCGTCCACCACCGCGCTGGTGGGGCGCAACTGGAGGAAGCCGTAGGTGCCGGTGGGGTTGGTGGGCAGTTGCAGCAGCGTGTAGTCACGTGGCGCATCCGTCTTCACCAACGTGGCGCTGGTGGCCACCACCGTGCCCGGACAGGCGCCCCACGAGTCACAGAGGGTGGCGCAGGTGGTGCCCTCGGCCATGAACTCATAGGTGGTGTTCTGGGCGTCCGTGGCCGTGCTGATGCAGTGATTGTTGGTCAACAGGTGGCCCTGGTTGCCCACGAGCCAGCCGGTGCATGCGCTGGTGCCATTGATGAGCAGGCGAGCCACGGGCCGGGCGTGGTTGTAGATCTGCGCCTCGCTGGTCTCGTAGCAGCGGGCCTGGCCGGAATCGTCTCCTCCACACAGGAGCTCCATCTGGATGCCGCCCGTCAGCTCCAACTCCAGGGAGGAGAAGCCGCGCGCGTACTTGTCGATGCGGTAGCCATACTTGTTGAGCACGCCGCGGCGGTTCAGCGTGGGGCTGTGCAGCTCGATGAGAGCGGTATCTCCTGGGATGGGAAGACCCCAGAAGCCGTCACGCGCGCCCGGGTGCGAGTTGTCGTAGCGCCACGAGCGCGAGCCGTCTGGCGAGCGGACCAGCAGGTAGTCCCCCTCTTCCAACTCGAGCGCGGCGAAGTGCGGGGCGATGTACGAGGCCCCTGGGTGGATGAGGGTGCCCGCGTGGAGGGCGCCGCTGACGGAGGGCGGCAGCAGGCCCGCATACGGGTGGGGCGACTCGAGACGGCGCACGACCTCCTCGCCCACCTTCTTGAGACGCTGGGAGGCAGGTGACGCGGAGCTCGCCATGCACACCGGTCCACTCGCGGGCGCCTCGGCCCGCGCCAGGGTGCCAAGCAACAGATTGAAGAATAAACATACCCACCGGCTGTTCCTCATCAGAGCTCCAATCTGTCTGGCTATGGGAAAGAATCCACACGCCATCATACGGATGTCATTGCGATGGAATAGACGGGTCTTGCATGACGAAGGAGGGTCCGACGTGACTCTGGAGCGCTCTCCCTCCATTTCATGCGCGAGCTGAACGCCCGCCGCGAACGCAACTGGAAGGGCTGGGCCGGAAGACTCGGGCCTTTCCGGGCCGGCTCCCCTCGAGCACAGCCCCATTGATTTTTTCCCGCAAAGACGTACAAAACCAACGGGTGGTCCGCCCTTCCCTGTCGCGCCTCCCCTCGGGGGTGAAGGCATACAGGCTCAAGGGTAGACAGACTCAACCAATGGTAGACATACAACGCCCAAAGTAGGCTCTCCTCCCGGTTGTTTTTTCGCACCCCACTCCGAATTTGCATAGACATTGGATTCAGCGGGTGTCATAAATATTCGCGAACAACGTAACCGGGAGCCGCCATGTTCCGTCTCGCTCGCCTCCACCGTCTGCTGGGTCTCGCTCTCGCCGCTCTCCTGACGGCCTGTGGCGGTGCGCAGCCGGTAGACGCCATCGAGGCGGCCTCGACGACCGCGGCCCTCGACGCCGAGGCCAGCCCCACGCCGATGATCGTCTACTCGCCCCGGGGCACGCCGGTGAGCGAGGCGGGGTTCGTGGCGCTGGGCGCGCCGGAGGCGCTGGGCGGCAAGGTGCTGGAGGGCACCCCCGAGATCTTCGCCCGCATCGACTACGCCAAGGGCCCCGTGGCCGCGGGCCTCTTCAAGGCGACGACGGGCAAGATCCTCATCCACTTCCCCTTCACCGAGCACGCCACCATCCTCGAGGGCGAGGTCTCCCTGACGGACGAGGCGGGCAACTCCCACTCCTACAAGGCCGGGGACAGCTACTTCATCCGCCAGGGCCAGGTCATCGTGTGGGAGGTGAAGGGCAAGCAGGTCATCAAGTCCTTCTTCAACACCGTCGAGGCCCCGTAGAGCCACACGCCTCGCCCCAAAAGACCTCCCTCGGGGCGCAGACTGGACGGAGCCTTTTCAGAATGATCCTCCGCAACGTCACGGATGAGGACCTTCCCATCTTCTTCGAGCACCAGCGCGACCCAGAAGCGCTGCGCATGGCCGCATTTTCATCGCGGGAGCGCGACGCGTTCATGACCCACTGGCGCACAAATGTTCTCCGCCCTGAAAACGTCACCCGCACCATTGTCATGGGCCACGTGGTCGTTGGGAACATCGGCAGTTGGGAACAGGATGCCAAGCGCCTCGTCGGCTATTGGATTGGTCGCGAGCATTGGGGCAAAGGCATCGCCACTCGGGCCCTCTCTGAGTTTCTCGTGCTCGAGCCCGCCCGGCCGCTTCATGCATGGGTCGCGCGCCACAACCTCGCGTCGATCCGCGTCCTCGAGAAGTGTGGCTTCCACGCCATGCTCAACGAGAACCCGCCTCACCCGGGTGGAGTTGCCGAAGTCCTCATGAGGCTTGATTCGAGGAAGTGACAACGCGACGTGGGTCGTCGAAGAGAGCGTATCTCGGAGTGCTCAACGCTCCATCCACAGACCCCATTCGCAGCCCTCCTCCTCGAGCGTGGCCACCGTCTTCCAGACCAGGGGCTCGCCGTTCTTCGCGGCAGGGGCCTGTTCCCGCACGCCGATCTCGAACATGTTTTCGTCGGCGTTCTCCTTCGTCGAGCGACGCGCTTCGGCCCGAGCGAAATAGCTCACGGGGTGGGAGTGGGGGCCCGGTTCGTCGTCGTAGTCCGACACGGAGATCTTCCCGCAGGCCACTCCGACGGCGTGGACGTAGCTCTTGAGCACGTCGTGATGGGCCAGATGCTCCGTCGACACGAAGAGCAGCGGTCGCTCGTAGTCACCGAGCACTCCCAGGAACTCCGGCGTGTACGACTGGCAATCGACGAAGTTGTAATCGAGCTCGCTCGTGCTGCCCTCGTCGTTGTTGATGCGCTTCGCGATCTCCGCCATCCGCTCCTCGCCCTCCCGCTTCTCTTCCGGTGTGCAGACCCCCCGGCAATCGCCCCCGATGGACTCCTGGGCGAGCACCTCGCGTCCATACTCCAAGCGGATGAGCAGATCGTTCGTCTTGCACTCCATCACCGAGCGCTCGTTGACCTTGTAGACGGAGAGCACCAAGACCTTGTCCTGCGTGAAGGGCACGGAGGCGAGCTGTACGGCGCCCTTGGGGAGTCTGGCCTTGAGCGGGGTGGAGGTGGGGCAGGCCAGCGGAGCGGGGCCGGTGAGCTGCTTCACATAGGCGTCCGCCACCATGGGCAGCACGCGGGCTCGCGCGGCGAGAGCCGTCTCCCTGGTGCCGCACACGCCCAGCACCAGCACGTTCAGCCCCGGCGCGAGCCCGGGCAGTGACGCGGACTCGAAGAGCTTCGGGAAGCCCTCGGCGGGCTTCAGCCACTGGAGCGGCTTCTTCTCCTGCATCGAGTCGAGGAGTGCCTGGGCCTCGGCGGGTTGTGGCTTGCTGCCGAGGATGACGACCCAGGGATTGTCCGAGGGTTTCGCTCGAGGCGTGGCGGCCTCGAGCCGCCAGGGAAGGAGGAGGAAGACGAGCACTGCGGCGGGAAGCGTCCGGAGCATCAGCATGTGCCGCCGGACTCTACCGGAAGTGGGGTGGACGGCACGTGCGGCCCAGAGGCACTCGCGCGCCCACCTGGCTGGGCCGGGACAACGCCAACCAGGCCCCGCGGCCTTCCCATTCCGGGGGCCGCGCCGCTGGAGGTTCCATGGGTATCCGTGACAGTCACATGCCACGAATGCTCACTCTCGTCGTCAACTCGCTGAGGGCCTCCCGAGCGCACCCACTGCGTGCCAGTGACGGCGGCTGGGGCTCCCAGTACAGCTCCTCCGTCGGCTGCCCCGCGCAGTAGGCGCGGGGCGCCCCGGAGGCCCCTCAGAAGTTTCGCCGCGTCCTGGCGCGCTCCGAGCAGCCCAGTGGCCGGATTACTGGACGGCCCAGGCCACGGTCCACACCACGGTGCCGCTGCAGCTACCGCTCGAGTAACAACCCGCGCGCAGCTCGTAGTAGCCGGCACCGCCGATCGGCACGGTGTAGGTGATGCTCGAGCCAGCGCCACCGCACGCGTTATCGTTCGCGGCCACCTGGTAGCCCGTCAGCCCGTAGAGGCGCAGGTAGGTGTCCCCCGTGAACGACGCCCCGGCCACGCCGCAGGTGCCCACGGTGATGGTCTGCCCCTGTGCCAGGGCGATGGTCTGGTTGACCGTGTTCGCCTGGGCGCTGTTGGTGTTGCCCGCGCTGTAGGTGAGCGTCGTGCCACTCGAGGGCGGCAGGGAGGTCCCCCCCGAGATGGTCCAGGCCACGGTGCCGCTGCAGCTGCCGCTGGAGTAGCACCCGGCGCGGAGCTGGTAGGTGCCGGCAGTGCCCGCCGGCACGGTGTAGGTGAAGTTCGAGCCGGTGCCACCGCACGCGTCATCGCTGTAGGCCACCTGCGTGCCGCTCGGGTTGTAGAGGCGCAGGTAGGTGTCACCGGAATACGACGCCCCCGTCACGCCGCAGGTGCCCAGGGTGAGGGTCTGTCCCGCCGTCAGGGCAATGCCCTGGTTGACCGTGTTCATCGTGGCGCTGCTGGTGTTGCTCGCGCTGTAGACGAGGGTGTTCGTCGTGGAGGGAGCGGGGCTCGTGGTGGAGGAGGAATTGATGGCGTACACGTACCCCTCGGCCCGCGTCAGGGCGTAGCCACTGCCCGTCGCCCAGCTGCCGCGGCTACTGGTGGTGTAGTTGTCGCGGCGGGTGGGATTCCAATACGAGTTCAGCGGGGTGGAGCCGGACACCTGCGAGGTGAACACGTAGCCCTCGGTGCCCACCAGCGAGTAGCCGGAGTTGACGGCCTCCAGCTCACCCTGGGCGGTACCCGTGGCGAAATGATCCAGGTTCGGCCCGCCCCGGTACGTCTTGAGGGCCGCGGTGCCGGGGATGGCGTACTTCAGCACCAGGTTGTCGAAGCCGGAGAACTCGTAGCCATTGCCGCCGGCGTACACGGCCAGCGAGGAGCCCTGGGACGTCAGCAGGTTGTCGGTGCGCGCCGCGTTCCAGTACGCCCAGCCCAGCGCGTAGGGCACGTCCTGGAAGAGGTAGCCCTCGATGCGCACGAGCTCGTACCCGGACGCCAGCGCCGCCGCCTCCCCCTGGGAGGTGCTGGTCATGAAGTAGTCCTGCTGGGCGGAGCTCCAGAAGGTCTTGAGCGGGACGGTGCCCGGCTGCTGCGTGGGGTAGAGGTAGCCCTCGGTGCGCGCGAGGTAGTAGCCGCTGCCCTGCGCGGCGCTCTCCGAGGCCGAGGTGGCGAGCGTGAAGTTGTCCTCGCGCGAGCTGTTGTAATACAGCTTCAGCGGGACCGTGCCCGGGGCGGGCTGGTCGAACAACCACCCCTCGACGTAGGCGAAGGCGTAGGCGGCCTCGGCCACGCTGTTGCGGCCCACCTGGGTGGCCACGCTGGCATGGTCGGTGCGGTACGGGCTCCAGGCGGTGAGGAGCTGCGAGAAGCCCTGCGCGCGCCGTCCGTAGGCGTTCTGCGAGCCCAGCACATCCCAGCCGCTCAGGGAGACATTGGTCTGGCAATAGTCCGAGGCCATGATGGACTGGCGGTCCGGCGGGGTCTGGAGGATGTCCCCCGAGACGTTGCCCTCCGCGCACGGACCCGAGGTGTCATCCGGGAAATCCGAGCGCGCCATCTCGTGGGCGAAGCCCAGGACGTGGCCGAACTCGTGGGGAACCAGGCCCCCGTCGAAGTCGGAGCGGTTGACCCCGAGCGTCATGATGCGCGCCGAAGTGGAGCTGTAACCGATGCCATCGGTATTGGCAGACAAGGAGTCCTGGAGCCGCACCACCACCATGGCCGCCGTGTTCGCCGGGCAGGCACCCCAGCCGGTGAACTCGACATTGGCCACGGTGGGCCAGGAGTTGTTGGCCAACCGGCGCACTTGGACGGAGCGGGTGGCGAAGTCCGGGCGGGCCAGGGTCTCCGCATCCCAGCACACGGGGACCTGGCCTCGGGGCCACTTGGTGCCCGACAGGAGCAGGGGCTGCTGGAGCTCGCGGGTGGCGAGCGGCTCGTCCTGCTCCGGGGACTCCGCGGGGCCACCGCAACCGGCCAGGGCACCGAGCCCGCAGGCCAGGGTCAAAACGAAACGACGAGACAGTTGGAACTTCGAGGAATGGGAAGAGGCGTTCATGAAAGGGTCTACGTCTGGAATGTGTCTGGGAATGTGGAAATGCGAATGCAGCGCACGCACGTGGGCAGGCCACGTGTGGGTCAGGTGATGGTCAGTGGATGGGTGATCCCCCCTCCCCCCGCGGATACAGGGGGCGCCTCATTTTACAAGGGGGGCTGACATGCACCGGCTCGCCACGGGCCTGGCGCCCCGGGGGCTGGCAACTCTCGGCTTGACGGATGGAGACGCATCGACAATCGCTTGCGCGGTCCAGCCCCTGTTGGCGCCACGGCCCTTCTCGTCGCAATCCCCGTCGGTGTGGATGCCCAGCAGGTGGCCCTGACGGTTGAGCACGCCCGCGCCGGAGCCCCCGACCAGACGCTCCTCCGGCTGCGCGAGAAGTGAGCCGACGGGGATTGCACGAAGCTCCTCGTAAGGCCCTCCCCTCCTGCGCCTGAACCCCATATCATGGGAATACTGAACTTCTAGCGACGGGCCATCATGCCCGGAAAGGGATTCCACATGTATCACTCTGCCACCGAGACAAGCCGGCGCCCCTGGGTGCTCGGGCTCACCTTGACTGTGGTTCTGCTGGGGGCGCGCAGCTCCGCGCAAGACGGGCACGCGCACGCGGCGCCGAAGGCTCAAGCACCGAAGGCTCAAGCACCGAAGGCTCAAGCACCCAAGGAACAGACACCCAAGGAGCAGACACCCAAGGAGGATGCGGCGAAAGCGGAGGCTTCGAAGAAGGACAAGGAGGAACTGGTCCGCCTCGCGAAGGTCAACGAGAAGAACTGCACGAAGGGCGACCAGGAAGGTTGCTACAAACTGGGTATGGCCTACGCGCAGGGGCTGGGTGTGGCCAAGGACGCGGAACGCTCGGCCTCCCTCCACAAGAAGGCGTGTGACAAGGGCCATCTGGACGCGTGCAACGGCCTCGGCATCGCCTACGCGCAAGGTGCGGGAGTGAAGCAGGATCCAAAGCAGGCCCTCGCCCTCTTCGAGAAGACCTGCAACGCGAAGAGCGCGAAGGGCTGCTTCAACGCCGGCATCACCTACGCGCGGGGCAACGGAGTGACGAAGGATCTGGCTCGCGCCGCCACCTTCTACGAGAAGGCCTGCACCGCGGGCGCGGCCGTCGGCTGCTTCAGTCTCGGCCTCGCCTACGCGGAGGGTAGCGGAGTGGAGAAGAATGAGGAGCGTGCCGCGAAGCTCCTCACGCAAGCGTGTGACGGCGGGGACATGAACGGCTGCAACATCCTCGGCGTGCACTACATCGGCGGGCACGGTGTGAAGGAAGACCTGAAGCGAGCCGTCGGCCTCTTCGAGAAGGCCTGTGATGCGGGGCTGGCGGGAGGCTGCCTCAACCTCGGCCGCGCCTACCAGAATGGCGATGGAGTGGAGGAGAATCCGGAGCGCGCCAAGGCCCTCTTCAAGAAGGGGTGCGACATCGGATTCGGTCCCGCCTGCGACGCCTACCAGGCCGCATCGAAGATGCCCTGAGCCTCCCGGGGCGGACGACGTGCTGAGGCGGTTTGACGGACGGGGGGCGTACTCGGTGGCGGCCGCGAGCGGCTGATTGCGCCTACGGATGGAGCCTCGCGCGCCGAAGCGCGGGGCACTCGTCACCCGCTTCATTGCTCTCAGCGTTCGGCGATGTCGGCGCTGTCCAGGTACGGAGACGCATCGACAATCGCTTGCGCGGTCCAGCCCCTGTTGGAGCCACGGCCCTTCTCGTCGCAATCCCCGTCGGTGTGGATGCCCAGCAGGTGGCCTTGACGGTTGAGCACGCCAGCGCCGGAGCTGCCAACCAGGGTGTCCAGGTCCGCGTAGTAGACGAGCTGATTACAGGAGTCCAGGTACCTGCCTTCGGCGATGGCCTTGGGGCGGCCCCGGGGGTGCTGGATGATCGCCAACCGCTCGCTGGCCTGCGACGTCAGCAAGACGGGCGTGACGGCGGGAAGCACGTCCAGCTTGATGAGCGCATAGTCGGGCCCGAGCGATTGCTCGATGACCGTGCCCTCGGTAATCAGCGGGTCGCCGTCGGCATTGTCCTCGAAGTTGAAGACCAGCAGCGCCCGGTCTCCGAGTCCGACACAGTGCCCCGCGGTCACCACCACCGGTCCCGCGCTCGCTTCAATCAGCGTTCCGGTGCAGCGTCCGTCAATCAGGGCAACCGCATCTTCTCCATCCAGCACATCAGCGAACTCGCCCTGGTAGCTGTTGATGGGGGTGAAATCCGCCGTCGGGCCGCACTGCGAGAGGCTGCCCACCTCCGGCGTCTTCGGATCCTCGCAGACCTGAGGATCCGCGGGCACCGGCCCTCCACAGGCCGTGAAGCCCAGGAGGACGGTGCCCGCGAGGAGCGAACCCCACAGCGTCAGGAATGGACTCGTGGGGTGTCGCGCCATTTTCTCAGTACAGGTAGTCCAGCGCGACGATGTCGGAGCTGGTCCAGTTGCCGGTCGAGGTCGAGCTGAAGCAGGAGTTCATGACCGAGCCGCCCACGGTGGCCGTGCTGGGCGTGCCGGGGATGAGGATGGCGCCCACGGTCGAGGCACCCTCGTTGGACACGGCGCCGCCGCAGCTGATGGCGCGGTTGTAGTAGTCAGAGTGACGGAAGCCGATGCAGTGACCGAGCTCGTGGGTGATGACGTGCTTGTTCACGCTCGCGCTGTAGGCGGACATGCCCGTGCCGATGTTGATGGTGCCGTAGGGCAGGCCGCCCGAGGGGAAGCCCGCGGAGCCGCCGGCGCCGGACATGGTGGTCGCGGTGATGTTCGCGGTGCAGCCCGTGCCGCCGCGCTGGAAGGTGAGGCGCAGACCGCGGGCGTTGTAGTTGGCGATGGCCGCGTCCAGGCCCGTCATCAGGTTGGGGTAGGCGGCGAACGAGGAGGTGGGGTTGACGCAGATCTTCGACACGCCGGTGCCCACGAGGTTGGTCGTCCGGTACTGCTCCTGGCCCTTCTCAGCCTGGAGCATCTCGCGGGAAGCCTCGAGGGTCACGTGAGCGTCGTTGCCCACGTACACCTGGCCATCGACAACCTGGATGTCGTCGGCCGGGAAGCCAGCCTGCTGCAGGTTGGCGACGATCTCCTGGTTCTCGTCGATACCACAGCCAACGAGGGCAACACCGGCCAGCAACGCCATAGAGAGCTTACGCATGGGAGCTTCCTTTTCGGGGGACTACAGGGGTGGGGCGCGGCCGCCTGGGGTTTCCAGCCTCGGCCTCGCACTCCTGTCCATGAGCAACCCTCGGGCCAACACCTGGACACACCGGAAAACAGGGGCTTAGCGGGCTATGCGGCTTTCCCCCTGGAGCATGGGTACACCCTGCGTCCTGGGACTTCTTGTAAAGCACCCTGACGTTTGGCAGTGAAACTTTTTGATCTTCAATGGTTTATACGCATAACACCTCGACTGTCCGAATCTCGGACGGGGTGCTCACCCATCGGACAGTGGGCCCGCCTCCCGAACCGGGGGGACGCCACCACCGGCGGATGACGCGGATGCACGGGGGGAAGCCAGAAATGGGGCGTGAATACACTCCCGGTGTATCCAGTCACACATGCACATGCGCCACTCCACACTCCCCCTCGCCGCGCTGCTGGGCGCGGCCCTGTCCTTCCTCCCGGGCTGCGAGAGCACGAAGTCGAGCAGCCCCTCCCCGTCTGATCCCCAGGCCCAGGAGCCCTCCGCCATGCAGGCCGCTGACGCCTGGAAGCGCGCCCGCGTGGGCGACCGCGTCACCTACTCCTTCTCGGGGACCCAGAGCTCCGAGCCCCGCGGCGGCGGCACCGCGCGCACCCTGGCAGGCCAAGTGACGCTGGAGGTGGTGGCCGTGCAGCAGCCCTGGGTCTGGGTGCGCGTGGCCTACACGGACGAGGCCGGCAAGCCCCTGGCCCACCCGAGGCTGGCGCAGGATCTGCTGCTGCCCGTGCGCGCGGACACCACGCGCCCGCTCGACGTGCCCCTCGCGGGCGAGAAGAGCGCCGAGAAGCCCTCCAGCGCGGGCCGCACGTGGGAGGCCACGCGCTACGTCAGCGACCAGCGCCCCGTGGACGGCCCCCTGAACGCGCGCGTGTACGCCAACGAGCCGGGCCCGCTCTATCTCACCCACGGCCTGCTCGAGGCGGACACCACGCTCTCCGGCTTCGGCGCCGCGGGCGGCTTCAAGCTGGCGCTGCGCGAGTTCCGCGAGGGCTCGGCCGGGGCCAACGCCCCCGTGCCCGCCCTGGAACGGCCCCTGGGCCCGGGCGCGTACTACGACCGGCGCGTGGACATGGGCCCCTCGCCCAGCGTGCAGCGGATGTGCTTCGCCGCCGAGCGAGGCTTCCTCCTGCGCACCGAGGGCCCCGTGGACACCAACGCCGCCCCCTGCTCCGACTTCTCCCAGGCCCAGCCGGAGCGCCTCGAGGAGCTGCTGATGGGGCTGCCCTGGGAGGCGCTGTCCTCCGGTGAGTGGCCTCCCGCCACCGCCGCGGCCGGCACCCGTGGCACCTTCACCGCGGAGGGCCGCGACGTGCCCGCCCTCACCGCGCAGAACACCGAGAACGTCGAGGGCACCCAGCGCGTCTTCTCGGAGACCTACGCGGCCGAGCCGTGGGCCCCGGCGCTCGCGGGCCTTCCCTATGAGGCGCGCTTCCAGCCGCTCGCCAGCAGCACCGAGCGCGTGGCTGCCGGTGGCAAGCGCGAGCCCGAGGGCGGCACGCGGCTCGTGCGGTGGGGCGTGTGGCTCGGGGGCCAGAAGTAACGCCCGCCCTCCGCGCCGTCAGCCTTCAGGCGGCCCCCGCCTCCGAAGCCGGCGTGGCTCCCGTGAATGCGGGAGCGCACCGGCCCGGAGGCGGCCTCACTTCAGCAGCGGAGCCAGCGCGGGCCAGACATGGTCGCGCAGCTTGGGTTGCACGGCGGCGATGGGGTGGATGTTGTCGGCCTGGAAGGCGGCCCGGTCCAGCGCGATGGGCTCCAGCAGGAACGGGAGCAGCGCCACCTGGTGCGCCTCGGCCACCGCGCGGTAGTTGGCCGAGAAGCCTTCCGTATAGGCCTTCCCCAGGTTGGGCGGCATGCGCATGCCCACCAGCAACACCCGGGCACCGGAGGCCTTGGCCGCGCTCACCATCTTCTCCAGGTTGGCCCGGGTCTGCTTGAGGGACAGGCCCCGCAGGCCGTCGTTGCCCCCCAGGGCGATGACCACCACCTCCGGCCGGTTGCGCGAGAGCTCTCCCGCGATTCGCGCGGCGCCCCCCGCGGTGGTTTCACCACTGACGCTGGCATTCACCACCCGCCATCCAGGCGTCTGCCGGGCCATGCGCTCGGCCGTCAGCGCCACCCAGCCCTCCTCCGGCGCGAGCCCGTAGGCGGCGGACAGCGAGTCCCCCATCACCAGCACCGTCCGTCCAGGCCCGGCCGCGGCGGCAGGCGCCCCCAGCAGGGACAGCCCCACGGCCAGTATCACCACCAGGTAGCCGAGCACACCGGCCGTCCGGGTGCGCTCCCTCATGTATTCTTGGCTCATCCGCTGCGACTCCTCCGGGCCGCCGTTACAAGCCTGCTCCGAGAGCAGACACTCCCCTGACGAAGAACCAATATGCCCCACCCCATCGCGATGCACACCCAAGTCCAGTCCGAGCCGCGGCGCCTGGCCCTCCAGGTGTCGGAACTGGGCAAGCGCGTGCCCCTTCCGTCCGGAGCCCTCACCATCCTCGAGGGGGTGGGCTTCTCCATCTCCCATGGCGACACCGTGGCCATCGTCGGCGCCTCCGGCTCGGGAAAGAGCACCCTGCTGTCGCTGATGGCCGGGCTGGACACGCCCAGCAGCGGGAGCGTGCTGCTGGACGGCGAGCCGCTGTCCGCCCTGGACGAGGACGGCCGTGCGCGCGTGCGCGGCGAGAAGGTGGGCTTCGTCTTCCAGAGCTTCCAGCTGCTGCCCTCGCTGACGGCGCTGGAGAACGTGATGCTGCCGCTCGAGCTGCGCGGAGACGCGGACGTGGAGACGCCCGCCCGGGCCATCCTCGGCAAGGTGGGGCTGGGGGAGCGGCTGGGCCACTACCCGCGCCAGCTGTCGGGCGGAGAGCAGCAGCGCGTCGCCCTGGCGCGCGCCTTCGTCACCCGGCCCGCGGTGCTCTTCGCCGACGAGCCCACCGGCAACCTCGACACCCATACCGGCCAGGCCATCGTCGAGCTGCTGTTCTCGCTCAACGCGGAGGCGGGAACCACCCTGGTGCTCGTCACCCATGACGAGCACCTCGCGGCGCGCTGCGGGCGGCGGCTGCGGCTCGACGGCGGCCGCCTGGTGGCCGACGAGGGACGGCCGTCATGAGGCTGCTCAAGATGGCCTGGCGCCAGCTGCGCCGTGACTTCGCCGCCGGAGAGCTGCGCATCCTCCTCGGCGCCCTGGTGCTCGCGGTGCTGGCCGTGACGGCCATTGGCTTCGTCACCGACCGCGCCGAACGCGCGCTCGCCCTCGAGGCCAACCGGCTGCTCGGCGGTGATGCGGTGGTGATCGGCGACACGCCCCTCGACAAGGCCCTGCGCGAGGCGGCGGGGGCACCCGGGTTGCTGAGCACCGAGACGCAGGAGCTGACCAGCATGGTCCGGGTCGGCGACGCGGACGATGAGCGGCTCAAGCTCGGAGAGCTCCGGGCACTTGGAGAGGGCTTTCCCCTGCGGGGCCGCTTCCGCATCGTGGAGACGGTGGACGGCCCCGAGCACGACGCCGCTGGCATCCCCGAGCGGGGCAGCGTGTGGATGAGCCGCGCGGGCGCGGATGCGCTGGACGCCAGGCTGGGGGACCTGATTGGCGTTGGCGAGTCGCGGCTGCGGCTCTCCGCGCTGGTGGTACAGGAGCCGGACGCGGCGATCGACTACTTCAACATCGCGCCCCGGGTATTCCTCCACCTCGCCGACCTGCCCGCGACGGGGCTGGTGCAGGAGGGCAGCCGGCTCCGCTACCGCCTGGTGGTCGCCGGAGAGCCGGACGCGGTGGAGCGCTTCGTGCGCACCGCACGCGAGGGGCTCGCACGAGGCCAGCGCCTGGAGACGGTGAAGGACGCGCGTCCGGAGATGCGCTCCGCGCTCGAGCGGGCCGACCGCTTCTTGAGCCTGGCGGCGTTGGTGTCGGTGGTGCTGGCGGCGGTGGCCGTGGCCATGGCCGCGCGCCGTCACAGCGAGCGGCACCTGTCGAGCACCGCGGTGATGCGGTGTCTGGGCGCGAGCCAGCGCACGCTGGTGGGCACCCACGGTGGCGAGCTGCTCCTCCTCGGGCTCATCGCGAGCTCCATCGGCGTCCTGCTCGCCTTCCTCATGCAGTGGCTGGTGGGCAGGTGGCTGTCCGAGGCGCTGAAGCTGGACATCCCGGCGGCCGGCTGGGTGCCGGCGGTGCAGGGGTATGGCGTGGGGCTGGTGGTGCTGATGACCTTCGGTGCACCCCCCATCCTCGCGCTGCGCCGGGTGCCCGCGCTGCGCGTGCTGCGGAGGGATCTCGACAGCACCGAGCCAAGCTCCTGGCTGGTGGGGCTCGCGGGCGTGGCGGGACTGGCCGGGCTGCTGTGGTGGAAGGCCGGCTCGGCGCAGCTGGCGACCGCGATGCTCCTCGGCATCCTCGCCACGCTGGGCGTGCTGGCCGGCCTGGCGTGGGGGCTCATCTCCGTCGTCCGGCGGCTGCGCTCGCGGCTGCGCGGGAGCCTGCGCTACGGGCTGGCCAATGTAAGCCGGCGCGCGGCCACCAGCGTCGCACAGGTGTCGGCGCTCGGCCTGGGGCTGATGGCGCTGCTGCTGCTCACCTTCGTGCGCACCGACCTGCTCGACCGCTGGCAGGTGGCGCTCGCCAAGGAGGCCCCCAACCGCTTCATCGTCAACGTGCAGGAGGATCAGCTGGAGCCGGTGCGTGCGTTCATGGCCGAGCAGGGGTTGCCCGCGCCGGACCTCTTCCCCATGGTGCGCGGCCGCCTGGTGGCGCTCAACGGTGAGCCGGTGAAGGCACCGCCCGCCGCGGCCACCGCCAGCACCGAGGAGGAGCGTCGCGGGCAGCGGCGGATGGATCGCGAGTACAACCTCTCCAGCGCGGACACGCTTCGCGAGGACAACCGCGTCACCGCGGGCACGTTCTGGGGCCAGCAGCGCCCGGAGAAGCCGGAGCTGTCGGTGGAGGAGGGCTTCGCCACCTCGATGCGCTGGAAGCTCGGTGACCGCGTGACCTTCGACATCGCGGGTCAGCGGCTCGAGGCCACCGTCACCAGCCTGCGCAAGGTGGAGTGGGAGAGCTTCCGGCCGAACTTCATCGTGCTCGTCTCCCCGGGCGCACTCGCGGGCTATGCGGCCAGCTACATCACCGCGATGCACGTGCCCCCCGAGCGCACGCGCTTCAGCGCGGAGCTGGTGGCCCGCTTCCCCAACCTCTCGGTGGTGGATGTGGACGCGCTGCTCAAGCAGGCGCGCAGCATCGCGGACCAGGTCTCCACGGTGGTGGAAGTGGTGTTCTACTTCTCGCTGCTCGCGGGCCTGTTGGTGCTGATGGCGGCGGTCAGCGCCAGTCAGGACGAACGGCTGCTGGAAGGTGGAGTCATGCGGGTGCTGGGTGGCAGCCGCCGACAGTTGCGGCTCGCGCAGGCCTCGGAGTTCGCGGCCATTGGCCTGCTGTCGGGCCTCACCGCGGCGTGCGCCGCCTCCGTGCTGGCCGGGGTCATCGCCACGCAAGTGTTCAACCTGCCGTGGCAGGCGGACTGGCGGCTGGTGGGAGTGGGGGCCGGGCTGGGGGTGCTGGCGGCGGTGAGCGCGGGCATGTTCGCCACCCGACGCGTGCTGGACGCACCTCCCTCGGTGACGCTGCGGGAGGTGCACGGCTGAGCCAGCACCACCGGTCACGGAATACCGCTACGTTGCCGGGATACCTCGAGATGGAGCTCCCGTGCATCCCGCCCGAATCCAGTTCCCCTGTCCCCACATTGGCCTGTGCGTCTCCGATGTCACTCGCTCGCGCCGGTTCTTCATCGAGCAGCTCGGCTTTCTGCCAGACAGTGTGATCGATCTGCCGGGCGCCGCATCGCAGAAGCTGCTGCGGCTGCCCACCCTGGAATCGCTCCACGGCGAGTACCTCTGGCGAGAGGGCTTCTGCCTGGAGCTCCTCTCCTATGAGGGCACCGGTTACACGCCGCACCCGCGAGCCCCCGCCAACGCGCTGGGGCTCGCGGGCCTGACGTTGGAGACGCGGGAGCTGCCCGAGGTGCTACGCCGCCTGCACGCCGCGGGCGCCGAGGTGCTCACCGACCGGGTGCTCCCAGGCGGTGGGGAGCCTCCCCGCGTCGCGTGCGTGCGCGATCCCGATGGCGAGCTGTTCCAGCTGGTCTCCACGGGCGCGAGCTCGTTCGGCGCGCGCCGGCGCGACTGGTGGCCGTCCATGCCGCACCTGATCCTGACGGTGAGCGACCTGGACCGTTCGGTGCGCTTCTACCGCGACGTGCTCGGCCTGCTCGTCGAGGGGGAAACCGAGGTAGCCGGTGGGCCGGCGGTAGGGCTGCTCGAGTTGCCCGAGGCGAGCTTCCGCCAGGCGGCGCTGTGGAAGGCGGGGCTGTGCCTGCTGTTGCGCGAGTACCGCTCTCCGAAGGCTCTGCCCAAGCGCGGCGGAGGCATGAACCAGCTGGGCTTCACGCACCTGTCCTTCAACGTCCATGACCTGCCAGGCACCCTGGACGCCGCCCGCCGCTTCGGTGTCGAGATGATGGATGACACGGCCATGGTGCTGGACCCCACCCAGCCGCCGGTCGCCGTCTTCCTTCGCGATCCGGATGGTCAGCTCATCGAGCTGCTCCCGCTTTGAGCCGCCCGGGGTGGTGACAGCTGTCTGGAGACTGGTGACAGCACTCACCACCCCCTGCTCCTCCCTCGCTCCCCCCTTCCACATAACCCCCTGAAACCACGGAGCCCTCCTGTCCGTGGAGGGCGACATGGGCATGGCATGTCGGGTGCACGAGGAGCTTCCCATGCCCCGCATCGCTTCCACCCTGCCCCGCTCCGCGACGCTCCCCACGCCCAAGACGTCCCAGCTCACGCCTCCGGCCCGCGCCAACACGCTGCCGTCCCCGGCGGCCTCCTCGACGGCCAGCAAGCCCGCCACGGCGAAGCCCGCCGCGAGCGCCCCGGCCGCCCCGGAGTCCAAGCCCGTGAAGCACCCGGGCGCGCCCGAGGGCGGCCCCTCCTACAGCCCCTGGGAGAAGACCACCGGCCAGGCCTTGGACGTGATGGTGAGCGGCGGCGACAACAAGCTCACGCCTCCCCCGGGCGCCAAGCAGAACATGCTCATCGACAGGCCGGGCAACCCCTTCCAGAAGGACGTCTTCGGGGGCACGGCGAGCGGCAACCTGGGCTCGATGCAGGCCTCCACCACGAGCCATCACGGCGGTGGCCTGCACCACTACTCGGCCCAGGCCGAGCTCAACGGGCCCCACGCCGCCTACGAGCTGCAGAAGGTCCACGCGGGCCGGCTGGGCGTGACCACCGGCCAGCTCACCGCCGAGGCCAATGCCCTCAAGGCGCAGGCGCAGGCGGGCATCTCGGCGGATACGAAGGGCCACGCGTACACGGCCGCGCTGACGGCCAAGGCGGAGACGGGCGTGGGCGTCGCGGCGAGCGCGAGCCATGACTTCAACCGGCACGTGGGCGCGTACCTCAAGGGCGAGGGCAAGGCCTCGGCCACCGCCTTCGCCGAGGGGGTCGCTTCCGTGGATCCGAAGACCGCCACGGCGCTGCTCTCGGGCCAGGTGGGCGCGGCCGCCACGGCCGGAGCGTATGGGACGGTGGGCGGGCACGTGGGCCGGCTGCACGGCTCGGCCACCGCGGGCGTGGTGGCGGGCGCGGCCGCCCAGGCCGGCGGGAAGATCGGCCTGGAGAACGGCTTCTTCAAGCAGTCCGCGGACGTCAACGCCGCGGCGGGCGTGGGCACCCACCTCAAGACCGACGTCGCGCTCGACCTGCGCCACCACATCAAGCCCGGCATCGCGGCGGGCCTGCGCCCCAGCCTCGCCACCGCCTCCGGCGTGGCCTCCTCCACGGGCGTGGTGGAGCCCGAGAAGTCGCGGGTCGAGAAGTTCTTCGCGAAGACCTTCGGAGGGTGATGGCACCGAGGACATACCGATCACCTGCGCGGTGCCGAAGCCCTGGCTCATCCCGGGAAGGTGTCAAAGGATTCGTTCCAATTCCTCGCCCCCACGAGTCGTCTGACACCTACAGTCGCCCTCACCCTCAACAGGGCCATCACCCTCCTATACGCGACCATCACCGCAACAGGGCTGCTGGCCGGTCTATGCCGCACTACTTCTTGGGAGCGGCGAACTGCCTGACGCTCGCGATGTAGCTGTTCGGTTTCCAGCCCTGCATCCAGCGATCAAGCACAAAGCTGTCGGCCGCACCAAGGGCGATCCCCGCAGCCGTTCCAACTGGCCCAGCTACCACCGTACCGACGGCGGCGCCGATGCCGCTCACAAGAACAAACTTCGCAATCTTCGCCTTCAGCGTCTCAAGGCCACCTAGGGAGGAGACGTCGCGAGTGAACTCCTGCAGCAGCTTCCCGTCGGGCGCCTTGTTGGCGGCCCACTCCTTGAATCGCCTCGACTCCTTCAAGAGCGCAAGTAGCTCCTTGGGGCTCCGCTCACCGGAGTTGATCGCCTCCCGGACCGCGCGAGCATTCTCAAGAACCACCTCATGGAACAGCTCAATGTCGCTTTTGGCCGGGACGACCTTCGCCGCGAGCGACTGCAGCTTGCGCCTGAGCAGCTTTTCCCCGAGAGAGGTCGTGATCAGCTCACCGCCGTGCGTGGCCGAAGCCAGAGCGTCGGCGTTCAGGTCGTTCACGTGGGACAGGATGTGGGCGACCGTGACCTCGGTCATGCGCGCGCTTCCGGCCATACGGTGAAGCCGACTGATCTCCGCAAGATCGAGGTTCGTGTCGATGGTGAACTTGTCTCCCGGCGCCCGCTCCGCCTCAAAGTGGAAGCCGTCCGGCAGCACGTAACCCGGTGCTAGGTCGGCAACGATCTCTGCAACCAACCCGCGCAGTTCTGCTTGGTCTGCGTAGTCGGCATGTGTCGCACGCAGCGCGCGAGGGTCGGCGGGCGATTGTGCGATCTTAGCCGTAATGGACCGGGCAAGCCCCTTCCGAGGCTTCCGGTAGAACTGCTCCACCCCTTCGGCCACTACCCGATCAAGGTCGAACTTGGCGCGGACTGTCCCCTCGATCGGTTGGTAGAGCACTTGCCCATAGGCTGTTCTCTCGGAGGAGGTCGCACGAAACCGCGGGCTGTAGTCAATCCGCAGGTGTCCCTCTTCGAGGAACTCAAGAACCAGGTCGGGCGGCACTGCGGACAGCAGTTCCTTCAGCGAGCCTACTTCCGCCATAAACAGCACGTCGCGGTAATAGAGCATCGCCTCGGCCAAGCGACCGAAATCGAGGGTGACCTCGCCACCTTCCACGTTGGACCTGCGAACGATGATCCGGTCAAGCACTGGCATCCCTCGGGTTGGCGATCCCCCGAAATAGATATCAGAACCGGCCTGGAGCAAAGCGCCTATCAGCAGAGGGCGGACAAGCGCCTTTTCGGAGCGACGCATTTGAGAATAGGACGGATGACGGATGGGAGCCCGAGACGGTATCACGGACGCTCAGACCAGGACGGTGCCTCCATGCACGACGATCACCAGCCCGGTACCGAAGCCCCGGCTCATCAGGTACACGTAGGTCTGCGGCGCCGGGCCCATCGAGGCCACGGCGCCGGCGCCCTCCCCCGCTACGGGTGGAAGTAGATGTTGTCGAGGAACATCGTGCCGCCGTTGGGCGCGACCAGGACCATCTGGGCCAGGTGGTGCATGTTCGCCAGGCCCCCCTCGAAGTCGCTGGCCAGCGTCAGCTCATAGGACAGCCAGGCCCCGGTGGCGAGCGCTGGCGTCGAGGCGGCCGTGAGGGTGGCGGTGCCCTCGGTGTCGTCGCCGCCACCAAAGGCGCCGTCGGCCCCGAAGTCGACCAGCTTCACCTGGAAGTTGGTCGCGTTGTCCGGCGTCCACAGGTCCAGGTGCAGCTTGGTGAGCCCCCGTCCCGCCGCGTCGATCTGGTTGGCACCGGCGGTGCCGTAGAACTCGACGCCGATGTAGGGCGCCGAGTTGGTGAAGACGTACTTGCGCGGGGCGGCGCTGCCCGAGCCGGTGTCGATGGCGAACGGCTCCCCACCGGACCCGGCGCTCCAGCCCGTGCGCCACGTGTCGACCTTGGCGCTCTGGTCGGCGGCCGTGCCCGTGTAGCCGCCCGTCACGGAGCTGTAGAGCGAGTACACGGACTCCCCGGCCGCATGGGAGGGCGCGGGAGGCAGCGTGGACGGCTGGCCCAGCACGCCAGTGACGGTGACGGCGTAGGAACCGCTGGCCGCCACGCCACCCAGCGTGGCGGAGAGGGTCACCGGGCCGCCCGCCGCCACCCCGGTGATGACGCCGCTGCCGTTGACCGAGGCAACCGACGCGTCGGACGAGGTGAAGTCGAAGAAGGTGTTGGCCACCGGTTTCACGGTGACCGGGCTCCCCGGGTCGCCCGCGACGGTGAAGACGGCCTGGTTCTGGACCGGGTCGATGCTGTAGGTGCCGGCCGTCGCAACCGACACCGGGGTGGTGTTGCCGTTGCCGATGGAGGCCGTGCCCGCGCCGAGGACGCCGGTGCCGAGGTGCTCGTAGATGACGTCGGCGAGGTAGAGGGTGTAGCCGTCGGGTGCGTCGGCGACGTGGAAGAGGCCGCCCACGTTCTTGTACCTGGCCGGGCTGGGGATGGGGATGGTGAACTTCTGCCAGCCCGTGGTGAGCGCGAGCGCGGCCCGCTCGCTGCCAAAGCCGGTACCCGAGGTGGCGCCCGCGTCGTTGCCGATGCCCGTCACGTTGAGCGTCTCGGCCTTGCTCGCCTTCGCCCAGAAGGTCAGCGCGTTGTAGGCGGAGAGGTCACGGGGCGCCGAGGTGACCCAGGCGCCGCCGGAGTACGTACCGGTGCTGGTGACCTGGAAGTGGATGACCTTGCGGCCGTTGAAGGTCTCGGTGGCATCGACGGTGACGTTGTTGGCGGCACCGCCGAAGTCCGCGAAGGTCACGTCCGTGCCGTTGCCGTCGTAGAAGACGATCTGGTTCGCGTCGGGCCGGGTCGACATCGCGGTGACCGACACCTCCAGCGTCGCGGTCTTCCCCGCCACCGAAGCGGTGAGGGTCGCGCTCCCCACCGAAACGCCGGTGACGACGCCCGAGGTGCTCACGGTGGCGATGCCCTGCGCGCTGGAGCTGAAGGTCACGTCCGCGGTCAGCGGCCGGTTGGAGCCGTCGCTGTAGGTGCCCGTCACGGTGAGTTGGAGCGTGCTCCCCTGGGCCACGGAGGCCGGGCTCGGGCCGAGCGCGATGGACGAGAGCGTCGGCGCCGACGAAGCATTGACCGTCACGCTGGTGGAAGCGCTCTTGCCGGAGACCGTGGCGGTGATCCGGGCCGTCCCTGCGGCGACGGCGGTCACCAAGCCACCCGGGCTGCTCACCCTGGCGGTGGCGGGGGTGTCGGAGTCGAAGGCCGCGTTCGCCGTGAGGCTCTTTGTCGAACCATCGCTGTAAGTCCCGGTGACGGTGAGCTGCTGGGTGGCTCCAGCGGAGAGGGAGATGGTGGCCGGGGTCACACTCACCCCCGTCAGCGTGGCGGCGGACTGCTCAGCCGGGTCGCACGCCGTTTGGACCAGGAAAGTCAGCAGCAACAGCGAGGACACAACCAGGCGATTCCGTGGAGTCATCACGCAATTCACGCTCCGGCAAGGATGGGTGCGGCGGAAGCTGCTGCGACGGAGCGGGCTCCTTGAACGGTGCTCCCTACGCCCCTCGAGCAACTTCGTTCGTTACCCGAACAAAGTAACAACCAAAAAATCGGGCTGTCAAACAAGTGCTTCGTCCTTGCCGCACGCGCGCCCTCGCCGCGCCGGGCCGGTGGAGAGATGGAAGTTATTTGAGCCCCCTGCGCCATGGTGCGCGTACCATCCCGCCACATGAGCCAATCCCCTCACCCTCTCCCGGGCATCGCATCAGCGCTCGTCCTGTCCCTCGCGGTCGTCGGCACCGTGCTCCTGCCGGGGTGCGGCGTCTTCGATCAGGGCGCCTGCGTCTACGGCTCGAACCTGTACTTCTGCTCGGAGGACAGCGAGGACGAGTGCCGCGACTTCTGGTGCGAGGACTGGGAGTACTGCGGCTACTTCGCGGGCGACACGTGCGAGGACGCCGGCTTTCCGGACGACATGTCCTCCCGGGACACCTACTCGGAGCCGAGGACGCCCGAGTGGAGCTGGGGAACGCCTTCGGGCGGAACGGGCTCGTCGGGCGGCGGCTCCGGCGCGTGCGCCTACTACTCGTCGAACCTGAACCGCGTGCTGTGCGAGCAGCGCTCGGGGGCCTCCAGCTGTTCGGGCAAGTGGATGGGCAGCGGCACCACCTGTTCCGGCCTCAATTGCTCGAGCAGCACCGATCCCAACAGCTGCACCGTCCCGGGTGGAAGCTCGGGCGGCTCCGGCACGTGCACGCCCACCTACCAGGGGCCCACCGGCGATGCGCAGGTCTACACGCAGTGCGCTTCCGTGTGGAACTACCGATGCCAGCAGAAGAACGACTACGCCGCGGACCAGAACTGCCTCGTCTACGATTCGCTCGAGGCGACGGTGTCGTGCCCGTACTGTCCATGAGCTGAGCCGCCGCGCCGGCGTAGCGTAGCCGGAGCCGGTGTTCGAGGATACGATGTCCACGGCGGCTTCGATTCCCGCCGCCTCCACGCGTCAGGGCCCCAGCTTCTGGAGAACCTGAAGCCGTTTGTCTTTCCGCCCCTCAGGTGTCGTCGTGGCTGGCGTCCCTGAGGTGGTTCACGTCCCCCCAGGTCACCAGCCGGAAGGCCCCCTCGTGGTAGTCGAACTGGCTCCAACTGGCGTTGAGCACGGAGAAGGTGCGCGGCGTGCCGGGCGGAATCCCCAGGCAGTGCCGGAACAGGCTGCTGAGCACACCCCCGTGAGTGACCACCACGATGCGCGCTCCCACGTGGCGAACTCCGAGCTCCTTCAGGCACTCGACCATATGGCGGAGCCGCTGTGACGCGCTCTCGCCCCCGGGAATGACGAAGTCCGGCCCGCCCGCCGCGTACTCCGCGAACACCTCGGGGTGGCGCTGGCTCGCCTCGTCCCGCGTGAGCCCTTCCAGGAGTCCCAGGCCGCGCTCGCGCAGGCGCCTGTCCTCGAGGACGGAGTGACCCGTGCGCGCGGCGATGCGGCGCGCCGTCTCCTGGGCCCGCCCCAGGTCACTGCAGTAGAGCGCATGGAAGGAGACGGACGCGAGGCGCGCGGCGAGCGCATCCGCCTGGCGCAGGCCCTTCGCGCTCAGCGCGCTGTCCTGGTGCCCCTGCAGGCGCCCCAGGCCGTTCCACTCCGTCTCGCCATGACGGAGCAGGATGAATTCGGTCTTCATAGGGGTCAGATTGGCTGAGCGCGGAGCCGGAGTGGAGGAGAAAGCTGTTCTTCCTACGCGTCTCGGTAGGTCTTTCCCGCACCGCGACACTGGCTCACGGGGGGTCCAGAATGAAGGGACCTCCCATCCGCTCGTTGTCGACCACTGGCTGCCTGTCGAGCAGGTGGACGAGCGGGAATGATGGAGGGAAAGAGACGCAATGAATCAGGTGACGAAGTCCCCCCCACCCATCCCTCCCAACGCCTCGCTGCTCACCCGCCTCCGGATCGCCCTCAACGCCCTCCGGATCCTCAAGGACGATCCCGCGAACCCCGACTACGCCCGGGCGCTTCACATCAGCCTTGATGACAGCACGTACGCGCGGCTAGGCCGCAAGTTGCGTGAGAGCCCGGACTGTCACCAGCTCCTCGACGAGCGGCCGACCGTTCCTGGCGACATCGACTTCGAGACGCTCGCGCGCATGCCCGCGGGCACCCTCGGTCACGAGTTCGCCCATTACTACCGCGCCAACGGCATCCAGCCGTTCACCTACGAGTACCCGGTGGAGAGCGACGGCGACTACCTCTACAAGCACTACCGCGAGACCCACGACATCCACCACTTGATCACGCGCTACGGAATCGACCCGACGGGTGAGCTCGAGTTGCAGGCGTTCTACTTCGGCAATCTCGGCCTGCGCCACGCGGCCTTGATCGCGCTGCTGTCGTTCACCTACGTGCTCACTCAGCGGGGGCTCGACTTCAGGGCCCTGCGGGAGCACTTCCGCCGGCTGCGTGCGGCCTACCACCGTGGCAAACACTCGCACAACCTTCTGAGCGTGGACTACGGCGAACTCTGGACGATGCCTGTGTCGGAGCTCGCGGAGCGGCTCTGCCAGCCCGCGCAGAGCTCGCCCGCCTGACAGCCCGCGCCTCACACCTCGAGCAGCATGAAGCGCTGGTCGGGGTGCATCTTCGTCATGAGCGGCATCGCCACGTTGTAGACGGGGATGCCGCTCTTCGTCTTTCCAGCGTGCGCGCCATGGTGCGCGTGCCCGTGGAAGACGGCCTCCGCTCCGTAGTGGTCCACCGGCATCGCCAGGCGGCTCGTCCCGAGGAAGGGACGGATCTCGATGTTCTCTCCCTCCAGCGTCTCTGGCACCGGGGCGTAGTGCATGATGACCACCTTCTTCTCCGTATCCAGGTGGCTGAGCGCCGCTTCCAGCTTCAGCGACTCGTGCACCGCCTCCTGCACGAAGGACTTCGTCTGCCCCTCGCCGAAGGCCTGCAGCGTCGCATTGCCGAAGCCGCCGCCGAAGCCCTTCACCCCGGCCACTCCCAGCACCTTCTCGAAGATGAAGTGGTCCCCATCGAGGATGTGCACCCCTACCCTCGACAACTCGCCGCAGATCTCCTTGGCCTGGTTGTGCTCGTAGTCGTGGTTGCCGAGCACCGCCGCCACCGGCACCCGGAGCGCCGACAGCTCCTCGGCGAGCACCTTGCCCTCCTCCACCATCCCCCGGTCCGTCAAATCGCCACACAGGAGCAGCACGTCCGCTTCCGCGTTGACCTGCTTGACGAGATGGCGGAAGCGTCCGTGTTGATCCTCGCGGCAGTGCAGGTCACCGACCGCCGCCAAGCGTATTTTCGAGTTCGCGTCCCGCGCCACGTGCCTCCCCCTTCTCTCGGTCTCGCTCGTCCCAGGACCGGCCATCGCCGTAGCCCCAGTGATGGATGTCCACCGCGTAGTTGACCCGCGAGATGAGATTCCCGCGGCACAGCCGCTCGTCCCAGTTGCCTTCCTTGAGCGTGTCCAACGTGCGCGACATCAGCTCCGTCATCAGCCACGTCGGCACCATGTCCCGCTCGCACGGGTAGGCGAAGCGGAACATCATCAGGTGGCTGAGCAGCACCTCCCAGTACCGGTCGAAGCGCCGCAGCAGCCGCTCCCAGTCCATGCTCCGCCCCATCTTCAGGATGAGGTGGTTGATGTCCGCCCCGTCGTAGCGCTCGCGCTCGTTGACGAAGGCCTTGGACCAGATGGTCTCCTCGGCCGGCGCGATGAGGCATTGGTGCCCGAAGACGGAGGCCGTCCGGGCATGGACGAACCACTCATCGTCCACCGTGGCCACCCCGTTGCCCGAGGAGAAGATGAAGTCCACGAAGTACTCGCCCTTGTAGGCCTTGTAGATCCACACCTCGTCGGCGCGCTCGGTGCGCCAGCCGTCCTGCTCCAGCACCACCAGCGCCCGTTCCGCGTCCCGTTTACGCGGGAAGAGATCCAGATCCTTGGTGTCGCGGTAGATGCCCGTATAGGTGGAGTAGGCGTAGGCGCCGCCGACGAGGAACGGCACACCGGCGTCCAGCAACACCTGGATGGCTCGGCCACGGGCGTTGATCTCGTCCGCTGTCCGGCACCGCTCGGCGAGCGAGGCGTCGATTCCCATCTCCCCGGGGTGATTCGGGTGTCGCTTTTCCATGGGGCAAACCTAGGAACGGGTCCTTTTTCTCGTCGGAGCCCCCGTCCGGTATGCCTGGAGAGCGGGCAAGGAGCCTCCAACCTCTTGGAATCCCTGGGGTTTCCACCTTCCGAAAATCGCCTTTTCTGTTTTTGGACCCCTGCTGTGTCCCTACGGGCAGATGACCCGCACCGGCCCCGGAGGCCGGGCGACACCCGAGAGGACTGACACATGACGCTGCGCAAGAGCCTGCTGATCTCCGCCCTGCTGCTCGCTGGCTGTGGCCGGATGGACCGTGAGGAGGAGTTCCGCTCCGTGCTGCCCACCAAGGAGATGGTGGAGGTGAAGACGCCGGAGAAGAGCGGCCAGGCGCTCACGTCCGCGGAGGCCGTCCAGGGGCAGGGCCAGGGCGACCTGAGCGAGCTCTACAAGCTGACCCGGGGCACCACCTTGTTCGTCAACGGCGGCACGCTGCTGGTGCTGGGGCTGGTGGACGCGGTGACGGAGCACCGGCCCACCACCCTCACCGAGGACACCGCGGTGTGGGGCCCGCACACCGAGCCGCTCGCGCGCAACACCTGGAAGCTCACCGTGAAGAAGACGGGCGAGAACACCTACAGCTACACGGTGTCGGCCAAGGCGAAGGAGGCGCAGGACTCGGCCTTCGTGGACGTCATCACCGGCACGCACACCGCCGCGGTGGACGCCGCCGGCGAGCCGATGAAGGGCTTCGGCGAGGGTGAGTTCACGCTCGACTGGGACAAGGCGGCGACGCTGCCCGAGCACGACACCAACGTGGGCCGCTTCACCGTGAAGTACTCGCGCGAGGACGAGAAGAGCGCCGCCACGGTGGACGCGGCCTTCCGCCAGGTGCGCGACGAGAACGACGCCAGCAAGCGCGTGGACGCGGACTACCGCTACGCCGCCACCCCCACCCAGGGCGGCCAGTTCGACTTCAAGCTCGTCCAGGACTGGTTCAAGAAGGAGGGCTCGGCCGCGAAGGAGACCCTCACCATCAAGAGCCGCTGGCTGGAGTCGGGCGCTGGCCGCTCGGACGTCGAGCTGACGGGCGGAGACCTGGGCGCCGAGTCCGCCACCGCCAACGAGTGCTGGGACACCGCCTTCGCCAGCCGCTACCTGTATGCCAGCTACACCGTGCCCCGGCTGCAGTACGGCATCGAGGCGAGCGACTGCGCCTTCGCCACGGCCAGCTACTCCTCGTTGTGAGCCCTGGCGGTGAGCCCTCGTTGTAAGCTCGGGGCCCTCCACCCCGCGGCGAGATGAGGCAGTTCGTGGCAGGAACGATCCAACCGGCCCTGAGGGCCATCGACGGCGGTCCCAAGGACCGGCGCGCGTTCCTGCGCGAGCTGTACACGGCCTATGGCGGCAGCGTGTACGGACGCTGCCGCTACCTGTTGAAGGACGCCAGCAAGGCCGAGGACGCGATGCAGGAGGTGTTCGCCCGCGCCCTCACCCACTCGGAGACGTTGCGCGCCGAGTCCTCGCCCCTGGCGTGGTTGATGAAGATCGCCACCCACCACTGCCTCAACCAGCTGCGCGCGGAGCGGGCGCCGTGGCGGCGCTGGTTCGAGCGGGACGAGCTGGCCCGGCCCGAGGGTGATGACGGGGCGGGGAAGCTGGAGACGCGGGAGCTGGTGCGCTCGCTGCTGGCGCGGGTGGACGTGGAGACGCAGGCGGCGGTGGTGCACTACTGGGTGGACGGGATGACGCTGGAAGAGGTGGCGGTGATGCTGGGGCGCTCGGTGCCCACGGTGCGCAAGCGGCTGGAGCAGTTCGCCGCCCTGTCGAACGAGGAGCTGAAGGTCCCATGAGCGCGCACCTGTCGGAGTGGACGTTGCGGCGGCTGCACGCCGGAGAGCTCCCCGGCAAGGAGTCCGAGCAGGCCCGGGACCATGTGTCCGGGTGCGCGCAGTGCCAGGAGATTTGGAAGGGCCTCGAGGCGAACCAGGCCCGCTTCGAGGCGGAGGTGCCCTTCGAGCGTCTCTCGGCCGGAGTGGAGCGTGCCCTGAACAAGCCCAAGACGCGGCCCTCGCGCCCCCTGCTCAATGGTGTCCTGGTGGCGGTGGCGGCCTCGGTGCTGCTGGTGGTGATGGTGCGGCCGATGCTCTCCAACCCCCCCACCAACCGGCTCAAGGGCGGGGCCTCGGCGGAGCTGCGCGTTGGCGGAGGCGGGCCCCAGCGGGGCGTGCTGCCGGGGGACACCGAGGAGCTGGAGCCGGGCGAGAAGGTGCGGCTGGCGTACGTGTCCGGGCCCTACCGCTACGTGCTGGCGGTGTCGGTGGACGACGCGGGCGAGGTGTCGGAGCTGTATGCCCAGGAGGGCATGAGCCTCCCCGTGGAGGCGGGCCCCGGCAGACACTGGCTGCCCGACAGCGTGGCGTTCACCGGCTCGGGCAACGAGCGCGTGGTGATGGTGCTCTCCGACCGGCCCCTGAGCGTGGAGGCGGTGCGAGTGTCGGCGCGGCGGGCCTGGGAGGCGGCCGGGGGCAAGGTGGAGGCCATGACGACGCTGGAGTCGGGCGGCGAGGAGACCCACTGGCTGCTGCGCAAGCCATGAGACGCCTGTCCGGACAGGGCCTGGTGCTCGTGCTGGCACTGGTGCTGACGGCCACGGCGCAGGCCCAGCCGCTGCGGCGCTTCGCGCTGGTGGCGGGCAACGACGAGGGCGGCGCGGACACCCGGCCGCTGCGCTTCGCCCGGGACGACGCGCGCAAGATGCACGGCCTGCTGACGCGGCTGGGTGGGGTGGAATACGGCGACGCGCGGCTGCTGCTGGACGAGGACAGCGGGGACTTCCTCCGGGCGCTGGCCGAGCTGGAGTCGGGTGCACGTGCGGCGCGGGCCCGGGGCGAGCGCACCGCGCTCATCGTCTACTACTCGGGCCATGCGAAGGACGGCGCGCTGCGGCTGGGAGACAGCGCGTTGGACCTGGAGTCGCTCAAGCGCCGGCTGCTGGCGGCGCCCGCGGACATCCGCATCGCCATCCTGGACTCGTGCCGCTCCGGAGCGCTCACGCGGACGAAGGGGGCCCGGCGCGCGCCCGCCTTCGCCATCGACGCGGGCGCCACGCGCGAGGCCCGGGGGCTCGTCATCCTCACCTCCAGCTCGGCGGACGAGGACTCGCAGGAGTCGGACCTGCTGGGGGGCAGTTACTTCTCGCACCACCTGGGCAGCGGGCTGATCGGCGAGGCGGACCGCTCGGGCGACGGGCAGGTGACGCTTTTCGAGGCGTACTCGCATGCCTATGCGCGCACCGTGGCGGACACCGCCGACAGCAGCGCCGGGGCCCAGCACCCCACCTTCAGCTACGACCTGGCCGGCAATGGCGATCTGGTGCTGACGGACCTGCGGGGAAGCAACGAGGGGCTGCTGGTGCCTCGCACCGCGCCCGCCGGGGCCTACTACTTCGTGAACCCGGCCGGACTGGTGGTGGCGGAGTTGGACAAGGCCGTGGACGCCGAGCGGCGGCTGGCCCTGGCCCCGGGCCGGTACACGGTGAAGCGGCGGCTGGCGGACCGGCTGCGCGTCGGCGAGGCCGAGGTCCAGCGCGGGCGCACCACGGTGCTCGACGAGTCCCGGCTGCGCGATGCGCCCTTCTCGGATGATCCGGTGAAGGGCGTGGCACCCCGGGAGCGCGGGCTGCGCACGTACTGGACGCTGGGACTCACCGGCGGCTACCACTCCTTCTTCGATGCGCCCACCCGCGAGAACCTCTTCCTCTCCACGCCGCTGCTCGGCCTGGAGGTGGGGCTGCACCATTACTTCCGCGAGAACTGGCGTTGGGACATCGACCTGGCGCTCGGCGGGCGGCAGACCACCCTGGAGCTGCCGACGCTCTCGGGGCCGCGCTACCGCTACTCGCTGCTGACGGTGGGCACCTCGCTCGTGGCCGAGTGGCCCCTGGGCCGCGTGTCCCCCTTCGTCGGGCCCCGGCTCGCCTACCTCGTCATGGGCCGCGACTTCGAGGACGCGAGCCTCCCGGACCAGTTCTACGCCGTGCTCACCCCGGGCCTGGTGGGCGGCGTGCGCTGGCGGATGTCGGACCGCTTCGAGCTCACCGGGCGCGCCCGCGTCCACTACCTCCTCTACAACGTCGACGCACAGCGCTCCCTGGGCTACTGGGAGCTCGGCGCGCTCGTGACGTACCGCCTCTGACAGGGAGCGCGTGATGCGCAACTGCTGGCTCCTGCTGCTGGGCTGCCTCGCCACCGCGTGTGGCGGGAACTTCTCCAACGACGACCTCGAGTTCCTCAACGCCCTGCCCTCCCGCGAGGACCTGGCCTCCAAGCTGCCCGCCTCCAGCGGCGCGGTGAGCGAGGGTGCACTGCGCCAGCGCTCGGATGCCCTGGCCGTGGGCGAGCCGTCTCAACTCTACCGGGACACGCGCGAGGCCTCGGACGCGTTCAACACCGGGCTGGACGGGTTGCTCACCCTGCTGGAGGAGCTCCGCCAGCTGCCACCGACGACGCGCGCGCCAGAGGTGCGCGTGTGGGGACCCTGGGCGGACCCGAAGCACCCCGGCCACGAGGTGCGCTTCGCGATCAAGCGCGAGCCCGACAGCTTCACCTACCTGCTCCAGTACCGGCCCCGGGGCTCCGGCGAGGACGGGTGGTGGTCGGCCATCGAGGGCACCTTCCAGCCGGACGGTGGGCTGCGCAAGGGAACGGGCGCGGTGAGGATCCTCATCCAGCAGACGAAGGCCCACGGCTTCGACGCCGGGAAGCTCGCGGGCCTGGACCTGTTGGAGATCGTCTACCAGACGCGCGCGCTCCCCATCACCGTGCGGATGCGCTTCGTGCTGGCCTCGCCCCCACCCGCGCCCGAGCTCCTCTACGCCTACCGCGAGCTTCCCGGCGGCCTGGGCGAGATGGGCTTCCTGCTGGAGGACACCGACCTCCTCCCCGGCACGCAGAAGGAGGACCTGGCCATCATCAGCCGGTGGACGAAGGACCAGGGGGGCGTGGGCGTCATCTCGGTGACGGGCGGAGACGTGCCCGCGGGCTTCACCGCGACGCAGGTGGAGTGCTGGGATGCCAGCTTCCGCATCACCTATATGAAGCGCAGCTGGGAGACGGCCGTGGTGGGCAATGCCTCGGAGTGCCCGGACGTGTCCGGGCTGGAGGAGTGAGGCACGGCCCGGCCGGAGGCTACATGGCTTCCAGTTCCTTGCCCTTAGTCTCCCGGATGTAGAGGAGCACGAAGAGGAGCGAGGCCGCGGCGGCGGCGGTGTAGAGCCCGTAGGCAATCCCCAGGCCCGCCGTGCGCAAGGCGGGGAACGTGGAGGAGACGATGAAGTTGGCCACCCACTGCGCCGAGCCCGCGAGTGCCAGTGCCCGGCCGCGGATGCGGTTGTTGAACATCTCCCCGAGCAGCACCCAGACCACGGGCCCCCAGGACATGCCGAAGCAGAAGACGTAGAGGTTGGCGGCCACCAGGGCGATGGGGCCCGCCGTCCCTTCCAGGACGGGCTTGCCCGCGGCATCCATCCCGGCCGTGCCGAACACGTACGCCATCGTGCCGAGCGTCAGCGCCATGCCCACCGAGCCCACGATGAGCAGCGGCTTGCGCCCGAAGCGGTCCACCGTGGCGATGGCGATGAAGGTGGTGACGATGTTGGTGACGCTGGTGATGACGGTGATGGCCAGCGAGCTCCGCTCCGAGAACCCGACCGCCTGCCAGAGGACGCTCGAGTAGTAGAAGATGACGTTGATCCCCACGAACTGCTGGAAGACCGACAGGCCGATGCCCACCCAGACGATGGGGAGCAGCCCGAAGCGCCCCCGGAGGTCCGTGAACCGGGCGGTGTGCTCGCCCGAGAGGCTCTGGCGGATCTCCTCCACCTTCGCCTCCGCGCGTTGCCCGATGATGGAGCGGAGCACTTCCCGCGCCTTGTCATCGCGATGCTTCGCGACCAGGTAGCGGGGGGACTCGGGAATCATGAGGGCGCCGATGCCATAGAGAATCGCGGGGGGAAGCTCGGACAGGAGCATCCACCGCCACGCCGGCATCCCGAGCCAGAGGGGATTCAGGGCGGAGCCACCCGCCGCGGAGGCGATGCCGTAATCCACGAGCAGCGCGGCGAAGATGCCGGTCACGATGGCCAACTGCTGGAGCGAACCGAGCCGGCCGCGCAGGTGGGCCGGAGCGATCTCCGCGATATAGGCGGGGGCGATGACGCTGGCGATGCCCACCGCGATGCCGCCCACCAGGCGCCACACGCTGAAATCCACGAGTCCGAAGGCCACGCCGGAGCCCACGGTGCCGATGGAGAAGAGCACCGAGGCCACCACCATCGTGCGGGTGCGGCCGAAGCGATCGGCCAGCTGCCCCCCCATGAAGGCCCCCGCGGCCGAGCCGAGGAGGGCCGAGGACACCGAGATGCCGATGGCCGCGTCACTCGCCTGGAAGGTGGACTCCAAGGCGCCGACGGCACCATTGATGACCGCCGTGTCGAAGCCGAACAGGAAGCCACCCACGGCGGCCACCGAGGCAATCATCACGACCTTGAGCGATGAGCCTTCCACGGCCACCGCTTCGTCGCGCACATCGGCCATTCAGACCTCCCGGAGCGTGCCCGCGAACATCCGCATTCCGGACCATCCGTCATCCCTCCCTCTGGGGCGGATGTTGGCCGGTGGAAACGCGACGCGGTGCGTTGGCGCTCAGGGCGTCACGGCGGCGGCGAACCGGCGCTTGCCTTCGCGAATCGTGAGAATGACGGCGGGCTTCACCGGGTTGCGATCCGCGTCGAGGGTGAGGGTGCCGGTGGCACCGGGATGGTTCTTCGTGCTCGCGAGCGCATCTCGGATGTCCGGGCCCGAGAGTGACTTCGCCCGCTCGATGGCCGCGAGCGCCACCTTCGCCGCGTCGTAGCCCAGCGCGGAGGCGGCCTCGGGAGAGCGGCCGTAGCGCTCGCGGAACGAGGTGATGAAGCGCTGGAGCTCGGGGGCGGGGTTGTCCTCGGCGTAGTGCGACGAGTAGTAGGCGCCCTCCAGCGCGCCGCCCGCGAGCTCGAAGATGCGATCGGACTCCCAGCCATCCCCGCCCAGCAGCGGCTGCGTCAGGCCCAGCTCGCGCGCCTGGCGGGCGATGACCCCCACCTCGCTGTAGAAGCCCGGCAGGTAGAGCGCCTGGGGCTTCGCCTTCTTCACGGCCAGCAGTGGCGCGCGGTAGTCCGAGTCCCCCTTGGAGTAGCTCTCCACCGCCACCACCTTCCCGCCCAGCTTCTGGAAGGCCTCGGTGAAGGCCTCGCTCAGGCCGAGCGACGAGGCGTTCTTGCTGTCATGCAGCACCGCCACGCGCTCGAGCTTCAGGTTCTCCCGGGCGAAGCGCGCCATGGCGCCCCCCTGGAAGGGATCGATGAAGCAGGTGCGGAAGACGAAGTCGCCCTTCTTCGTCACATCCGGGTGGGTGGACGAGGGCGTCACCATGGGCACCTGGGCCGCCTGCACCGCGTCGGCGATGGCCAGCGAGCCGGACGAGGTCACATCTCCGAGGATGAGCACCACGCGGTCCTGGGTGAGGAGACGCTTGGCCGCGGCCACCGACTCCTCGAGCTTGCCCTGGGTGTCATAGGAGCGGAGCTCCACCTGGCGGCCGCGCACTCCGCCCGCGGCGTTCACCTGCTCGACGGCGAACTGGATGCCATCGCGCACCACCGTGCCGAACGAGGCCTCCGAGCCCGTGAGACTCCCCAGCATACCGATGACGATCGGCCCCTCCTGCGTGGGGGCTCGCTGCTCCGAGGAGGCGGCCACGGGAGCGGGGGCCGAAGGTGGCGGGGACTTCCGCTCGCAGGCGAGGGAACACAGAGCGACGGCGATCAGCGGCAGGACGCGGTGCATGGGGGCTCTCTGGGAGCACACTCTGTCATGAGCGCCCGGGGTGGGCACTACTCGCGGGTCCGCGCGCGGGACTCCGTCGGAGCAGCGCTTCGACTCGGCTCCCCCTCCTCCACCGTCCAGGACCACACCGCCTCGTAGGGGTGGAGCCAACCCGCGGCCTGGAGCGCGGCGAACAGGCCCTCCTCGATGACGAGTGGCTGGCCGAACATCCGTCCCAGCGAGGTCCGGCTGCGAGGCGGGTAGCGCATGGCCGCCCTGCCCTGGATCTCCAGCCTCCAGCCCGTCCCCTGGGGGTACGCCACCGCATCGAGATACAGGGGGCTGTTCAGCGCCAGCGCGACCCGGAGCGAGTCACGCCCCAGGTCCCGCTTCGTCCACTGCACCCCCCGCCTCGTCAGCTTCACCGGCCCTCCTGCCCGCCCCCGGCGCCGGGCCTCTTCCAGGAGCTCCCGGACGTTCTGCCGGACGAGCGGCGATTCCATGGCGAAGTCTCCCCGCCACTCGCGCACCGGGGACCCGGGCACGAACATCCACAGCGTCTCGCTCGCGACTTCCGGGTAGCCGAGGGCATATCCCCCCAACCCCATCGCCAGGTTCAACGTGGCCACCTGCACGCGCTCGGGAAGGGAGAGCCTCCAGCCATTCGTGGCCAGGCTCTCGGCGAGGGTGTCCAACCGGTGCTGGATCTCCCGGGCCGCGAGCGGAGCCCCGGCCGTGAGCCCGAGCACCCCCCCCACGAGGGCCGTCAGCCGGATGCCGCGGGAGAGCCTCCGCGGAGCCAGCGCGACACAGAGCGCCGCGAGCGCCACGCTGGGAATCCAGAGCAGGAGGATGGCGGCGATGCCCAGGGCGCCCACCGCCGCCGCGAGCAGCACGCCCCCCAGCACACGCGGCAGGAGGGCCAGAATCGGGAGCAGCTTCGGAGCGAGACGCATGTCCCGAGTAGAACCGGCTCCGGGCGGAGTGCGCGGCGCAAGGGAGCCAGCGGTCCATTCCGGAGGATGACCGGACGCAACCCGGCTCCGGCTGGCGAACGGCTCCGCCCGTCAGGCGGCTCCGCGCGCCTCGGCTTGCGGCTCGGTGGAGGGCTTCTCGGCGAGCCCGGCCTGGCGGAGGGGGAGCTCGATGCGCAGGCGGGCGCCGCCCTCCGGACGGTTGCTGGCGGAGAGCGTGCCGCCGAACTGCTCCACCAGCTCGCGCGACAGCGTCAGGCCCAGGCCGGTGCCTTTATCGGGGTTCTTGGTGGTGAAGAAGGCCTCGAAGAGCCGGGGCAGCACATGCGGGGCGAAACCGGGCCCGTTGTCCTCGACGAGCAGCACCACGCGCTCCTGCTCGGCGCGGCCGATCAACCGCACCTCGCTGCCCGGCACCGGGTGGGACTCCAGCACGTCTCCAGCGTTGATCAGCAGGTTGAGCACCACCTGCAACAGCCGCTGCCGTACGACGAAGACCTCCGGCAGCTCCGCGGGCACGTCCACCTGAAGGAAGGACACGTGCTTCAACCGGAGCGAGGCCAGCTTCATGGCATCGGCCACCACGTCCCCCAGCGAGCACGCCGCGGGCTCATCGGCGTCCATGCGCGCGAAGCCCCTCAGGTCCGAGACGATCTGCCGGATGTGCTGGATGCCCACGCGCGTCTCCGTGAGCACCTCGGCCAGCTCCTCCCGGTTCAGCTCCCGCGCCTCCAGCAGCTCGGTGTGCACGTAGTTGACGTTGGAGCCCACGTAGGCCAGCGGGTTGTTGATCTCATGCGCCACGCCCGAGGCCAGCCGCCCGACGATGGCCAGCTTCTCCGACTGGGCCCGGCGGTGCTCGCTGCAGGCCAGCGCCTCGAGCGACTCGCGGCGGGCGCGCTCGAGCCGGGCCTGCTGCTCCACCTGCTGCACCTGGAGCGTCTGCTGGGCGAAGTACGCCCCGAGCAGCGCGATGCCCGTCACCACCGACATCCAGGTGAGGGTGTGGCTGAGGGAATGGCCCTCCCGCCACAGGAGCATGGCCGTCCCGGCGATCCCCACCGCGCCGCACACGATCACGGACCGCACGTGCCGCCGGTAGATGAGGGAGATGGCCAGGGGCAGGACGGGCACCATGATGAAGTAGGGGCCACCCACTCCCCCCATCTCCACGGTGAGCCCCAGGACGCAGGCCGTGGAGACCAGCACGTTCAGGTCCGTGAGCAGGCCGCCCCACTGGGGCCGCAAGCGGATCATGTACGTGTAGCCCAGCATGCTCGCGGCCCACACCACGCGCAGGCCCAGCATCCAGGCACTGAAGCGGCCGAGGTAGAGGCTGTCCACCCAGAAGAAGACGAGGATGACCCCACAGAGCACCCGGACGATCCGGCGGCTCCATACGCCCTCCTGGGGGATGGTCTCGGGCTGCTCCAGCTCGGGTTCAGAGGAACGGAGCATGAGGGAGATCACGGGAAAGGAGGGTCCTGGGCATCGTCGGCAGGGCTGTCCTTGAAGGCACCTATAAGGTTAGCACACGGCCAATCGAGGGCTGGTGATCCTTCCCCTGCCCGACGGCGGGCCTCATCCTTCCTTGACTCGGTAGGGGTCACTCTCTAGGTTGATCCCCTTCTTCTCCTCAGTACTTAGCGAAGGACGTTCCCCACCATGGCTCGCGTCACAGTCGAAGACTGCCTCCCCCTGGTCGACAACCGCTTCGCGCTCGTGCTGCTGGCGGCCAAGCGCGCCCGTCAGCTCATGGCCGGCGCCCGCCCCATCATCGAGATCTCGAAGAACAAGCCCCCCGTGCTCTCGCTGCGCGAGGTCGCCACGGGCCGGGTGAAGTTCGACCGGGACGTGCGCGAGGCCCTCACCGGCAAGTACTCCAAGGACGACAAGGCCAACGGCGCCTAGTCGCCGGAGCCCTCCGGGCGTATCACCCCGGACAGGGCGAGGCTGGCCCCCGCGCGCAGCAGCATCCTGGCCGCGCGCGCGGCGATGGCCTTCTCGCCCTTGTAGCCCAGCAGCGCCGCCACCCGCGTCAGGGGCACCCAGCGTGTCTCGTCCACCTCCACCCGGTGCCCCGCGTGCTGGATGTCTCCGAGCACTCCGGACTGGTAGCGGAACAGGTAGAAGTGCACCCGCTTGAAGATGCGCTGGCCTCGGAACTGGTAGACGTAGCGGATCTCCCCCAGCGGCGCGACGAGCGTGGCCTTCAGGCCCGTCTCCTCCCACACCTCGCGCACGGCCGTCTGCTCGGGCGTCTCCCCCGGGTCCACATGCCCCTTGGGAAGCGCCCACAGGGAGCGGCCGTGGGGCCGGATGACGGCCACCTCCAGCTCGCCCCCCTGGTCTCGGATGACGACTCCTCCGGCGGACGCCTCACGCGGCATGGGAGGGGAAGTTAACCGATGAACGGCCGCCGCGGTCAGGAGACTTGTCCGAAGTGCCTCAGCTTGGCTTCTGCGCCCAACCGGTACGCGTAACGCAGGTCCGTCAGCAGCCGCTCCAGCCGCCTCCCCGTCACGTGGCCCATCAGCCGCGAGCAGAAGTTGCGCGACAGCCGGTTGGCCTCCTCGTACCGCCAGCGCTCCGCCTCCGACAGCCGCTCCCGGTAGGACACCCGATCGAACAGCCTGCCCAGCAGCTCCGCCGCCCACGCCTCCACCCCATCCCCCCACCGGTGCAGCAGGCACAGGGCGAACTTGTCCACCTCCGCCTGCGCCTCCAGCTCCAACAGGGAGACGGTACGCCCATGTGTGGCAGTGTGCGCCACATAGAGGAAGTGGGAGACGCCCTCGGCGAGCTGGCAGAAGCCGTCCAGCTCCCGCTCGAGCAGCGAGTCCAAGGGGCCGCTCTCGTAGGGTTTGAGGCGGTGGAGCAGGGCGGGGGCGAGGTAGAGGGCCATCTCCAGCTCCCCTTCCGCCTCGTGGACGAGGAGCTCCTCGTCGCACCGGCCGGTAGCGCCCAGCTGGACGGCGGCCTCGGTGTCCACCACGAAGCCCTCCGCCCGCGCCGCGCAGGTGATGCCGTAGATGGCCTCCAGGTGCTCCTGCACTCGGCCTATCATTCAGAGCCTCCCGGCTTCAGTTCGGCAGGCCCTTGGGCAACACCAGGCCGGCATCCACCAGCACCTGCTCCAGCTTGTCGTTGCCGGTGCGCACCCAGCTCTCGTACACCTTGAGGGCGCCCGAGGGGCCGTTCTGCACCAGCCCGCGCGCGGCGATCTCCTCCAGCACGTCCACCAGGGCGCGGAAGCGGGCGCTCAGCTCCCGGTAGACGGCGGCGAAGCCCGCGGCGGGAGCCAGGTCCGCCAGCTGCCCGTAGGCCGCCCCGCCCATCTGGATGTAGTAGTCCTGGCCCACGGGGCCCTCGCGCAGCGCGCCGGAGAAGAAGCCGGCCTGGTAGAGCGAGACGTCTCCCAGCCGCCGCAGCGTGCGGATGCGCTCGTCGCGCTGCTGCTGGAGCGAGCGGTGGTAGAGCATCGCCAGCGGCTCCTGCTCCTTGCGCCCGTCCTCTCCCTTGCTGAACAGGTTGTCGGTGCAGGCGAACTCGGACAGCAGGTTGACCAGGTAGAACTCGGTCGTCTCCCCGACGGCGAGCTTCTGGCGCCGGATGACTTCTTCCAACAGCGCCTTGAAGAACTCCTTCAACGACGGGGCCGTCACCAGTTGACTCATGGACTATCGACCTCCAACACCCCCGGGGTTTTTGCGGGCCGGGGACGCCACGTAAAAGTTACCAACGCCCCCCCACACGCGGCAAAGAGACCTCCAGTCATTCCAGGCACTTACGCTGGCACTCGACCCTCGCGACTGCCAGAACCGGGGGGGCTCCACCCCTGTCCGCCGCCCAACGTCCACAGAGAGACAGAGGCGAAAATCCCAATTGTGACGGGGACTTGGCAGAACCCCTCCCCGTGGTCCCGGCTCGCTTGACGGGTCGACTTCGCTGGTTATTATCCCGCGCGCTGGCTGATTGGCACTCGCGAGGTGCGAGTGCTAACGGCCCGGGCCGCGAGGCCCTCATCCCCAACCCCCATGGGTGCTCCGCATGCCGGGGCGCCCCAGCTCAAGGAGACAGACCATGAAGATTCGTCCCCTGCAGGACCGCCTGATCGTCAAGCGCGTGGCCGAGGAGAACAAGACCAAGGGCGGTCTGTTCATCCCCGACACCGCCAAGGAGAAGCCCCTCGAGGGCCACGTGATCGCGGTCGGCAACGGCAAGGTGCTCGAGGACGGCAAGGTCCGCCCGCTCGACATCAAGGCCGGTGACACCATCCTGTTCAGCAAGTACGCGGGCACCGAGATCAAGATCGACGGTGAGGAGCACCTCATCCTCCGTGAGGAGGATGTGCTCGGCGTGATCGAGAAGTAGTCCCCACCCCCGCTCCTCAACCCTACCCAAAGGAATTCATCACTATGGCGAAAGACATTCTGTTCGACGTGCGCGCTCGCGAGGCCATTCTCCGCGGCGTCAACATCCTGGCCGACGCGGTCAAGGTCACCCTGGGGCCCAAGGGCCGCAACGTGGTGATCGAGAAGTCGTTCGGCTCGCCCACGATCACCAAGGACGGCGTGACCGTCGCCAAGGAGATCGAGCTCGAGAACAAGTTCGAGAACATGGGCGCGCAGATGGTGAAGGAGGTTGCCTCGAAGACCTCCGACGTGGCCGGTGACGGCACCACCACCGCGACCGTGCTGGCCCAGGCCATCTTCCGCGAGGGCGCGAAGCTGGTGGCCGCCGGTCACAACCCGATGGACATCAAGCGCGGCATCGACAAGGCCGTGGCCGCCATCGTGGCCGAGCTGAAGAACCTGGCCAAGCCGACCAAGGACAAGAAGGAGATCGCCCAGGTCGGTACCATCTCCGCCAACGGCGACACCACCATCGGGCAGATCATCGCCGACGCGATGGAGAAGGTCGGCAAGGAGGGCGTCATCACGGTGGAGGAGGCCAAGGGCCTGGACACCACCCTGGACGTGGTCGAGGGCATGCAGTTCGACCGCGGCTACCTCTCCCCGTACTTCGTGACGGACCCGGAGCGCATGGAGGTCGTCCTCAACGACTGCCTCATCCTCATCAACGAGAAGAAGATCTCCTCGATGAAGGACATGCTCCCCATCCTCGAGCAGGTGGCCCGCTCCGGCAAGCCGCTGCTGATCATCGCCGAGGACATCGAGGGCGAGGCCCTGGCCACCCTGGTGGTGAACAAGATCCGCGGCGTGCTCAACGTGGCCGCGGTGAAGGCGCCGGGCTTCGGTGACCGCCGCAAGGCCATGCTCGAGGACATCGCCACCCTGACGGGCGGCCGGATGATCGCCGAGGACCTGGGCATCAAGATGGAGACGCTGACGCTCAACGACCTGGGCAAGGCCAAGCGCATCACCATCGACAAGGACAACACCACCATCGTCGACGGTGCCGGTGCGCAGAAGGAGATCGAGGCGCGCGTGAAGCAGATCCGCGCCCAGATCGAGGAGACCAGCAGCGACTACGATCGCGAGAAGCTCCAGGAGCGTCTGGCGAAGCTGGTGGGCGGCGTGGCCGTCATCAACGTGGGCGCCGCGACCGAGACGGAGATGAAGGAGAAGAAGGCCCGCGTGGAGGACGCGCTCAACGCGACCCGCGCGGCCGTCGAGGAGGGCGTGGTCCCTGGCGGTGGCGTGGCCCTGCTGCGCTGCTCCAAGGTGCTGGACAGCGTCAAGGTGGACGCCGGTGAGAAGTTCGGCGTGGACATCATCCGCCGCGCCGTCGAGGAGCCGCTGCGCCAGATCGTCGGCAACGGCGGCCTCGAGGGCAGCGTCATCGTGAACAAGGTCAAGGAGGGCACTGGCTCGTACGGCTTCAACGCCGCCACCAGCGTCTACGAGGACCTGCTGGCCGCGGGCGTCATCGACCCGGCCAAGGTGAGCCGCTACGCGCTGCAGAACGCGGCCTCCGTCGCCTCCCTCATGCTCACCACCGAGGCCATGGTGGCCGAGCGCCCGAAGGAGGAGAAGGACATGCCCGCCGGCGGCGGTATGGGCGGCATGGGCGGCATGGGCGGTATGGGCGGCATGGGCATGTAGTCGCCCCCAGGCCCCGGAGCGCGGCTCACCCCGCGCCCCGGTGTCTCCCAGACGGCCTCCGGTTCCCTCGTGGAGCCGGGGGCCGTTCGCGTTTCAGGGAGCCGAGCGTGCGCCGGGTGGCGTGGCGTCCCTCCGCCTCTTAGTTTGGAGGGAGACACGAGGAGGACACGCGTGAAGCCCGTCAAAATCTACACCACCACCTATTGCGGTTACTGCGTCCGGGCCAAGGATCTGCTGACGCGCAAGGGCGTGAAGTACGAGGAGCTGGACGTCACCGGCGACGACGACATGAGGTCGAAGCTGGTGGAGATGAGCGGCGGCCAGAGGACCGTGCCGCAGATCTTCATCGGCGACACCCACGTGGGGGGCTACTCGGATCTGGCCCGGCTGGAGAGCGAGGGGCGGCTCGACCCGATGCTCCAGTGAGGGAGCGGCCCAGGCCTCCCGGGGGCAGGCGGGCAGCCGTGCTCCCCGGGCATCCCGATTTCCCCGTGCGCAGGTTGCCCGGAGCAATCCGCTCACGCACGGAGGTGGACGATGGCAGAGACAGGGGAACAGGCCACGGGGACCAAGGACGAGAACTACGACGTCATCAGCGTGCTCTACCACTGTCTGAAGGGCGCCTCGGATATCGGCCAGTACATCCAGGACGCCGAGGACAGTGGCGATCAGGAGCTGGTGGACTTCTTCCGCGACTACCAGGACGCCCAGAAGGACCTGGCCGAGCGCGCGAAGAACCTGCTGGGGGCCCGGCTGGCCCGGACCGAGGGCGTGAAGTCCAGCGGCAAGACCCAGGTCAACGCGGGCAAGAAGCTCAAGGCCAAGGGCGGCGCCTCCCCCGGGGCCCAGACCAACGCCAAGGTGAAGTCCGGCGGCAACGCCTCGGATGACATCGTGGACGAGGAGTCCAAGGAGTCCTTCCCGGCCAGCGACTCGCCGGCCCGGTACTAGGGGGCCTCGAACAGCCGATGAAGCACGCGTGCCCGGGGGGTGGCTCTCCCCCGGGCCGCTTCGTTTTCCGCGCCGCCGTCCGGGTGGGAATCTTCCTGGGCGGCCGCTGCCCTGACGCGCCGCCCCACACAGCCCGACACTAACGCTTGCTCCCGCCGTACGAGCCCCATAAACAGGAAACTCCCGCGTCGCTGGCGGAAGTACCCAGTCCGCCGCCCCGGGATGGAGGGTCTACGCCAATGATCGACGACAGGCCGGAGGTCACCCAGACCGTGCAGAGCCCCGAGGGGCGCTCGACACGGATTCAAGTGCGTGACTGGACGGTGGAGGTGGTGGCCGGCCCGGACAAGGGCAAGAAGGTCACCACGCAGGATGCGCTGCTGCGCGTGGGCTCGGATGTGGCGAGCGATCTGGTGCTGAGCGACCAGACGGTGAGCCGCCGGCACATCGAGTTGGAGCGCACCAGCAAGGGCATCGTCCTGCGTGACCTGGGCAGCCGCAACGGCACCTTCCTGGACGGCCATCAGGTGATGCAGGCGCTGCTGCAGCCGGGTGACAAGGTGATGCTGGGCAAGACGAAGCTGGCGCTCAAGCAGGAGGCGCGCGCCACCGAGGTGGAGGTGATGGGCGGGGCGGATGCCTTCGGCGCGCTGGTGGCCACCTCGGAGAAGATGCGCGTCGTCTTCGCGCAGCTGCGCGGCATCTCCCGGGAGGACATGAACCTCCTGCTCGAGGGCGAGACGGGCACGGGCAAGGAGCTGGCGGCGCGCGCGGTGCACGAGCACTCGCGCCGGCGCCATGGCCCCTTCAAGGTGGTGGACTGCAACCTCATCACCGAGGAGAAGGCCGAGCGCGAGCTGTTCGGCGGCCTGCGCTCCAGCGGCGACGAGGGCGGCAAGGGCGTCTTCGAGGCGGCCCAGGGCGGCACCCTCTTCCTGGACGAGGTGGGCGAGCTGCCGCTGTCGCTGCAGCCCAAGCTGCTGCGCGTGCTGGAGTCGCGCGAGGTGCCCTCACTGGATGGGGCGCCGGTGCCGGTGGACGTGCGCGTCATCGCCTCCACGCACCGCAACCTCGAGGAGGACGTGCGCCAGGGCCGCTTCCGGGCGGACCTCTACTACCGCCTGGCGGTGGCGCGCGTGCGCCTGCCCCCGCTGCGCACCCGGCGCGAGGACATCCCCGTGCTCGCCCAGTCCCTGCTGCGCGGCCTCAAGTCCTCCTTCGAGCTCACCCCCCAGACGCTCGCCCTCTTCGAGGGCTACGACTGGCCCGGCAACGTGCGCGAGCTGCGCAACGTGCTGGAGCGCGGCGCCCTCATGCAGGAGACGGGCAACGTCAGCTGGCTGGACTTCATGGCCCAGCCCGAGCGCAAGGACGAGGGCCAGCAGCCCACCACCAGCGTGGCCGCGCTCGTCACCGGCATGCCCTACCACGAGGCCAAGGACCGGGTGGTGGCTGACTTCGAGCGGCTCTACTTCGCCGAGGTCATGCGCGTGTCCAACTTCGACATGAAGACGGCCGAGCAGCACACCGGCCTGTCCATGCAGAGCCTCTACCGCCTCCTGAAGAAGAATGGGCTGCGGTTGAAGGATCTCAAGAATGCCGAGGGCCTTGATAAATAGGCCCTCGCTTTCCCCCAACCCCAAGGGAGTTCCCCCAACATGATGCGCCGTATCGCCATCGCGTCCATCCTCCTCGCGGCCGGGTGTGCCGGCCAGCAGCAGGCCCAGAAGAAGGGTCCGACCTCCACCGAGGAGCGGATGCGCATCACCAACCAGCCGCCCTTCGACGTGGCGGTGTGCCAGCCCAAGGCCCTCACCCTGCCCCAGCCCCCCAACGAGGGCATCCTCGTGGGCGCGCTCCTCAGCACCCGCCCCGAGGTGCTGGAGTGCCTGGTGAACCCCAAGTCGCGCGGTGATGCCGAGGCCACCCGCGTGGTGGTGAAGACCACCGTCAACGAGCAGGGCGGCACCCACGCCATCACCGGTGAGAACCTCACCCCCGAGGGCACCGCCTGCATCCAGAAGGTGGTGGACTCGCGCGTGCCCCTCACCGCCCTGCCCAAGGGCGCCCAGGAGGTGACGTCCGAGAGCACCTTCGTCCACGAGGTGGGCAACAGCGCCAGCGTCAAGTTCGGCATCAACCCGGGCTCGGACTTCTCCGGCACCGTGCGGCTCGCCCAGGAGAACTGGTGCGAGTGCTATGCCCCCTTCACCACCAAGGCCCCGCCCCAGCTCAAGGCCTCCGTGGAGCTGAAGAAGGAGTCGCCGACCGCGGCCGCCATCACGTTCGAGCCCACCAACACCCCCGAGGGTGACCAGCTCGCCGCCTGCCTCCAGGCCAAGATGATGGCCCTGCCGGCGAAGCTGGAGGTGGATCAGCTGAAGTTCCCCTACCGCTTCACCCACTTCCACTCGCAGGCCACCGAGTCCTCGGCGGACATGTCGCCCGAGCTGCGCTTCTACCAGCTGGATCTGCTGCGCAATCAGCGCGCCGCCAACACGGCCATCGCCTTCGGCGCCCGCGCCAACGCCGCGGAGACCTACGAGGCCGTCATCACCAAGTTCCAGAAGACGCCTCCGAAGAAGCAGTACGATCTGCTGCCGGAGCTGACCAGCAAGTGCAACGCGCTCGTCGAGTCCTCCAAGCAGTCGGTGGACGCCCTCTCCGCGCAGCTCCAGGCGGAGCAGCAGTCGCTGGCCAACGTCCAGGAGCTCAAGGCCAAGGACGCGGCCTGGGGCGAGCTGGAGGGCAAGCTGCAGGAGTCCGTGACGGCCACCGAGCAGGATGTGAAGAACGCCCAGGAGCGGCTCAAGGCCGACCAGGGTGCCTGCCCGAAGGTCAACTACAAGTGACCGGCGCCCGGCAACGGGCCTGACATGACGAAGGCGCGGGGCCCTCCCGACGGGTTCCGCGCCTTTCGTCTTTCCGGGCTCCTCACGGGGAAGGCGTGCCGAGCGGGATGTCGCCCAGCTCGAGCAACTGGCCTTCGCGGAGCCTCACCGGGCGGCTCTCCCTCACCACCTCGTCCAGGCCGAAGATGAGCAGCATGTGCTCGCCCGCAGGCAGGCCCTCGACGAGGAAGCGGCCATCGGCCCGCGTGGTGTCCTCGTACTGGGTGGTATCGCCCGACGAGATGAAGATGGACGCGCCGGCCACCGCGGCCCCCGTCTTCGCGTCCACGGCCCGGCCGCGCAGGCGGGCCATGTCGCGCAGGAGGATCTCCACCTCGGCGCTCGCGCCAGGAGCCAGCGCCACCTCCGCCTCTCCCCGGGCTCCATCCCTCGTGCGCACCTCCAACAGCACGCGCTCGGCCGGCACGTCCTTCAGCTCGAAGCGCTCCGCCGCGAACTCCTGGTCGCTCCCCGTCCACGAGGCCGGGCCGGCCTCCAGCGGCGCCACGCCGAGGGTGAAGCCGCGCACGGGAGCACCGTTGGCGCGCACCACGCGGCCGCGCACCGAGGCCGCCGGCTGAAGCTTCACCACCACCTGCTGCCCGGCCCTCGCCCCCTGGACGGTGCCGAAGCGTCCTCCGTTGCTCGCGCGCAACGAGAGAGAGAACTCCTCGGGAATCGAGTGCTGGAAGCGCCCCTCCGCATCCGCTCTCATCCAGAAGTGCGCCCGCTGATCCTCCATGGGGCCCTCCGCGATGACGATGGCCGAGGGTGAGGGCGCGCCGTCCGGCTCGAGAACGCGCCCGCGCAGCAGGCCCCGCGGGGACTCGGGCTGCTCGAGGAGCAGCTCCACCCGGGCCGTCTTCCCCGCCTCCACCGTCACCTGCTCCGGACCGCGCGGGCGAGGGCCGTCCTTCCCCAGATGCTCCGCGTACACGTCGTAGAAGCCCGGAGGGAGCACCATCCGGAAGGAGCCCGCGCCCTCCACTTCGACCGCTGCACTGTCCCCTGGAGCGCGGCCGCTCTCTCCCTGATTGCGGTAGGCATTCACCTCGATCACTCCGGGGGGCAGCGGGCCCGAGGCCATGCGGACCACGCCCTCCAGGGTGCCCGTCTCGTCGAGGGTGAAGTCCGCCCGCGCCGTGCCGCCCTCCTCGATGAACACGAACTGCTCCTCCCCGGCCGTGGCCCCCTCGCGACGCGCGACGAGGCGCTCCGGGCCCGCGGTGAGGCCTTCGAGCCGGTAATGACCCTCGGCGTTGGTGCGGGCCTCGGCGGGCGAGGTGCTCGGGCCCGCCTCCGTCCAGTGCTCGCCGCCCACCACCCGCACGCCCGCGAGGGCACGGCCCGCGGAGTCCCTCACCGTGCCCTCCACCGCGCCGGTGCCCGCCAGCTCGAGTTCCAGGAGGAAACGATCGCCCGGTGTCAGCGTCAGGCTCTGCCGGATGTCCTCGGAGAAGCCCGCGGCGGCTACCGCCACGTCGTAGAGCCCGGGAGCGAGGCCCCCCACGGAGAAGCGGCCCTCCGCATCCGTCACCGCGCGGCCCGAGTCCCCATTGAGGCCAGCGGGGCTGACGTCGACGGTGGCCCCCACCACGGGAGCCTTGCTCGTGCGAGCCACCACGCGGCCCTCGATGCTCGCGCTCGCGCCGAGCCGCACCCGCACGTCCCGCACCGTCCCGCCAGCGGCCACCACCACGGGCGTGTCCAGCGCTCCCGCCTCGTCTCCCCGGCGCGCGGACACCGTATGGCTCCCGGCCTCCACCTCCGCGGAGAAGCCGCCACCCTCGCCCGTGGTGACCACCTGCTCGGTGATGCCGCCACTCACCCGCACCTCGGCGCCCGGGGCGGGCCGCCCCTCGGCATCCACGACGAAGCCCTCGATGATGCCCGCCCGGGAGAGGGCCACCTCCAGCGGTCCCTCCGAGGGCACACGCACCGCGTTCAACAGCGCGGGCCCGTGTCCTGGAGCCTCGGCCCGCAGCAGCCAGATGCCGGCGGCCAGTCCCTCCACCCGGAAAGCGCCTCGGGCATCGCTGTGGGCGTACACCCGCTCCTCGCGAGGCGCATCCACGTCCTCCCACGGCCTCAACTTCCGGCCATGGGCGATGAGGGAGAGCTCCACCAGGGGCAGGGGCTCGCCGGTGCCCTTCTCCACGGTGCGCCCGTCAAGGGCGTGCCCTGCTTCCAGCGTCAGTCGCAGACGGGTGAGGGCCTCGCCATGGGGGCGCACGACGTCGTGCGATTGCGTGGCCTGCCCCGGGGCCCGGGCGGTCACGAGGTAGTTTCCGGGTCGCGAGGGCAGCCGCACACGGCCCTGGGCATCCGTGGCGCCCGAGCCCGCCAGGCGCCACGCCACCTCGCCCAGGTTGGGATCGCGAGGGCCACGCCAGTACAGCCGCACGCTGGCGCCCGGCACGGGCCGCTCCTTGGCGAACACCTCCACCCACAGGACACCATCGGCCTCGGTGGCGGGGTGGTCGAGCGGTGGAGTGCCTCCCGCCTCCGCCGTGCCGCGAACCTCCGGGGCCTCGGCACGTTCCGTCCGGGCGACCGGGCGCGGCCGCTGTGGACGCGAAGGCACGGCCTGGGAGTCACCCGAGGGCGCTTCGGCCTCGCGCGACGGAAGGGTGAGGAGCAGCAACAGCCCGAGCCCCAGTCCCAGGACCCCTACCGCCGCGAGCGTGCGCTTGCGCATGGGGCGGTTCTACCTCCCTCTTCGCCTCGAACGCTCCTCGAATGCCCGGGCGGGCATCCTCCCCAGGGGGATTGCCCATGAGCCCACGGCGGTTTAGGAATACGGAGTAACGGGTGGCGAGGGACGCTGCCCCACGAGTCCCCGGAGGCATCCATGAACGCTCCCATTGCGCTTGCCGTGGTTGACGCCCTGTTCGCCCAGGAGGCGCGGGCCGCCTAGCCGGCCGAAGGTCCGACGCAGCGTGGTTCCGCTCCCTGCTGGGCGCCCTTGAATCCCAAGGTGCGCCGCCGGCACCGCTCTGCCCGGAGTTCTTCACCGTGTCTCTCGAATCCCTCGGTTGGGGTCCCGACCTCGACCACGCTTTCTCCCAGCTCCTCACCCAAACCTCTCCTTCCCTCGTCCCCGGGCGCGTCGTGCGCCAGGACCGCGGGCTGCTCACCCTCCAGACCTCCGAGAGGACCGTGCTCGCACGGCCCTCGGGACGGGTCCTCCACCACGCGCCCGGCGCCGAGGCCCTGCCCACCATCGGAGACTGGGTAGCCCTGCGACTCCCTCCCGGCGAGGGCGAGGCCCTCATCCACGCCGTCCTCCCCCGCCGCGGCGTCCTCATGCGGCGCGAAGCGGGTCACGAGCACGCGGCGCAACCCATCGCCGCCAACCTCGACGTGGTGTTCCTCGTGACGGGGTTGGATGGCAACTTCAACCCCCGCCGCATCGAACGGGCGCTCACCCTGGCGTGGAACAGTGGCGCCACGCCCGTGGTCGTGCTCAGCAAGGCGGACCTCGAGCCGCAGGCGGCCACCCGGGTGCTCGAAGTCGAGGCCCTCGCCCCCGGCGTGACCGTCCTCGCGCTGAGCATGCTCACCGGCGAGGGGCTCGAGGCAGTGCGCGCACAGCTCCCCGCCGGAAGGACGGGCGCGCTGCTCGGCTCCTCGGGCGTGGGCAAGTCCACCCTCGTCAACCAACTGCTGGGTGAAGCGCGTCTGGAGACCCAGGCCGTCAGCGCCGAGGGCGACAGGGGCCGCCACACCACCACCCACCGGGAGCTGTTCGTGCTGCCTCACGGAGGGCTGCTCATCGATGGGCCCGGCATGCGCGAGCTCGGGCTGTGGGGCGAGGAGGAAGGGCTCGAACACGCCTTCGCGGACATCCTCGAGCTGGCCGATGGCTGCCGCTTCCGGGATTGCACCCACCAGCGCGAGCCCGGATGCGCGGTTCGCACCGCCCTCGAGACCGGAGTGCTCTCGAAGGAGCGGCTCGCCAGCTACGAGAAGCTGCGGCGCGAGCAGGCCTGGCAGGCCCGGCAGTCGAGTCCCGCCGCGCAACACGAACAACGCCGTCACGCGCGAAACCAGACCGTGATGGGGTGGGAGCACTCGCGCGCCAAACGGCGAGGGAAGTGAAGCCCGCGGAGCGCGTGTCCTGAAACGGCGAAGGCGCGGGACCTGGAGCCAGGTTCCGCGCCTTCACCCAGGGGAGAGGGGTGGTTACGCCGCCGTGATGTTGTCGTTGGCGGCCTTGGCCTCGCGCAGCTTCACGCTCACCAGCTTGGAGATACCCGGCTCCTCCATCGTCACGCCGTAGAGCGTGTCCGCCACTTCCATGGTGCGCTTGTTGTGCGTGATGAGGATGAACTGCGACTGCTTGCTCATCTCCTTCACCATGTCGTTGTAGCGGCCCACGTTGCCCTCATCCAGCGGGGCGTCGACCTCGTCCAGGAGGCAGAAGGGCGTGGGCTTGATGAGGAAGATGGCGAAGATGAGCGCCACGGCCGTCAGCGCCTTCTCGCCGCCCGAGAGCAGGTTCATGCTCTGCAGCTTCTTGCCCGGCGGCTGCGCGACGATCTCCACGCCCGGCTCTCCACCCTGCCCTTCGTTCGTCAGCACCAGGCTCGCCCGCCCGCCGCCGAACAGGCGCGGGAAGATGGCCTGGAACTTCTCGTTCACGATGTCGAACGTCTGCTTGAAGCGCTCCCGGCTCGACGCGTCGATGCGACGGATGGCCTCCTGCAGCTTCTCCATCGAGTCCGACAGGTCCTTCTTCTGCGTGAGCAGGAACTCCGAGCGGCTCGTCAGGTCCGCGTGCTCGTCGATGGCCGTGAGGTTGATCTCCCCCATCTTCTCCACCTGCGCGCGCAGGTCCTTCAGCTCCTGCTCCGTCTCCTCGTTCAGCGACGGCAGCAGGTGGTACTTGTGCACCTCCTCCTGCAGCTCCGCCCCGTGCCGCTCGCGGATGCCCGCCACCAGGTGCTCCAGCTCCAGGGCGATCTCCCGCTCGCGCAACGTAATCTGCGACAGGCCCTGGGTGAGGCCCTCCAGCTTCGTGCGCAGCTCGCGCAGCACGTTGTCCTGCTCGCGCACCTCGGTCGAGGCCGTGCCGTGCGCCGTGCGCCGCGACTCCAGGACGCCGGCCGTCACCGCGAGCTCCTCGGCCTTCTTGGCGCGCTCGGCCTCCGTCTCGGAGATGCGGCGCTGGAACTCCTCCACGCGCGAGGAGCCCTCGCGCACCGTGGACTCCAGCTTGCGCACCCGGTTGGCCATCTCCTCCTTCTGGGCCAGCAGGCTCTCCAGCTCCTTGCGGGCCGCCTCGCCGCGCTCGCCACCGGCGGCCACCTTCACCTTCAGGGTGGTGAGGTTGTTGGTGGCCGTCTCCGCGCGCTGCTTGAGCGACTCCAGCTCGCCCACCAGCTGCTTCACGCGCTCCTCGCGCGCCTCGCGGTCCGCCTGACCGTGCGCCACCTCGCCCCGGCTGTTCTCCTCCTCGTGCGCCAGCCCGTCGTACATCTGCGTGAGCTGCGCCTCGTCGGAGTCCAGCGCCCGGAGCCTGTCGCGCACCCGCGCCAGGTCCTCGCTGGCCTTGTGCAGGTCCTTCTCCTGGCTGGCGAGGCTCAGCTCCTCGGCGTGCTGGTTCTTCGCCAGCCCCTTGAGGACGTCCTCGGTGTCCCCCATCTGCTTCTGCAGGGTGTAGTGCCGGGTGAGGATCTCGTTGTAGCGCTCCTCGACCCGGGCGACCTCGGTGGCCAGCTCGACGATCTCGCGCTTCTTCTGCAGGGCGCCCACGGCGGCGCCCTCGCGCTCTCCGCCGATGATGGTGCCGTCCGGGCGGAACACCTCACCCTCCAGGGTGACGAGCGTGCACGCGGAGCCCTCGGCCTCGGCGTAGGCCTTGGCCACGCCCAGGTCCTCCACGATGACCACGTCCCCGAGGAGCAGCTGCACCACGGGCTTGAGCGACTCCTCGCACGTCACCTCGTCGAGGGCGCGGGCCAGCACGCCGGAGCGGGACACGTCCGGCTGCACGGCGGAGGGCACGCGTTCGAGGGGAGGTACCGGCAGGAAGCTGCCGCGGCCCTCGAGACCGGCCTTGAGGTACTCCACCAGCTCCACGCCCTTGTCGCGGCTCTCCACGACGACGTGCTGCAGGCGCTCGCCCAGCACGGCCTCCACCGCACGCTCGTAGCGCGGCGTGGTGGAGATGACGTCGGCCACCAGACCGAAGATGCCCTGCTGGCGGGCCTCCTCGCCGGCGCGCACCATCACCGCGCGCACGCCCTTGTCGAAGCCCTCGTAGTCCTTCTGCAGGGCCTCCAGCGAGGCGAGGCGGCTGCGCTTGTCGCTCAGCTCCTCGCGCAGGCCGATGACCTGGACCTCGTTCTCCATGAAGGCCTGGCGCGTGCGCATCAGCGCCTCTTCCTCATGGCCCTTGCGCTCGGCGAGCTCCATGGAGAGGTGGCGGCTGTCCTCCACCCGGCGGGCCACGTGCTGGCGCGCGTCCTCGAGCTGCTTCTCCTGCTCGCGCAGCGCATCCGCCTCGGCGCGGTTGCGGGCGCGGCGGGACTCCAGGTCCGTCTTCTGGCGGGCCAGGTTGACGAGGTTGCTCTCGTGGTTGGCCAGGCGGCTCGCCACGGTGACGACGGCGGCCCGCTCCTGCTCCAGGCGCAGGGAGATCTCCGCCTGCAGCTGGCTCACCCGGCGCAGCTCCTCCTGCGCCACCTTCATGGAGACCTCGTCCTCCTTCCACGAGCCGGCGATGTTGCTCAGCTCGGACTCGCGGGAGGCCATGGTCTCGGCCAGCTCGGACTGGCGGGAGCGGACGTTGTGCAGCTCGGTCTCGGACTGCGCCACCCGGGCGCTCGTCTCCTCCAGGTCCTTGCGCCAGTAGGCCAGGTCCTGGTCGGCGCGCTGCACGGCGCTCTCCAGCGTGTGCACCTCGGCGGAGAGCTTCTGCAGGGCCTCGGTCTCGGACTCCAGCGAGGTGCGGCGGTTGGTGATGACCACCTCCAGCTCGCGCATCTTCTCGAGGTTCTCGCGCTCCTCGCCGCCCAGGCTGCTGAGCTTCTCCACCAGCACCTTGGACTCGGCGTGCAGCTCCAGGAAGCGGTGCGAGGCCGAGTGCAGATCGATCTCCCGCATGCGCGCCTTGAGCTTCTTGTACTTCTCGGCCTTCTTGGCCTGGCGCGACAGGCTCTCCAGGCGGCGCTCCAGCTCGCTCGTAATGTCCGTGACGCGCAGGAGGTTGGCCTGGGTGGCCTCCAGCTTGCGCTCGGCGGCCTTGCGGCGGGACTTGTACTTGGTGACGCCGGCGGCCTCTTCAATCAGGTTGCGCCGGTCCTCGGGCTTGCTGGAGACGATGAGGCCCACGCGGCCCTGCTCGATGATGGAGTAGGCCTTGGTGCCCACGCCGGTGCCGAGGAAGAGCTCGGTGATGTCCAGCAGGCGGCAGGTGGTCTTGTTGATGAGGTACTCGGACTCGCCGCTGCGGAAGAGGCGGCGCGTCACGGTGACTTCCGGCAGGCCCGAGAGGTGGACCGGGAGGGTGTCGGTCTCGTCCACGTGGAAGGTGAGCGACACCTCGGCCATGGACAGGGGCGGCTTGGACTCCGAGCCGTTGAAGATGACGTCCTCCATGCCGCGGCCACGGAGGTTCTTGGCGCTCTGCTCGCCCATCACCCAGCGGATGGAGTCCACCACGTTCGACTTGCCGCACCCGTTGGGGCCGACGATGCCCGTGACGCCGTCATCGAACGTGAAGACGCTGCGCTCCATGAACGACTTGAAGCCGGTGATATCCAGGCGCTTGATTCGCATGTGAAACGTGCTCCCGAGAGGTGAGCGAACGGGCGGGGAAGCGTTCCGGAGGCCGAAAAATCGGCCTCGGAGCGATCAGACGAGTAGCACGCTGGATCTCAGCCGATCAAGCATGACCCTGCCATGCGTGACGATATGCGAGCAGGCAAGCATGGCGCCCACCGGCCTGACGACCAGGGGGTTGTAAGGGCGAGAACAGACCCTACCCTTCCTCAATCGTTTCCACAGGCGACCTGGGTTCAGGCCCCTGCTCGCTCACTCGCTCCTCGTGTGAGCTTTCGCGGCGTAGCAGACCGGTCTGACATGGCCGCTCTCCAGGCGAGCGAGCTGGCTCGTTTCGGGCTACGGACTGCTACAGGTCGGATCATCGAAGCCGTCTCCGGCGAGCGTCCGCGTGCGCAGTCGGCCCGGACACCTGTGCAACCCGCTGTACACAGCGCGGGGCGCGCGCCCCCAAGTGCCGGAACTTCCAGCAGGGCACGTTCCTGGCCCGTCCACTGCATTACAGAGCGGCATGTTCGCGACCACGACTTCCCTCGCCCTGGCGGCACTGCTGACCCTCACCCCGCAGGATGCCACGACCTCCGAATCCCCGGCCCCCGCCGCGGAGGAGACGCCCGCCCCCGCCGAGTCCCTGTCCACCGAGACCCCTCCGCCGGAGTCGGGCAAGCGGGAGCTGTCCCGCATCACCCTGAAGGACGGGCAGGAGCTGCACGGCGTGGTGCTGCACCAGGACGACAAGGTCGTGGTGGTGGAGCTGGCGGATGGCGATCGCATGGAGCTGCCGGCCCGGCAGGTGAAGGACATCACCGTCGAGCGCAACGCCCAGGTCCGGGAGAATGGGGAGATCTGGTTCCAGGATCCCAACCGCACCCGCTACCTCTACGCCCCCAGCGGCATGATGCTGCGCCAGGGCGAGGGCTACTTCTCCCAGAAGGAGCTGTTCTTCTCCTCGATGAGCTACGGCCTGACGGATCACATCACCGTGCAGGCCGGTGCGGTGCTCCCGGCCTGGCTGCTGGGTGCGCCAGGTTTCAACTTCATCGGCGGCGTCAAGGTGGGCGGCTCGGTGGGGGACAGGCTGCACCTGGCCGTCGGTGCGCAGGGCCTCTTCCTGCCTGGTTTCGGCGGAACCACGGGCGGCGCGGTGGGCTTCGTCTTCGGAACGGCCACCTACGGCACGGCGGACGCGCACCTGTCGCTGGGCCTGGGCAAACCCTTCACGCTGTTCAACGGCGGAGGGGGCCTCGACAGCAGCGTCATCGGCACGCTCAGCGGCAACGTGCGGTTGAGCCAGCGGGTGGCGCTCGTCACGGAGAACTGGCTGCTGGCGTCCTCCGGCGTGAGCGTCAACGGGCAGCTCCCGATGCTCAACTCCCTGGCGGTGCGCCTCTTCGGCGAGAGCTGGGCGGTGGACCTCGGCGGCATCTACGTGCCGGGCTTCCCCATCCCCGTCCCCTGGCTGGACTTCTCCTACAACTTCGGGTGAGCCGGGCAGGACGGCTCAGGAGGCCTCGGGCACCGCAGCGGTCACCGGGGGCTTGGGGCTGGCCTGGGGCTCCACCGTCACCCGCACCACGCGCGGCCCCTCCACCTCCTCCACCTGGATGCGCCACATGTCCAGCTTGAGCGAGTCCCCCTTCTCGGGGATGCGTCCCAGCCGGGCCATGATGTAGCCGGCGATCGTCGACACCTCGACGTCCTCGTCGTCGATCTCGAACGAGACGTCCAGGCGGTCCTCGAGGTCATCCAGCTGGGCGGTGCCCGGCAGCTCGAAGCGGCCGCCGGGCAGGGCGCGCACCTCGTCCACCCGCCGGCCCAGCTCGGCCACGTCGCCCACCACCTCGGCCACCACGTCCGCGAGCGTCACCAGCCCGGAGGTCCCGCCGTGCTCGTCCACCACCAGGGCGATCTGCCGGCGGCGGCGGCGGAACTCGTTGAGCAGCTGCTCCAGCGTCACGTGCTCCGGGATGTAGAGCACCGGCCGCTGCACCTGGGCCAGGCTGCGCAGCTCGCCCTTGGACAGGAGGAAGAAGAGGTCCTTCACGTTCACCACCCCCTCCACCTCGTCCATGTTGCCCCGGGCCACCGGCAGCCACGTGTGGCCGGCCGCGCGCGCGTCCGCGACGCACTTGTCCAGCGGCTCCTCCACGTCCAGGAACTTCACCTGGTTGCGCGGCACCATCACCTGCCGGGCCGTCTTCTGCGCCATCTCCAGCGAGCGCTCCAGCAGCTCCGCGCGCGCCGTGGTGATGGCGCCCGCCTGCGCCGAGCTGTGGAGGATGACGCGCAGCTCCTCCTCGCTGTGGGCCTCCTGGGACTCGTGGGCGCCATGCAGCCCCGCCACCCTCAGCAACCACCCCGCCACGCCATTGAGCAGCCAGATGGCCGGGTAGAAGACGAAGTAGAAGAGCCGCATGGGCAGCGCCACCGTCAGCGTCGTGTCCTCGGCGCGCTGGATGGCGAAGCTCTTGGGTGCCAGCTCTCCCACCACGATGTGCAGGAAGGTGATGATGGCGAAGGCGATGGCCACCGCCACCGAGTGGGCCAGCGTGGGCCCCGCCGCCTCGGGCACCAACCGCGTCAGCACCGGCTCCAGCAGGTGAGCGAACGCCGGCTCACCCAGCCAGCCCAGGCCCAGCGACGCGAGGGTGATGCCGAACTGCGTGGCGGAGAGGTAGGCGTCCAGCTTCTCCACCATCTTCAGGGCGGCGCCAGCACCCGGCCGGCCCTCGTCCACCAGCGCCTGCAGGCGTGTCTGGCGGACCTTCACGATGGCGAACTCCGTCGCCACGAAGAACCCATTCGCGAAGACCAGCAGGATCGCCAGTCCGAGGAAGACCCATTCCATAGAGAGAGCTCAGACGCTCAGAAGAGCGCCTCGAACTCGGGGTCGCCCTTCAGCGCGTCGAACATCGTATCCGTGGCCAGCCAGCCCTGCACTTTCTGGCGATCCGCGGCCACGGACTTCTGCAGGTAGGTCAACGCTTCGGCCCGCCGGCCCCAGAGCGCGTAGAGGGCGGCCAGGTTGTAGTTGAGCAGCAGATCGTCCGCGTTGAGGGCGCGCGCCTTGTCGTAGGAGCGCTCGGCCTCGGCGTAGAAGCCCTTCTGGGCGTAGCAGATGCCCAGGTCCAGGTGCGCCTCGAAGTTCTCCGCCTCCAGCCGCACCACTTCCTTCAGCTGGGTGATGGCCGAGCGGTAGTCCCCCTCGTCCATGAGCAGCGCGGCGAGCTCGTGCCGGGGGAAGGCGTCCTGCGGCTCCAACTCGATGGCCGTCTGCAGCTCGCGCATGGCCTCCTCGATGCGGCCCTGGTCCGCGTAGGTGAGGCCCAGGTTGAGGTGCGCGTCCGGGTACTCCGGGTCCAGCTCGATGGCCTCGCGGTACTCGGTGACGGCCATCTCGGCCGCGTGCGAGGAGAGGAAGCAGGCGAGGTTGTAGTGCGCGGTGGGGCTCTCCGGCTCGAGCTTGAGCGCGGTGAGGTACTCGCCGAGGGCCTCGCGAAAGAGCTTCTTCTCCGCGTAGACGGTGGCGAGGTTGTCGTGCGCGTGGGCGGAGTCCGGATCGAGATCGATCGCCTTCTTGAACTCCTTGATCGCCTCGTCCAGCCACCCGCGGTCGGCCAGTTCGATGCCGCGCGAGTTGTGCTCGTCGGAGAGCGCGATGTTGTCCTTTTCCCTGGCCATGAAGTCGCGGGGCAATCTACGCGCCGCCTCTCTGGGGGCGCAAGGAAGAGTCATGCCTCCCGCCAAGGGCTCGGCGGGTCCACCCTCAGGCTGCCCCGAAGGGTCCGCCCCAAGGGAGTCCGGCGCAGGAAAGGGGTGCTCGCCCCCTCCCCCGGAGACCAGGGGAGGAGGCGGACAGCGAACTACTTGCGGCGCTCGCGCGCGCGGCGGCGCTTGAGGGCCGCCTTCTTCGTGGAAGCGCGATTGGACACCTTCTTCTTGCTGCGGTTTCCCTTCTGGGCAGGCATCTTCTGGTACTCCGTATGAGCGGAAGTGGGCCGCAATGGCGGCAGCGAACCGTCCTTTTTTCACGCTCCCGGCCCGGAAGTCCACGGAATTTCTTGACCCCGTCCGGCCTTGCCAGTGGCCGGACAACGGGGCACAACCCCCACCCAGACCGATGATTGACAAACTCGAAGAGGTAGAGCGCAAGTTCGAGCGCCTCACCGCCGACCTGTCCAACCCCGACATCATCTCCGACACGGCCAGGCTGCAGCGGGTCTCCAAGGAGCGCGCGGGCCTGGAGAAGCTGGTGGAGGCCTTCCGGGCCTACCGCAAGGTGCTCGCCGACCTCAAGGAGGTCGAGGCCTGGCTCGGCAGCTCGGACCCCGACGAGAAGGCCTACGCCCGCGAGTCCCTGCCCGGCCTCAAGGCCCAGCGCGACGAGATGGAGGCCGAGCTGAAGATCCTCCTGCTGCCCAAGGATCCCAATGACGACAAGAACGTCATCCTGGAGATCCGCGCCGGCGCCGGGGGAGACGAGGCGGGCCTCTTCGCCGAGGAGGTCATGCAGATGTACCTGCGCTACGCCGAGCGCAAGGGCTGGAAGGCGGACATCCTGGACATGAGCCCGGGCAGCGTGGGCGGCGTCAAGGACGTGTCCATCACCCTGTCGGGCGACGGCGTCTACAGCCACCTGAAGTACGAGTCGGGCGTGCACCGGGTGCAGCGCGTGCCGGCCACCGAGGCCCAGGGCCGCATCCACACCTCCACCATCACCGTGTCGGTGATGCCCGAGGCCGAGGACGTGGACATCAAGATCAACCCGGCGGACGTCGAGATGCAGGTGATGCGCTCGACGGGCTCGGGCGGCCAGAGCGTGAACACCACCGACTCCGCGGTGCGCCTCATCCACAAGCCCTCCGGCATCGTGGTGAAGTGCCAGCAGGAGAAGAGCCAGACGAAGAACCGGGCCATGGCCGAGCGCATGCTGCGCGCCAAGCTCTATGAGATCGAGCAGGAGCGCATCCGCAACGAGCGCGACTCCATGCGCCGCGGCCAGGTGGGCACCGGCGACCGCTCGGAGAAGATCCGCACCTACAACTTCCCGCAGGACCGGCTGACGGATCACCGCATCGGCCTCACGGTGCACAACCTGCCGGCCATCATGGGCGGCGGTGTCGAGGACGTCATCACCGCCTGCCGCACCCACTACCAGGCCGAGGCCCTCAAGCAGCAGATGGGCGGCGGTCCCGGCGCGAGCGCATGAGCGGCGAGAACTGGACCGTCCGCAAGATCCTCACCTGGACGACCCAGCACTTCGAGAAGCGCGGGGTGGACGCGCCCCGGCTCACCACCGAGGTGCTGCTCGCCCACGCGCTGAAGACGAGCCGGGTGCGCCTGTACGTGGACCTGGATCGGCCGCTGGAGAAGACGGAGCTGGCCACCTTCCGCGCCCTCATCGAGCGGCGCATGGCGGGCGAGCCCACCCAGTACCTCACCGGCGTGCGCGAGTTCTACAACCGCCCCTTCAAGGTGGACGCGCGGGTGCTCATCCCCCGGCCGGAGACGGAGCTGCTGGTGGAGGCCGCCCTGCACAAGCTGCCCAAGGACGGCCCCGGCACCGCGCTGGACGTGTGCACCGGCTCGGGCTGCATCGCCATCAGCCTGGCGGCCGAGCGTCCCCAGGCCACCGTGGTGGCCACGGACCTCTCCGCGGACGCCTGCGCGCTGGCGCGGGAGAATGCCCAGGCCCTGGGCGTGGCCGAGCGGGTGACGGTGCTCCAGGGCAACCTCTTCGCTCCCCTGCCCCCGGACGCCCGCTTCGACGTGGTGGTGTCCAACCCGCCCTACATCGCCACGGCGGAGATCCCCACCCTGTCGGCCGAGGTGCGCCGCGAGCCCCACATGGCGCTGGACGGCGGGGCGGACGGGCTGGTGCTCATCCGCAAGGTCATCGAGGGGGCTCGCCGCGTCCTCAAACCTGGCGGGCTGCTTGCAATGGAGATCGGCGAGACTCAAGGCGATGCCGTGAAGGCCCTCCTCCAGGCCGCGGGTTACGACGACGCGCGGGTGGAGAAGGACCTCGAGAGGCGGGATCGCCTCGCATTTGGGACACAGCCCGTGGCCAGCCAGCCACAGGGGTGAGACGGAGCAGATGGACAAGATCATCGTGAAGGGTGGCCACCCGCTGCAGGGCGAGGTGGTCGTGTCGGGCGCGAAGAACGCAGCGCTTCCCATTCTCGCCTCGGCGCTGCTGGCCGATGGCAAGAGCGTCTACCGCAACGTGCCGGACCTGGCCGACGTGGTCACCATGCTCAAGGTGCTGGAGACCATGGGCTGCGGCACCGCGCGGCTCACCGGCCGCCACAAGGACGTGTGCGAGGTGGCCATCGAGGGGCCCATCACCCCCGAGGCCCCCTATGACCTGGTGAAGACGATGCGCGCCTCGGTGCTGGTGCTCGGCCCGCTGGTGGCCCGCTTCGGCCGCGCCCGCGTGTCCATGCCCGGCGGCTGCGCCATCGGGGCCCGCCCCATCGACCAGCACCTCAAGGGCCTCAAGGCCCTGGGCGCCGAAATCACCCTCACCGAGGGCTACGTCGAGGCCCGGGCCAAGCAGCTCAAGGGCGCCACCGTCAACTTCGACGTCATCACGGTGACGGGCACGGAGAACGTGATGATGGCGGCCGTGCTGGCCAAGGGCCGCACCGTGCTGGAGAACTGCGCGCGCGAGCCCGAGGTGGAGGAGCTTGCCCGGGTCCTCAACAAGATGGGCGCCCGCATCCAGGGCGCGGGCACCTCCGTCATGACCATCGACGGGGTGGACTCCCTCAAGCCCGTGGAGCACGCCATCCTCCCGGACCGCATCGAGGCCGGCACACTCATGGTCGCGGCCGCCATCACCGGCGGTAACGTGCTGGTGAGGCACGCCCAGCCCGAGAACCTCGAGGCCGTCATCCTCAAGCTGCGCGAGACGGGCTGCACCATCACCGCCGAGGAGAGGGGCCTGCGGGTGAAGGCCCCCAAGGTCGTCAACTCGGTGGACGTGAAGACGACCGAGCACCCGGGCTTCCCCACGGACATGCAGGCCCAGCTGATGGGACTGATGACGGTGGCCAGCGGCACCTCGGTCATCTCGGAGAGCATCTTCGAGAACCGCTTCATGCACGTGCCGGAGCTGCACCGGATGGGGGCGGACATCACCATCCAGGGCCACACGGCGGTGGTGAAGGGCGTCAAGAAGCTGTCCGGGGCCCCCGTCATGGCCACGGACCTGCGCGCCAGCGCCTCGCTCGTCCTGGCGGGCCTGCGCGCCGAGGGCAAGACCGAGGTGGCCCGCATCTACCACCTGGACCGGGGCTACGAGCGCCTGGAGCGCAAGCTGCGCAAGCTGGGAGCGGACATCCGCCGGGTCAAGGCCTGAACCCGGGCCTGGGGGGCTCCCAGGGTTGCGTGTGTGAACACATCGCCCCAGTTGGGTTGCATCTGAAAAATCATGCGACCTATCATTCTCTGAACGTCCGGGGAGGCAGGCTGGCTCTCCGGACGCACCCCACGGGAGCGCTGCTCCCCCCTACAGGAGAATGACCCGCCCCATGAATTGCCCCGGTTGCAGCGTCGAGATGGCCGAGCTCGAAGGCGACCATGAGACGTTGCGGAAGTGTGGAGATTGCGGCGGGCTGTGGATCGACGTCGCGGATCTGAACCGGATCCTCCTCCACAACAACCTCCCCGGGCTGGAGAGCCAGGGCGGGAAGGTCGACGCGGAGGCTCTCACCGGCCAGTGTCCCGAGTGCCAGGTGGACCTCATCCGGGTGGACGGCGGTGACCGTCAGCACCCGCTCCACTACGACACCTGCGAGTCTTGTGGCGGCATGTTCCTCGAGTCGGAGTTCGCCGACGCCACGGACGCGAAGGTCGCCGAGCAGGAGATCATCGACTTCTTCCGTCACTTCAGCGCGAAGAAGAAGACCGCCATCGGCTGAGCGACCCCTCACCCGAGGGTGTCCCCTCCACCAGCCCCCCCTCCGGGCCCGTCGTACCGCCGGGCCGGGAACGCCCCAGCTACGTCCTCTCCTCCCTTCCCCTTCCCGGGATGAAAGCGCCAGCTTGTCTGTTGGCGAACCTTGACACCCGGGCGCCAGGGGATTGAGTAGGCGCTCGAATGCCAAGAGGGAACGGAATGCGACGTCTGGGGTGGGTGTGGCCGTGCGCACTGCTGCTCGCCGGCTGCCCGAACGGTTGCTCGAACAAGGGCGCCGAGGAAGCGGACGCCGGACCGGTCGTCACCGGGCCCGAGCTGTTGAACGAGACGGAGCCTAACGATCGGCCGGAGCAGGCCGTCGCCCTGGGCCGGGACGCGACGGTGAGCGCCAGCCTGGGCGCGGATCCGTCCAAGCCCGACGAGGACTGGTACCGGCTCGCGCCCAACAGCCCGCGCGTGGCGGACGTGAGCGTCTCCGGCCTGCCCGGCGGAGACGTGCTGCTGGAGGTGTACGACGCCCCCGGTGTCCGCAGTGCCAGCATCAACAGCGGAGGCGACGGCAAGCCCGAGCGCTTCCCCAACCTCTACGTGGAGCGCGAGCGCTGGGTGCGCGTGGCCTCGGCCCGCAAGGGCACCGGCGGCGCCTATACGCTTGAGCTGCGCTACCACACGCCCGAGGACGGCGTGGAGCGCGAGCCCAACGACCGGGCCGTGGACGCCACGCCCATGCAGTTCGGCCAGGCGGTGGCGGGCTTCATCGGCCACGCGGCCGACGAGGACTGGTACCGGCTGGAGCTCCCCGAGCCGCCTCCTGGCGCCACGCCGCCCCCGGCTCCCGCTCCCGCTCCGAGCCCGGCGGACCCCACCGGCGCCCAGCCGCCTCCCGCCGAGGGCCAGCCCCAGGCCCCCGAGGAGACGGCGGCTCCGGGTTCCTCCGAGGCCGCTGCCCCTCCCGAGGGCGTGGCCAACGCGCCCACGGCCGAGGGCGCTCCCGCCGAGCCCGGTGCGCCGGCGCCGCAGCCGGGAGGCTTCCAGGTGCCCGTGCCCGTCCCGGGCCAGGGTGGCCTGCAGCCCGTGCAGGAGGAGGCTCCCGCGGTGGCGCTGAAGATCGAGCTCACCGGCATCGAGGGCGTGCGCGCGGAGCTGTCGGTGCTCTCGGCGGCGGAGGCGCCCCTCTTCGTCACGCCCAGGGGCAAGGAGGGCGAGGGCTACTCGCTGCGCAACATCGGCGTGAGGGCGAGCGATCGCGTCGTGTACGTGGTGGTGAAGAGCGGCTGGGTGGGCACGGGCAAGGAGGCGAAGCGGGGCTTCAACTCGGAGAAGTCCTATACGCTCACCGTGACGCAGGAGGAGGCCGGGGCCAACGCGGAGCTGGAGCCCAACGACGAGCTGTACAAGGCCACCACCCTGCCAACGTACGGCTACAAGGAGGGCTTCCTCTCGCCCAAGGGCGACGTGGACAACTTCGTCCTGAAGACGGCCGAGCCGGTGCTCGCCAAGGTGGAGCTGTCCGGCGTGGAGCGCATGGACCTGGAGCTGTCCGTGGTGGCGCCTCCCGAGGGCGAGGGCCAGAAGGAGACGGTGCTCCAGCGCGCCAACGACGGTGCCATCAAGGAGCCCGAGCGCCTCAACAACGTGGCGTGCAACGGCACCTGCTACTTCAGGGTGCAGGGCGCCTCGCGCAAGGTGGACAACAAGTGGGTGCGCGACTACGAGAACGCGGATCAGCCCTACCGCATCTCCGTCACCACCGTGCCGGATGACGGCAGCCAGGAGCGCGAGCCCAACAACACCCCGGACCGCGCCATGGAGCTCACCCCGGGCAAGGCCGTGCGCGGCACCGTCTATCCGCTCAAGGACGTGGACTACTACCGGCTGGACTTCTCGGACCGGCCGGTGCGCACGCCCATGAAGGTGACGCTGCTGGGCATCCTCAAGGTGGACGTGGGGCTGTACCTGCACCGCGTGGGCGAGGACGGAAAGCTGTCACTCGTGCAGACGTCTGATCGCGCCCGAGGGGACCAGCCCGAGGTCATCCGCTACAGCGCCGAGCCCGGCGTCTACATCCTGGAGGTCCGCGACGCTCGCAACCGCGAGGCCAACTTCCAGGATGCCTACCAGCTGACCATTGAGGAGGGCGAATAACCCCCTCGCTACTTCTCGTTGACAAGCCGCGTCCTGGCCCCTACTTTGAGACTGCTTGCGACGCGGTGGTAGCTCAGCTGGTAGAGCACGAGCTTCCCAAGCTCGGGGTCGCCGGTTCGAACCCGGTCCGCCGCTCTCTGTGAGGCCGGCAATTTCTCGGACGTCCGAGGGATTGCCGGCCTCTTGTTTTTCTGCGCCAGATGCGCCGCATGCGCATTCCCGCTCTTCTCTCCACGATGCTCGCGGTGCTCCTCCTGGCGTCCACTGGATGCGAGGACGGTGAAGGCAACGGCACGGGTGGCCCGTCCAACGGTGGCGGGAACGGTGGCGACGTACCGCTCCCCGGGCTGCAGTCCATCGTCGTCGAGCCCGCGGACCAGGTGATGCTCATCGAGGCCGGGAAGACGCCCGCCTCGCTCACCTACCGGGCCACGGGCGTCTTCGAGGGCGGCGCTCAGCGCGACATCACCGCGCAGGTCCGCTTCTCGGTGGACAACGGCTTCATCGGCGGTTTCTCGGGCAGCACCTTCACCACCTACAAGAACCAGGGCGGTGTGACGACGGTCTCCGCCCTGGCGGGCACCGTGCGCGGCACGACGCAGGTGTCCGTGAAGCTCCAGGCGAGCGTGAAGGATCCGGGCTCCTCCTCCCTGCCCGCGGACGCGGCGGCCCCCTTCTCCGGCCCCTCCAGCGACACGCGCAAGCCGGACCTCGTCTACCCCAACGACGGCGTGCTCATGCCGCCCAACATGCGCGGGGCCGAGCTCCACTTCCTGCCGGGCACCGGCAACACCCTCTTCGAGCTGGCCTTCCAGAACGCCGTCACCGACATCAAGGTCTACCTGCGCTGCACCCAGCCGATGAATGGCGGCTGCATCTACCGCCCGGACGACTCCACCTGGCTGTGGCTCACCCAGACCAACCGCGGCGGCGAGCCCGTCTCCATCACCGTGCGCGGCACCAATGACGCGGGCGTGGCGGTGGGCACGTCCACGCCGCTCTCCGTCTCCTTCGCGCGCGATGACCTCACCGGCGGCCTCTACTATTGGACCACCTCCAACGGCTCCGCCATCATGCGCTTCGACTTCTCGAGCGCCTCGCAGCTCACGGGCGAGAAGTTCGCCGGCCCCGAGGTCGCGGGCAACGAGTGCATCGGCTGCCACGCGCTGTCGCGCGACGGGAAGAAGCTGGTCGCCGAGGCCAACGGCCAGAACTCCGGGCGCCTCGTGTTGATGGACGTGGGCAGCAAGACACTGCTGGCGCCCTACAACGCGGGCGCCAGCTCTCCGGACAAGAGCATCTTCGAGTCGTGGAACCCGGACGGCTCGCAGTACGTGGGCGTCTACGCGGACGCGGGCGCCACCGACTTCAACCTGATGCTCTTCGATGGCAACACCGGCAAGCAGACGCAGAGCCTCGCCGGGACCGGCTCCAGCACCGAGCCGGTCACCCACCCCGACTGGTCCCTGGACGGGCAGAAGATCGCCTTCGTGAAGATGGGCGTGAAGGGCACCAACCAGCGCTTCGGCAAGGGCGCCATCCAGATGGTGGGCCGCACCGGCTCCGGCTGGAGCGCACCGGTGACGCTCGCGCCCGCCGTGGACGGCAAGAACCGCTACTACCCGGCCTTCTCGCCCGACAACTCGTTCCTCCTCTTCAATGAGTCCACCTGCCCGAGCGGCACCACCTCCGGCGTGGACTGCAACGCGGACAGCGATCCCTCGGCGCGGCTCTTCGCCGTGAAGGCGGAGGCGGGCGCCCCCCTCATCGAGCTCGCCAGCGCCAACGCTCCCGGCAAGCGCGACAGCGGAGCCAATCTCACCAGCTCCTTCCCCAAGTGGGCGCCCTTCCTCTACCAGCGCACCCGGGAGTCGGCCTCGCGGCTGCAGTGGTTCACCTTCTCCTCCAGCCGCCGCTACGGGCTGCGCAACCCGCTCCCCGGCGGCGGTGAGAACCCCAACGGCACGCTGCTGTGGATCGCCGCCGTCGACCCGGACAAGGTGGCGCTCGGCCAGGATCCGAGCTACCCCGCGCTCGTGCTGCCCATCCAGGACATCACCACGTCCAACCACATCGCCCAGTGGACGAAGGTGATCGTCCCCGTCATCCGCTGAGGGCCTCGGCGCCCGGGAACCCGTCACAGCCAGCCGGTGTCCCCTCTGTCTCCTGAGGAGGGGTTGCCGGCCATGTCTTGTCCCGTGTCATTTCGAGCACCCACCCGGACCTGGAGTCGGGCCCGGGAAGCCGGCGGAATTTTTTCTCGCCGCCGGTTGTGCAGAGTCCGCGTGAATTCATCCCGTACCCGCTTGCCCCTCAGCCGTTCAGCCATCCTCTTCCTCGTCGCCGCCCTGCTCCTCGTGGCCCAGTACGCCATGGCCGCTGCTCCCGAGCCGGCCGCGGCACCGTCCACCCCCGTGGAGCTGGTCTCCCGTGGCCACAGTGGCGCCCTGCGCGCCGTCGTCGTGCCTCCGGGCGAGACGCTCCAGCCCCACTTCTCCGTCCGCCAGGACGTGAAGGAGGCCCGCTGGCTGGCGCTGGGCTCGGACACCCAGGCCCTCGCGTCCGTCACCGACGAGGGCTGGAAGGCCCCGGCCCAGCCCGGCGTCTGGCAGCTCGCCCCCGCCACCCCCGGCGCGGAGGCCGGTCCGCACGCCGTCATCACCCCCGTTCACTTCGACGGCTCGAAGACGCAGCTCAACGGCTACCGCATCGGCCGCTGGCCCGCCCGCGGTGCCGGCCGCTCGGGCCGCTACGCCCCTCCGGAGCTCCTCATCGAGGTGACGCGCGAGAACCAGGACTTCGCCGTCTCCGAGCACTTCCGCCTGCGCCACTTCCTCACCAAGGACCAGGCCAACGTCTGGCCCAAGTACCTCGTGCTGGACCTGCGACTGGTGGACAAGCTGGAGCTCGTGCTCCAGGAACTGCGCACCCAGGGCTACCCGGCCAAGGGGCTCCACGTGATGAGCGGCTTCCGCACGCCCCAGTACAACGGGCCCGGTGAGAATGGCCGCGCGAAGTTCAGCCGCCACACCTACGGGGATGCCGCCGACGTCTGGCTCGACGACAATGGCGACGGGCAGATGGATGACCTCGATGGCAACGGGCGCGTCGACGTGAAGGACGCCGAGGTGCTCGCCCGCGCTGTCGACCGCGTGGAGCAGCGCGTGCCCGAGCTCATCGGCGGTTACGGCGTCTACCGCGCCAACCGCGTCCACGGGCCCTTCGTGCACATCGACGTGCGCGGCACCCCGGCCCGCTGGAGCAAGCGCTAGCCGCGCGCTCCTCCGCACGCGGCGGAAGACTCGCCTGCCGCGGGCACCGGCTTCACCGTCAGCGCCCTCAGCACCGCCCCATCCTGGCGGTAGATGTCCGGCCGGAACTGCACCCGGCCGTCCGCGCTCACGAAGCTCGTCCAGTAGAGCAGGTACACCGGCACCGGCGCTGGCAACTCCACCCGCCGCTGCTTGCCGCTGGAGGCCTCCATCTCCGCCGCCAGGGATGCCTCCGTCCAGCCCTCGTGGCCCCGCAGCAGGAAGTCCGCGAGCTTCGCCGGCTCGGACACCCGGATGCAGCCGTGGCTGAAGGCCCGCTGCGCCTCCGCGAAGAGCTTCGGGTTCGGCGTGTCGTGCAGGTAGATGGAGAAGCGGTTGGGGAACATGAACTTCACCTGCCCCAGCGGATTCGAGTCCCCCGGATCCTGCGCGAAGCGGTAGGGCAGTGACCCCGCCTCCAGCCCGCTCCAGTCCACCGTGCCCGGATCCACCGGCTCGCCCGTGGCCCGGTTGTACGTCGTCAGCCCCATCCGCGCCGCCGCCCCCGGATCCTCCTGGAGCTTCGGCAGCACCTCCTCCGCGGTGATCTTGCTCGGCACGTACCAGGTCGGATGGAGCACCAGGTACTCCACCTCGTCCTGGAGGATGGGCGTGCTCCACTCCGGCTCCCCGATGATGACCGGCATCCGCAGCATCGGCTGGCCCTGCTCCACCGCCTCCAGCTCGAAGGCCGGCAGGTTCACCAGCACGTGCCTCGTCCCGAAGTCTCTCGGCGCCCAGCGCCAGCGCTCCAGGTTCACCAGCAACTGCGCGATGCGCTCCTCCACCGGCACCCGCAGCGCTCTGAGCGTCTCCCCGCCCACCTTCCCGTCCGCCGCCAACCCATGCCGCCGCTGGAAGGCCTTCACGCCCTCCTCCAACTCCGCGTCGTAGAGGTCCTCGGGCACGGGCCCCCGGGGAGACTCCGGGGCCCGCTCCTCCATCGCCGCGCGGACGAGGTCATCCACCAGCGCCGCCACGCCCACGCCCGGCGCTCCCGGATAGAGCAGCCGCTCCTCTGGAGCCGGAGGCAGATCTCCCGTGGCGCGCAGCCGCTCGCGAAGCACCGCCACCCGCGGCTCCTTCATGCCCCGCTCGAGCGGCTTGCCGTCCGGCACCAGCGGCCAACCTCCCGCGGCGGCGATGGCCCGGTAGCGCGCGAGCGCCTCCCGCAGCCGGATGTAGCCCTCGTGAGTCGGAGAGAGGCTGCGCAGCGTGGCGGCCAGGTCTCCACTCGCGAGCGCCCCCTCCAGCACCGCCGCCAGCACCACCGCCCCCGGCCGCTTCGTGCCCCACTCGAGCGCGCGCGAGGCCACCTGCCCGGACAGAAGATGCGTGGCGTAGGTGAGGAAGCTCGACGTCAGCCCCAGCTCCACCGCCACCCACGTGTCCCCCGTGTCTCCGCCCAGCGTCAGCCGGCGCATGGCCTCGTCGAGCTCCACGCGCTGATAGCGCCCCGGCCACAGGCCCTCCGCCTCCGCCTCGCAGAGCGCCGCGAGGTACTGGCCCACCTGGGGCCGCACCGCGCCGTCATAGGAGAACCACGCCGGCTGGAAGCCCCGCGTCTCGTAGAACAGGACGAGCGCCTTGTTGGAAGAGTGGGCCCGCACCGCGGACTCGAGGGGCGCGGGCTCCCCCGCCGCGAGCGCGGGCGTGCCGAGGAGCAGGCAGCACAGGAGGACGGGCCAGAAACGCATGGGACGACGGTAGGCACCCCTCCAGTACGAGGCAGGCAAGCAGGCTCGCCCGCTCGCTCACCTGCCCGCCCACGGTGGCAACCCCCCACTCCCTCGAGCCCTCACAACTGGCGGAGGGGCTTCCATCTTCATGGCGCGAGGAGAGGCTGCGGCCGAGACATGAGCAATCCCATCGCAAGAGCCCTCATCGGCTTCGTCATCTTGATGCTGGTCCTGGCCCTCTCCCTCTTTCTACCGGCCGGCTCCTTCGGCTTCTGGCGAGCCTGGGTCTACCTCGCCGTCTTCGCGGCCTGCGTCCTCCTCATCACCGCGTATCTGATCAAGTATGACCCGAAGCTGTTGGCCAGCCGTGTCAGGGCCGGCCCGGCCGCCGAGACCCAGAAGACCCAGAAGCTCATCACCGGCCTGGCGAACCTCTTCTTCATCCTCCTGTTCATCGTCCCAGGCCTGGACTTCCGGTTTCACTGGTCGGAGGTGCCGCGAGCCGTGAGCTGGCTCTCCGATGGGTTCGTGGCGCTTGGATTCTTCATCGTCTTCCTCGTCTTCAGGACGAACAGCTACGCCAGCGCCACCATCGAAGTGGCGAATGAGCAGACGGTGATCACCACCGGTCCGTACCGGGTGGTCCGGCATCCCATGTACGCGGGCGCCAGCCTCCTGCTCGTCTTCACACCGCTGGCCCTGGGCTCCTGGGTGGGGGTCCCCGTTGCCCTGCTGGTGATACTGGCCATTGCGGCCAGGCTGCTCGATGAAGAGAAATTCCTCCGAGCACACCTGGGCGGCTACGAGGAGTACCGGCAGAAGGTGCGCTACCGCCTCATTCCCTTCATCTGGTAGCGCCCCCCTCGATGCGGCCATCAAGGGCGCCGCTGTCACCCGTGCTCGTGAGGTTGCGCTCCTGTACCCGCGAAGAGCTGGCGGCCGAGCGCGTCACTGCTCCCCTCGACGTAGTAGCGCTCGGACCAGGAGTCGTCCTCTCTCAACGAGAGGGGCGCGTCCACGGCGGCCCTTCCGCTCCGGGTGCGCTTCTCGTTCTCCTTCGAGACGGCGCCGCGGAAGTGGTAGTGCTCGAACATCCGCATGAACTCCGTGGCGTAGATGTCCGCGACCGCCAGGTCCCCGCGAATCACCAGGCTGTTCTCGTCGTTGTTCCGGGTGGAGTTGTTCGAGTAGTTGGCCGAGCCGGTGATGAGGATCGGATCGTTCCCGAGCGGATCCACGGCGATGATCTTCGAGTGGATGTGGATGCCGTCATGGTGGAAGCTCTCCGGCGTCATGAGGAGCTGCCGCTGGAAGTCGTGAAGCGGGGTGTGGAGGGTCGTGGCCACGCCCAGCTCGTTGGAGGGGTCCCCTTCGATGAGCCGCACCTGCTCGGGTTTCCCCAGGCTGCCCTCCTTGTCCACCAGGAGGTACTTCAGGGTCCCCGGCCGCGCGGGTTCGCTGGACAGGACATCCAGCAGCGCCGGAGCGAGCGCGAAGGGAGCGCACACCATCAGGTGGCTGGCCCGCTCGCACAGGGAAGCGTACAGCCCGAGCATGTCGTCATTGGACTGGGGCGAGAGGATGGGCCAGATGCCAGGGCCCGGGGGAAGCTCCTCCTCGTCCAGGACGGAAGAGAGCTCGCGGGTGGCGGTCTTGAGCGGGCCGCTCCCGGTATCCGCGAAGAGCAATTGGAAGTACCGCTCGTAGGCGCCCGCGACCGCCTCGTCGTACACGGCGTGCCCCACGTTGAGCTGCCCGTAGATGGCGCCCTCCGTCCAGTTGGTGGAGCCGGTCCACACGGCTCGCGGCTCGCCGTCCTGGAGCAGGACCACGAACTTGTTGTGGCTGATGGCGCTCTGCGGAGCCGCCTTGCGCTGGTGGACCTGCGCCCCGCTCTGGACGAGCCTGCTCGCGGCGACCGCCTTGTCGTTCTTCTGCCAGGTGGTGTCCTTCTCGCCGGCCTGGCGGTGGTGGTACACGGCCTTCACCTCGGCGCCGCGCTTCGCCGCGTCCACCAGCCCCTCCAACAACTCCGGCTTCTGGAACTCGTAGATGGCGGCATGGAGGGCGTAGCCCTCTCCCTCGGCCTGTGCCAGGAACGCCAGCAGCGCCTCCTCGAGGCCCCGTGACAACCACTTCAGCGCCTTCTGCCTCGCCTGGGGCTCCAGCTCGTCGGGGTCCTGGGCGCCGAACATGTCGTTATAGGCCTGGCTGGCCGCCGCTCCCCGATTGAAGAAGACGGCCGTGCTCCTCGAGGTGGGCGACTCCGTCTTCAGGTCGAGCTCCACCATGGCGCCAGGGGTCAGCGTGTCCCAGAGCCCATAGCGTGCGATCACCCGGTAGCGGTATTCCGCCCCCGGCTCGACGGTGTAGTCCCCCCAGCGGAATTTCTGCACCGGGGAATGCTCAGTCGTGATGGGGCCGGTGCTGACATCCTTCGGGAACCGGAGCCGGTTGGGCAGCCACCTCCAGGCGACCGGAGTCTTCTGCTCTGGATCCAGCCGTGCCCTCTGGATGGAGAACCCGAGGCAGCCCTCGCGCTTCGCCTCCTCCAGATCGATTCCCAAGAGGATGTTGTGCGTGCCGGCGATGGCGCGAACCGTCAGGCCTCCACTGCTCTTGCTCACTCTCACGTTGCACCTCCCACAGGGAGAGGGTGCGTCCGGGGAGCGGATGTGACCGGGCGGGGCGGCCAGGCCCGGCCCCCGGGCACGAGGAGCGCGCGGCCCGGAAGGCGCTCCGTGGGAGGCTCAATGATGAGGGGGAGCCTCCGCCGGCTCCTGCTCCCCGGAGCGGGCTGGAGCATCGTGCGCATCGTCGTGCACCTCCTCGTCGCGCACCTCCTCGCCGTGCTCCTTGGAGTAGCCCCCGGTGATGGGGACCTCGGCGGCGTGCTCGGCGGTGTCCGCGTCGGCGTGACGGATGCGGTCCGCCATGTCCACGGCGATGGCGGCGGCCTCCTGGGCGGGGGCGCCCTCGCTGAGGTGCGCGTAGGTCCGCTCCGCGTTCTCGTCCCGCTCGCGGAGACCGCTGTGGTCCCCGGCCTCCCCGGGGAGCTCCACGCGCAGCTCCCGCAGGCTCATCCGCAGCGCGGCGGCCATGGGAAGTGCGAGCAGCGCACCGATGATGCCCAGCAAGGTGCCCCCGATGAGCAGCGCCAGGATGACCATCACCGCCGGCAACCGGAGGGCCTTGCCGTAGACGCGGGGCACGAGGATGCGGCTCTCGAACTCCTGGTACACCATCATGGCCGCCACGACGATGATGGCGGGAACCACGCCCCGGGAGAGCGCCGCGAGCGCCGCGGGCGTGGTGCCCAGCAGCCCACCGATGAACGGCAGGACGTCCGTCACCCCGGCGAAGACCGCCAGCGCCAGGGCGTTGGGCACCCCGAGGACCGTCAGCAGCACGAGGGCGAAGAGCGTGATGGCCGCGGAGGTAATGAGCTGCCCGCGCATGTAGCCCCCCACGATGGTCTCCAGGTTGAGCAGGATGCGCGCGAGCCGGAGGTGGTAGCGGCGGGGCACCACCGCGTAGAGCGCCCCGCGGACCCGCTCGCCATCGGCGATGAGGTAGAAGGCGAGGACGAGGGCGGTGACGCCATAGCCGAGGATGACCGCCGCCCGCTCCGAGATGGAGATCGCGTAGTGCACGGCGCGCGAGAACAGCGCCGAGGAGGCGCTCCCCTGCCGCACCGACTCCGCGAGCGGCGCCAGCAGGCGGTGGTTGCGCATCCAGTCCGCCGCGTGCTCGCGGTACTCGGGCACCTGGGACAGCAGGGACGATGTCTGCCGGGCGAGGGCTGGCACGGTGAGCAACCCCAGGAGCCCGAACAGCAGGAGCACGCCCACGAAGGTGCCCAGCACCGCCAGGGGGCGGCTCAGGCCGCGCTTCTCCAACCACGCGACCTCCGGGGCGAAGGTCCCGACGAGCACCAACGAGACCAGCACCAGGACGAGGATCTCCCACAGCTGGGCGAGGAGCCACCCGCCCGCGAGGAAGGCGACCACCCACCAGAGGCTCCGGGGAGAGATCTCCACCCGGACGACCTGCCGGGGTGAATCCCGTTTCGAGGAGCTCGCACCCATGATCCCGCCTCCCTGAAGGTTCTCGGGCTAGTGGTGGCTGGACGCGTTCCACGACGTCAGCCCATCCGCGCTCACGGAGCCATTGGCGCTCCGTGGGGGTGAGGCCCCATCTCCCGTGGACGGTGCGGGTGCCGTGGACGGGGCATGGGTGATGACCTGGGCGGCCATCAGCGTCTGCACCACCCGGAGGATGTCGTCCGAGCCGGCCGTGACGGCGCTCTGGCCACCATTCGAGCCCGCGGCGCCGAAATTGACGAACTGGCTGTTGGCGAGCGCCCCGGCCACCGCGCGGGTCAGCTCCGGAGCCAGCTCCAGACGGCGCAAGTCGAGATACACCTGCCCCGTCTCCAGCAACGCCCGCGCCTTCTTGCGGATGGCATCCGCCTCGGCCTCGGCGACCAGCCGGATGCGCGCCGCCTGGGCTCGTCCCTCCGCCTCCAGGGCGATGACGTTCTGATCCGCGTCCGCCTGGGCCTGGGTGATCTGCGAGGCGCCCAGCTCGGCCTGACGCAGCTCGCGGATGACGGCCTGGCGCTCGGCCTCGGCGCGCGCGATGGCCGCTCCGTTGGCGGCGATCTGCATCTTCAAGGCGCGCTCCTGGTCGTTGATCTTCTGGGCGGCCTCGAGCTGGGCGATCTTCGCGCGCTGTTCCTCCCTCGCCTGGACCACGTCCGCGCTGGCCTTGGCGCGTGCCGCCGATTCCCGCCGCCGGGCCTCGGCCACTTCGCTCAGCACGGCCTTGATGTTGAGGCTGTTGAAGGACAACCCGAGGTCCAACAGCTCGCGGGAGCAGGCCTCCTTGATGATGACCGCCAGCTCGTCATCCTCGCCGTGCGCCACCAGCGCCTCCTTGTCCTTGAGCGGAGCCGAGGCCGCCGGCGCGGCGGTGCGGGAATTGAAGAGCTGGTCGTGCTTGAGCAGGTTGATGGCCCGCCTCCCCGCCGAGGACAGCACGTCGGTCAGCGTCGAGAGCTGTTCGTCCGGGGATTTGGAGAAGAACTTGTTCGCGGAGGTGTTCACCATCGCGTCCTCCTCTCCGACGCTCACGATGGCGGAGGCCTTGACGGTGACCTTGACGGGCGCGGGCGCTCCGCTCGCATCCATGTCCGCGGTCTGGTCGGTGATCTCGATGTCCACGTTGATGGCGGAGGCGGGGATGGTCCGGCTCACGGTGAGGATGGGAATCACCACCGCCTTGCAGGGCCCCCGGTAGATGCGGAGGTTGCCATTGAGCCAGCTCACCAGGCGGATCTCCCCGGCCTCCACGTCCCGGAGGAATGCGCTGACGACCATGGGAGTCAGGAGGATGACCAGCAGGGTGACCGCGGCCGCGATGAGCAATGGATTCACGGAAGTCTCCTTCCCTCAAAATAATGAGACGGTGACGCGCTCGTTCTCGGGATCGATCTCCTCGATGCGGAGCTTGTCCCCTACCCGGACTGGCAGCATCGACTGGCCGTCGACGAGCCGGGCGCTGAGTTGGACGCTCCGGCCATCGCGGATGACGCGCACCAGCCCCTTGCCGTTGCGGAAGGGAGTGACCGCGCGCGCGTCCTCCATGAGGAGCGCTGGGAGAGGCGAGCTGGGCCGCCCCTGAAACCGGAACGCCAGCGTCCAGAGAGGCGCGAGCACGAACCGCTCCACCAGAAGCGCCGGGAGAAGCGCCAGCAGTGCCACGAGCCAGAAGGACGAGAGGGTGAGCGCCAGCACGTTTCCAAAGGCGCCGTAGAGCGCCAGCAGGCTGAAGAGGAGGCGAGGCTCGGGCAGGAAGTGCATGAAGCCGTGGCCGGAATCGCTCCCAGGCACGGCATGGCCGTGGTGCGTCACGTGCGTCACATGCGTCACATGCCCGCTCCCGTGTCCCAGCCCGTGATGGAAGACCCCGGGAATCGCCATGGCGCTCAGACCCACGAGCCCCACGCACATCACGATGAGGAAGAAGAGCATGTGTCACCCGGCCTTTCATGGGGGCGAGAGGGGAAGCGCCCGGCAGCGGGGCCGTCCGCTCCCGCACTTCGCGCCGTGCGAGCCCATCCTCCATGAATGGGAAGTGTGCACACGGGCCACACCCCGCGTGGTCCAGGGGGAGGAGATGCCGAGCCCGACAGCCGAGACACCAAGCGATAGGGGCTGGCTGGACGGCCCGCCTCCCATGCGGCGGAGGCGTGGGTGGTGGGTACCCGGGGCCGTCCTGTTGATGGCCCTGGTGGCCTTCGTGCTCGCGCGCCATGCCGAGGAGGAGCAGTTCCTCGTCCTGTTGCGCCAGGCACGGCCGGGATGGCTGCTGGTGGCGGTGCTGCTCCAGCTGGCCACCTACCTGTGTGACGGCGTCCTGTGGCAGCGCGTGCTGAGGCACACGGGCGTGCGAGCCCCCGTGTGGGGGCTGGCCCGGCTGTCGCTGATGAAGCTCACCTTTGACCAGCTCATCCCCACGGCGGGCATCGGCGGCTCGATGATGGTGGCGCGAGGCCTTCGCAAGGTGGGAGCCGCCCCGAGAGCGGCGGCGGCGGCCATCCTCATGACCCTCCTCTGCTTCTACGCGGCCCAGGCGCTCTCGGTGGGCTGGAGCCTCGTCTACCTCTGGTCGCACGAGGAGCTGGATGCGCTGGTGCAATGGATGGCCACGGCCTTCTCCGGGTTGGCCGTCGCCGTCCCCGCCGTCATCCTGCTGCTCGCCGGGCGCGAGGACTGGCGGCCCGGGCCGTGGTTGCGAAGGGTGCCCGGGCTCCCGGCCCTGTTGCGCGCGGTGGCCGGCGTGCCTCCTGATCTGCTCCGTGACCCACGGCTGCTCACGCAGGGCACCCTGCTCCAGACGGCCGTCTTCGTCCTCGATGCCGCCACGCTGGGCGCCCTGGTGCGGGCGCTGGGCGAGTCCACCTCGCTCGGCACCGTGTTCGCGAGCTTCATGATGGCCTCCGTGGCGCAGACGGTGTCCTTCCTCCCCGGAGGCGTGGGCACCTTCGAGGCGGCCTCGGTGGCCATGCTCTCCTTCCTCGGATTGCCGGTGGAGGCCGCGCTGACGGCCACCCTGCTGTTCCGGGGTTTCACCTTGTGGCTGCCGCTGCTGCCCGGCTTCTATGTGCTGCGCTGGAGCCTCCCCGGCAACAAGGGCCAGGATGACCCTGGACCTCCCGTTCCTCCCCAGCGAGCGGGCTCGCCCGCTCGCCCTCCTGACCGTCCACGTAGGCCACCCCCCAGCCAATCGAGCCTTGACTGAACGTCCTTTCAGCTTCACCCTGGGAGTGTGAAGCCTCGTCCCATCTCCAACCCGACCAACCCCTGGGACACCACCGCGGTGGAGTACCTGGAGGAGATTCCTCCCGCGAAGCTGGAGGTGCTGGAGGACCACAGCCGCGAGGTGCTCGGGCGCAACGACAGCCCGGACGTTGGCTTCACCTGGAGCGTCAATCCCTACCGGGGCTGCCTCCATGCCTGCGCGTACTGCTACGCGCGGCCCTACCACGAGTACCTCGGCTTCGGCGCCGGCACGGACTTCGAGACGAAGCTGGTGGTGAAGCCCCAGGCCCCGGAGCTGCTGCGCGCGGCCTTCGAGCGCAAGAGCTGGAAGGGCGAGACGGTCGCCTTCAGCGGCGTCACCGACTGCTACCAGCCGCTGGAGGCCTCGCTGCGGCTCACCCGCGCCTGCCTGGAGGTCTGCGCCGAGTACCGCAACCCGGTGGGCATCATCACCAAGGGGCCGCTCATCGAGAGAGACCTGGACGTGCTGAAGACGCTCGCGCAGGAGGCCCGGGTGTCGGTGTGCATCACCCTGCCCTTCCACGATGAGCAGGTGGCACGCGCCATGGAGCCATACGTGGCCACGCCCAGGCGGCGCCTGCAGACGATGGAGCGGCTGGCGGCGGCGGGCATTCCGGTGGGCGTGGCCGTGGCGCCCGTCATCCCCGGGCTCAACGACGAGGACATGGCGCGCGTCCTCACCGCGGCGAAGGAGGCCGGAGCCACCCGCGCCTTCTACACGCTGCTGCGGCTGCCGGGCCCGGTGCAGTCCGTCTTCGAGGAGCGCCTGCGCGAGAAGCTCCCCCTGCGCGCCGAGCGGGTGCTGCACCGCATCCGCGAGACGCGCGGAGGAGCGCTCAATGATCCGCGCTTCCGCGTGCGCATGAGTGGCGAGGGGCTCTACGCGGACACCATCCGCAAGCTCTTCGACACCACCGCGCGCCGCCTGGGGCTGAACACCGCGTGGCCCTCGGATGGGGCGGAGAAGGAGAGCACCTTCCGCCGCCCCATGAAGCCGGGCACGCAGCTCAGCTTCTTCTGAGGGCTACCAGACCTCGCAGTGCTGCGCGGCCGGGCGCACCAGCTTCGCGCCCTCCTTGCACTGGAAGGCCTGCTGGAACTCCTTCAGGTTCCCCACCGGCCCGTTCACCCGCCAGTACGGCGGCGAGTGCGGATCCGTCACCGCCATCTGCCGCGCGAACGGATCCCGGTACTTCGAGCACCACGACTGCGCGTAGCCCAGGAAGAACTGCTGGCTCGGCGTGTAGCGGTAGCCATTCACCTGCTTCGCCGCCTCCGGGTCCCTCGCCATCCACGCCTCCATGGCCGCGTGCGCCAGCTTCAGCCCGCCCAGGTCCGCCACGTTCTCGCCGAGCGTCAGCGCGCCATTCACCTTCAGCTCGTCGATCGCCGTGTACCCGTCGTACTGGTCCTTCACGCACGCCACGCGCTCGCGGAAGGCCTTGTCCGAGCCCGGCGTCCACCAGTCGCGCAGGTTGCCCTCGGCGTCGTACTGGCGGCCCTCGTCGTCGAATCCGTGGGTGATCTCATGCCCCACCACCATCCCCATGGCCCCGAAGTTCACCGCCGCCGTCGCATCGCGGTTGAAGAACGGAGGCTGCAGGATGCCCGCGGGGAAGACGATCTCGTTGAAGGGCGGGTTGTAGTAGGCGTTCACCGTGGGCGGCGACATCAGCCACTCGTCCTTGTCCACCGGCTTGCCGATCTTCGCCAGCTGCCGCGCCTGCTCGAACGCCGACGCGCTCACCCACGAGCCCAGGAACGAGCCGCGCTCCACCTTCAGCGCGTCGTAGTTGCGCCACCGGTCCGGGTAGCCGATCTTGTTGACGATCTTCCGCACCTTCACCAGCGCCTGCTCGCGCGTGGGCGCGTCCATCCACGCCAGCGTGTCCAGGTTGCGCTCGAAGGACTTCTCGATCTCCACCACCATCTGCTGCGTGGTCGTCTTGCCCTCCACGCCGAACGTCTTCGCGATGAAGGGCTGCGCCAGCGCCTCGCCCAGCGCGCCGTTGGTGAAGCGCACGCACTTCTTCCAGCGCGCCACGTCCTCCTTCGCGCCCGTCAGGTTCTGCGAGGTGAAGCGGAAGCGCTCCTCCTGGAAGGCCTTGGGCAGCGCCGGAATGACGCTCAGCACGTAATGCGCCGTCAGGTACGGCTTCCACGTCTCCGGCTTCGCCGACTTCACCAGCCGCTCCACCTCCTTGAAGAAGGGCGGGTGCGTGACGTTGAGCGCCTGCACATCCTTCGCGCCCGCGGCCATGAAGTACACGTCCCACGGGAAGGCCGGCGCCTCCGTCTTCAGGCCCTTGCGCTCCAGCCGGTGGTAGAGGTTCTTCGGCTCGCGGCGCTCCACGCGCGACAGGGACACCTTGGCCAGCGCCGTCTCCGTCCCCAGCACCGACGCCGCGCTCTTCGCCCCCTGCTCCGGCGTCTCGCCCAGCAGCACGAAGAGGTTCTTCAGGTGCTCCTCGTAGGCCGAGCGCAGCCCCTTCGATTTCTCGTCGTCCTTCAGGTAGAAGTCCCGGTCCGGCAGCCCGAGCCCGCCCTGGTCCACCTCGCCGATCATCTGGCTGGCGTCCTTCAGATCGTTGCTGGAGCCCATCCGGAAGAGCGGGAACACGCTGCGCGCGTGCATCGTGCCCACCACCTGCGCCAGGTCCTTCGCGTTCTTCACCGCCGTCAGCTTCGCCAGCTCCGCCTTCAGCGCCGGCAGCGAGGCCTCCAGCTGCGCCTCGTCCATGCACGCGCCGTAGAAGTCACCGAGCTTCTGCGCGTAGGCCGTCCCCTCGGGGGCCTTGCCCGTGGACGCGCCCTCGAGGATCTCCCGGAGCACCTCCTCGTTGCGCGCCGCGATGGAGTCGAAGCCGCGTGACCAGCGCGGGCGATCCGCGGGGATCTCCGTGCTCTTCACCCAGTTGCCGCACGCGTACTCGTAGAAGTCCTCGCACGGGTTCGCCTGCTCGTTGAGCGCCGCGCCATCCAGGCCGGGCGGCAGCGGCTTCACCTCGGGCGCCGGCTGCTCCTGGGGGGGCGGCGTCGGTGCGGGCGTGGGAGCGGGCTCCGCCGTCTTGCAGGCGGTCACCACGAGACAGCAGGCGGCGAGTAGTGCCTTTCTCATCCAGTGTTTCTCCGTGTGGGGAAGTCGAAGCGGGCCGCACCCTACCCGGCGCACGGCCCGCTGCAACGTCTGGATGACACGGACATTCCAACCCGGGACGCTCGGCACCCTCACCCCGTCCCTCTCCCGGAGGGCGAGGGGTTCTGGTCACGGGGGTGAGGGGGTTGCGCGGGGTGGTGATTGCTGGGGGGCTACTCCTTGCCCAGCATTCCGTCCCGGAGGCTCTCGTCCACCGGGCTCTTCCCCAGCCACACCGAGAAGAGCGCGTCCGAGAAATCCTTGCCCTCCACGGAGATCTTCTGCCCGCCCTTGCTCTCGATCGTCGTGCCCTTGCCCGGCACGTACGTCAGCAGCAGCTCCTCGCCCTTCTTCACGTCCGGAATCGCCGCGGTGAACGTGTCCAGCCGCTGCTGCAGCGCCGGCAGCTTGTCCTTCGAGTTCTTCTTGAACCCGTCGACGATCGCCTCGGTGATCGTCTTCTTGTCCAGGTCGCGAAGCATCGACAGGCGCACCCGCTTCACCTGGTCCGACTCGATGACCTGCTGCCCGCTCTGCGACGGGTTCTCCACGTACAGGCCGGCCGCGTACACGTTGAAGACGAACTTCTTGCGCAGGCCCGCTCCGTTCAGCTTCAGCTCCTTGCCCTCGGCCTTGAGCGTGTCGGGGAACTGCACGCCCGAGACCTCCTTGGCGGCGGCGGGCAGCGCGAGCACAACGGCCATCACGACGGCGAACAGCGTGGCGTTCTTCATGACCCCTCCTGACAGGGTGGAGGCGAACACCCTAGCCGTTCTTCCGCACGAACTCCTCCATGAAGGAGACCAGCGTCCGCACGTTGTCCACCGTCACCGCGTTGTAGATGGACGCCCGGATGCCGCCCATCGTGCGGTAGCCCTTGAGGCCCACCATCCCCGCCTTCTTCGCCTCGGCCACGAATTGGTCGTCCAGCGCCGGCGTGGGCAGCTTGAAGACGACATTCATGTACGAGCGCGACTCCCGCTCCACCGGCGCATGGTAGAAGCCCGCGTGCTTGTCGAGCGCCCCGTAGAGCAGCTCGCCCTTCTGCCGGTTCCACGTCTCCAACTGCGCCAGCCCGCCCACCTGCTTCGCCCACGCCAGCACGTTGCGGCACAGGTAGATGGCCAAGGTCGGCGGCGTGTTGTAGAGCGAGTTGTTTTCCGCGTGGGTCGAGTAGCGGAAGATCTTCGGGATGTCCTTGCGGCCGCGGGCGATGAAGTCCTTGCGCGCCACGGCGATCAGTACGCCCGAGGGGCCCAGGTTCTTCTGCGCCCCCGCGTAGATGAAGGCGAAGCGGCTCACGTCCATCGGCTTCCACAGGAAGTCCGAGCTCATGTCCGCCACCAGCGGCACGTCCCCCACCTCGGGCCAGCGGTGCCACTGCGTGCCGTAGATGGTGTTGTTGCTCGTCAGGTGGACGTAGGCCGCCTTGGAATCCAACTGCAGCTCGTCCTGCCGGGGCACCCGCGCGTAGCGCTTGTCCGCCAGCACCGTGGTGGCGGCGATGCGCGCCTGGCCCACCAGCCTGGCCTCCTCGTAGGCCTTCTCGCTCCACACCCCCGTCATCAGGTAGTCCGCGCTGGCGCCCGGGGGCAGGAAGTTCATCGGCACCTGGGCGAACTGCTGCGAGGCCCCGCCCGTGAGGAAGACCACCTGGTGGGTGTCCGGGATGCCCAGCAGCCCGGTGAGCAGGGAGATGGCCTCGTTGTGGACGGACTCGTACTCCTTGCCCCGGTGGCTGTGCTCCATGATGGACATGCCAGAACCCTGGAAATCGAGCAGCTCGTCCCGCGCGCGCTCGAGGGCGGGCAGTGGCAACCCGGCGGGGCCGGCGTTGAAGTTGATGACGCGCATGGTCATGTCCTCATGGAAGTGAACAACCGCACGGCCATTCTGCCCCACGCCCCCCCCAGGGGAAGCGGGAAGCGCGGCGTCCGTCCACCGGCCAGCGTGTGGCCGGTGCGACGCGGGGTGGGTCCATGAGCCGGGTGGGTTCCTCTCGGGAGCTGACGGAGTGGGTGGTGCGGGCCGCACGAGGGGAGACGCCTGCCTTCAGCGAGCTGTACCGGCGGACCCGGCCCCTGGTGGCCCGGCTGACGGCCAGCTTCGCCCCATTGGACGCGGATGAGGTGGAAGACGTGATTCAGGAGACCTACGTGCGCGCCTTCAAGGCACTCCCCCGGCTCAAGGAGCCGGCGGCCTTCGAGGCGTGGCTCCTGTCCATCGCCCGCAACCGGGCCCGCACCCGCCTGGAGCGCAAGGGCCAGACGCGCCGCATGGACGAGGAGGTCTCCGACCCCCAGCCGGAGACCGTCTCGGTGGTGCCCGAGGCCCTTCAGCTCGAGCGGGACATGGCCGTGGTGCGCCAGCTCATCGCCGAGCTGCCCGAGGGCGAGGAGAAGAAGACCGTGTACCTCTTCTACGTCGAGGGCGAGCTGTCCGCCCGGGAGATCGCCGAGCAGCTCGGGGTGGGCAAGAGCGCGGTGACGATGCGCCTGGAGCGGTTCCGGGCCCGAATCAAGCAGGAGCTGCTCCGGCGCGTGCTCGCTGGACGGTGGGAGTAGGTCGCATGAGACACCTGGATACCGAAGCCCTGCGAGCCCTGGACGCCGGTGAGCCGGAGGCGGTGGCGTACTTCCGCGAACACCTGGCGCACCCGTGCGAGGCCTGTATCGACTTCCTGGCGAGGACTCCCGGCCCCGGGCTGCTCGATGGACGGGTGGACTCCGTGCTGCTCCACCTCGCGCCCGTCCGGCCGGAGGCGCCCCGGCTGGACGAGGTGGGTTACGCCCGCGTCCGCCGTGGCCTGCGCGGCCCCACCCCGGGGCCCTGGCGCAAGGTGGCCGCGGCCATGGCGCTGGCGGCGGGCCTCGCGGGGCTCGTCGTCCTCACCCGCGCCCAGGTGCAGCCGCCCCGAGGGCAGAAGGAGGCCTGGAACGGGGAGAAGGGCGTGGGCACCCTCGCCCTGGAGACGTCCATGGTGGCCCGGGAGCCGGACGGCCACCTGCGCCGGGTGGACCCGGGCACCACCGCCTCGGAGCGGGACGTGCTGATGCTGCGCTACCACGCCACCGAGGCCGGCGAGGCCCTCCTCTTCCAGCAGCGCGCGAACGCGGAGCCCGAGCTGCTCGGCCGCTTCCTCCTCCAGGCCGGCACCCACGAGCTGGAAGGCCCCCAGGGCCTGGTGGGCATCAGCCTGGAGGGCGAGTCCGGCCCCCTCACCTTCTGGCTGGTGGGCTTCCCCTCGGGCCAGGTGCCTGCCCCGGAGGAGGTGCGTGAAGCACTCACCCGAGGCGACATGCAGGAGCGTTCCGTATTGGCCATCAATCGGTTCGATCTCCACGTGCGAGGCCATTGAGGGCACAATCCCGCCCACGGTGAGACGACTCGTCTTCGCACTCCTGGCGGTGCTCGCGGCCTGCGCGAGCCCGGCCTCGCTCGACAAGGGCGGGAAGGGAGGGCTCGTGTCCGTGAAGGTGGACGAGCGCGCCCTGTCCCAGGCCTATGCCCCCCGCCGCCTGGCGCTGCTGGTGGGCGTGTCGCAGTTCCAGGACGAGCAGTGGAGGGACTTGCGCTACTCCGCCAAGGACGCGGAGGACCTGGCCGGAGCGTTCAGGGATCCCGCGCGCGGCCACTTCGATCAGGTGCGCGTGCTCACCCGGTCCGAGGAGACGACGCGGGCGGCCATCCTCGGCGCGCTGCGCGAGCTGCGGCAGCAGGCCACCCGGCCGGATGACGTGGTGGTGGTGTACTTCTCCGCGCACGGCACGCTGGCGCGCGACGGCAAGGGCGAGCTCAAGCGCTACCTGGTCACCACGGATGCCTCGTTCCGGGCCATCCCCCAGACGGCGCTGGCCATGGACGAGCTGAAGGCCGAGTTCGACCAGCTGCCCTCGCGCCGCCGGCTCATGGTGCTGGCCACCTGCCACAGCGGCAGCGGCAAGTCGCTGCTGCCCCGGGAGCTGGAGGCCGAGCTGGCCGGCATCAAGTCCGGCTTCTACGCACGGCCCCTCGAGGAGTCGAGCCGCGCCTCCATGGTGTTCGCCGCCTGCGACTGGGGCGAGACGGCCCGCGAGGACGAGGGGCTGCGCAACGACATCTATACCCACTTCCTCATCGACGGGCTCAATGGCGCGGCGGACCGCAACTTCGACGGCGCCGTCACGGCCACCGAGGCGCATGACCATGCGCGCCGCCACACCTACGCCTTCACCGAGGGGCGGCAGCGGCCCTCGGCGGAGATCCTCGAGGTGGGGGCGGATCCGGTGGTGCTCTCCGGCCACATCGATCGGACGGGCCGCCCGGAGCTCTTCTCGTACAACCCCCGGCTGGACGGCTTCACGCTGAAGGTGGATGGGGAGCCGCGCACGGAGCTGCCCGGAGGCGCCGCGGTGCCGCCGGGCCGGCGCACCGTGGAGCTCACCAAGGGGGATGACGTCCTCATGCGCCAGGTGGTGGACATCGGCGCGGGCGAGCGGCTGCCGCTGGAGCGCTTGCTGGCGGGGAGCCTGCCGCGGCGCTCGCTGTCGCTGATGGGCGGCATGTTCTCCTTCGTCGACGCGCGCAGCCGCAACGAGCTGCTGCCCGCCTCGCCGGAGCTGGCGCTGGTGCTGCGGCTGGAGGAGCGGCCGCTGCCGGACCTGAGCCTCGTCTTCGACCTGAGTGGCAGCCGGGGCCGGCAGAGCCTCCACCTGGCGCCCGGCGCTTCGGTGCCCTTCACCTACACCTCGCTGTCACTGGGGGCCGCGGTGCCCTACACGTGGCGGTGGGACCGGCTGTCGCTCTATGCGGGCCCGCGTGTGGCCGCTCTGTACCTCCAGCGGTCCTTCCAGACGGAGGCCTTCACCGGAGCGCAGCAGTACTTCACCTTCAGCCCTGGCGTGGTGGGCGGCGTGGTGTGGCGGCTGGGCGAGCGGCTGGAGCTGGCCGCGCAGACGCAGCTGATGGTGACGTACGTGGTGGTGGATGGGCAGGGACAGGCCGTGGGTTTCTCCGGCGGATGGGCCGGAGTGGGGTACCGCTTCTGATGCGCCAGACCAGCTACAGCGTGATGATGGCCCTCGCCCTCGCCCTCGTCACGGGCGCATGCGGGGGATTCGACAACGCCCCCTTCCGGACGGGCACTGTACGGGGCTACCTCCGCGAGGCCGACCCGTTGGTGGCCGTGGTGTCGCTGGTGGGCCACCCGGAGCTGCGCGGCCCCGTGGCCGGGGATGGCACCTTCGTGCTGGAGGGCGTGCCGGCCGGCCCGGTGGAGCTCTTCATCGTGGCCAGCGCGGACAAGGCCGTGCGGCTGCCGGTGGTGGTGCCCGGAGGCGGCTCGGCGCGCCTGGAGGACGTGGTGCCCCGCGCTGGCGGCTTCCTGGACCTGCGGGTGCGGGGACCCGCGCGCCAGTTGGTGGAAGGTGGGCTGGTGTCCGTGACGGGCACGCCCTTCCAGCAGCAGCGGCTCCTCGAGGACGGGAGCCTGCGGGTGGGTCCCCTCCCGGAGGGCTGCTACACGCTGGAGGCCTCCGCCACCGGCTTCCCCGCGAAGGCGACGGAAGCGTGCGTGAAGGAGAGCGAGTCCAAGGAAGTGAGGATCCAGCTGCCCGAGCCGAACGACGACGACCAGGGCTTCCTCCACCGCGGCTGTGGCACCATCGGCTGCGAGCGCAGCCTTCCGTGCACCCCGGAGGGCCAGTGCCAGGAGTGCGTCTCGGATGAGCAGTGCGCCCCGGGCCTCTCCTGCCGCGACGAGCGGTGCCAGCCCCCCGGCATGCCCTGAAGCGCCGACATTCTCGAAAACTGGGAAACGCGGGGGGCGTTTGCGGATGGATGCCCTCCAGGGCAGCGCCCCAGGAAGCCCGAGCCATACGTCGGAAACAGCGTTACGCTAGCGGGCCATGTGGAAGAAAACCTGGCTCCTCGGAATCCTGATGGCAGCGACCGCGCTGTCTGGTTGTTCCTCCTGCGGCGGCGGCACCAACAACGGTGGGCCCGATGCCGGTAACACGGCGGACGGCGGCCTGAATGGTGGACCCGATGGTGGCGGCGGAACGGACGGCGGAGGCGACCCCGACGGCGGTGGCGGCCCCACGCTGGGCGCGCTGGCCATCACCCCCGTCAAGCCGCTGCTGACCGTCACGGGCAGCACCGGGGTGTCGCAGCGCTTCACCGTCATCGGCACCTACACCGACGGGCACACGGAGGACGTGACGAGCCAGTCCACCTTCAGCATCGACGATACGCGGCTGGGCACCTTCATCGGGGCCAACTTCAACTCGAGCGCCACCGTGGGCGGCACCAGCTTCGTGCGCGCCCGCATTGGCACCACGTCCGTCTCCACCGAGATCACGGTGAAGCTGGACCAGAAGGTGTCGGACACCACGGCGCCCGGCGGCACCACCCCCGTGCCCGCCAACCCGGACGGCCGCTTCGGCGGCACGGTGGACGCCGCGCTCAAGCCGCAGATCGTCTACCCCAACAACGGCGTCATGGTGCCGCCCAACCTGGGGCAGCTGGAGATCCATTTCCTCTCGGGCCCCAGCACCAACTCGCTCTTCGAGCTGCGGTTCTCCAACACCATCACGGACGTGCGCGTCTACCTGCGCTGCTACCTGCCCACCGGCTTCACGCCGCCCTCGGGCGCGGTGCCGTCGGGACAGCGCGGCTGCATCTACACGCCCGAGGACAAGGTGTGGAAGTTCCTGGCCGAGAGCAACCGCGGTGGCCAGCCGGTGCGCCTCATCGTGCGCGCCACGGATGACTCGGGCACGGGCAAGGTGGGCGTCTCCGATCCCATCTCCCTCCAGTTCGCCCGCGCGGAGATCAAGGGCGCCCTCTACTACTGGACGACGTCGGGGGGCACCGGCGTGATGCGCTATGACTTCGCCGGCACCGGCACCCCGAGCGCCACGTCCGTGCTCCGGGCCAGCAACGTCAACAGCACCGGCATCAGCTGCGTGGGCTGCCATGCGCTCAGCCGCAACGGCAAGAAGCTGGTGGCCGAGGTCAACGGCCAGAACGACGGCCGGCTCGCCCTGGTGGACCTGTCCACCTTCAACTCCTCCACGGACAAGGTGAACCTGGCGCAGAGCGCCACCAAGCTGAGCAACTTCGAGTCCTGGAACCCGGACGGCACGAAGTTCGTCGGCGCCTACGCCGACAGCGGCGCCAATACCTACAACCTGAAGCTCTTCAGCGGCACGGACGCGGCCTACGAGGGGGAGATCCCCAACACCGGCACCTCGGCCAGCCCCGCCAACCACCCGGACTGGAGCGCGGACGGCCAGAAGATCGCCTTCATGTCCATGGGCAAGGTCGGGACGAACCAGCGCAGCTACAAGGGCGCCATCAAGATGGTGACGGCGAAGACGGGCGGCTGGAACGATCCGGTGACGGTGGTGCCGTCCGTGTACGGGCTGAACCGCTACTACCCGGCCATCGCCCCAGACTCCTCCTTCCTCGTCTACAACGAGTCCACCTGTCCCACCGGCTCCGACTCGCACACCGACTGCAACAGCGACACGGACCCGACCGCGAAGCTGTGGGCCGCGAAGCTCGAGGCCAATGCCACGCCGGTGGAGCTGACCAACGCCAACAGGGGCGGCGTGCTGGACAACGGGGAGACGAAGCTGACCAACAGCTACCCGAAGTGGAGCCCCTTCGTGACGCGCGGCAACAACGGCGAGACGAGCCGGCTCATGTGGGTGACGTTCTCCTCCTCGCGCAAGTACGGCCTGCGCCAGCCGCTCACGTCCACCTCGGGTGAGAACCCGTGGAGCACGCTGCTGTGGATGGCGGCGGTGGACCCGGACAAGGTGGGCTCGGGGGATCCGTCCTACGCGGCCTTCGCGCTGCCCTTCCAGGACATCAACACGTCCAACCACATCGCCCAGTGGGCGAGCTACTTCGTGAGCAACGGGTGCGCCACGGAGAGCGAGGGGTGCGGCGGCGGCGCCACGTGCTGCAACGGCCTGCAGTGCGTGCAGCTCAACCAGGATCCGCCCATCCCCTGTGACGTGGCGGGCGCCTGCGTGTGCCAGGCGATTCCGTCGTGCGCGCCGTCCTTCGAGGATTGCTCGACGGTCGCGCCCTGCTGCGACGGGCTGCGCTGCCTGGACAAGACCACCGGCGCGGACTGCACGGGCGGCAACTGCACCTGCACCCCGCCGTGCTCCGGCGTCGGCCAGGCCTGCGGCGGCGCCTCCGCGTGCTGCGATGGTCTGAAGTGCGTGACCGGTACGAGCGGCAACACCTGCCAGGTCGACATCCGGTAGCAGTGCCCACCTGGGCGGCTCCGGTGGACGCCGGAGCCGCTCGGTGACGTCTCAGGGCGACAGGACGAGGCCGTCCGCCACGCACGACTCCACCGCGGCGCGGATGTCGGCCTCGGCCACGCCGGTGGCCGCCGAGACCTGCGGCGGCGTCAATCCCTCCACCGCCATCTTCAACGCCAGCAGCGAGCGATCGTTCGCGGCCAGGAACATCGTCACCAGCCGCTCCGGGTGACGCCACAGCAGCGCCATCTCCTGGCCCGGCTCCGGCGCTCCCCTCCCCTGCCGCCGCACGTGCGCGCAGAGTTGGAAGGGGTGCTCCAGCACCGCCAGCGTCGGGTTCACCGTCAGCCGCTCCACGCGCTCCGGCACCGGCTCCATCGACGTGTACACCGCGAAGTCCGTCCACTCGAAGCGCGCCAGCGCGGGCAGGAAGTCCGGCAGCCCGCGCGCCGCCGCCTCGTCCGCGAGGAAGCCGGGGAAGCCCTCGCCCAGCCCGTTCATCTCGAAGGAGCGCGAGGGACGCGAGGCCTCGTACGCCCGCACCAGCTCCGCCCACCGTGCCTCGTCCACGCCCGCGCGCGTGAGCGGGTAGAGCTTCTCCAGCGTGGACGTCACGTGGTGGCGCACCATCTGCCCGTAGAGCGCCACCCGCGAGTGCGGCGCGTCCCAGCCCGGGTGCGCCGTGTACAGCCGCTCCAGCGCGTCCGGGCCCGGCCGGGTGAGGTACTGCTCCATCGACGCGAAGAAGCCATGCAGCCCGGGTTTCATCGCGCCACCGCCTGCGCCAGCACCGCGCGCGCCCGGTCCGCCTCGTCCAGCACGGCCTCCAGCGAGGGGATGTCCTGGTCCCACTCCATCAGCGTCGACACCGGCCCCGTGCGCTCGAGCACGTAGCGGTACAGCGACCACACCTCATCGCAGACCGGTGCCCCGTGCGTGTCGATGAGCACGTCCGGCCGCTGCTCGTGGCCCGCCAGGTGGATCTGCACCACCCGCTCCAGCGGCAGCGCGTCGATGAAGGCCCTTGGCTCGTAGCCGTGGTTGCGCGCGTTCACGTACACGTTGTTCACGTCCAGCAGCAGGCCGCAGTCCGCCTCCTCGGCCACGTGCCGCAGGAAGGCCGCCTCGTCCAGGGTGCCCCCCGGCATGCGCGCGTAGTAGCTCGGGTTCTCCAGCAGGAAGGGCCGCCCCACCCGCTCCTTCACCTCGCGCACCCGCGGCACCACGTGCTCCACCGCCTCCTCCGAGAAGGGCAACGGCAGCAGGTCATGCAGGTACGCCCCGCCCAGCCGCGAGTAGCAGAGGTGGTCCGAGAAGAAGGGCGCGTCCACCCGCTCCACCAGCGCCTTGAGCCGCGAGAGGTAGTCCTCGTCGAGCGGCTCCGGCCCGCCGATGTTGAGCGCCACCCCATGCGGCAGCACCGTCCAGCGCTCCACGCATGCATCCAGCGCGCGCTGCGGACGGCCCCCCAGGGTGAGGAAGTTCTCGGGGACGATCTCCACCCAGTCCAGGGCGCGGGAGGTGTCCGGGAGCCGCGCGTAGAACTCGCGCCGCAACCCGATGCCCGCCCCGAGCGGCTTCAGCCCATGTCTGCGCGCGTAGCTCACCGGCAACCCTCCAGAAGAATCACGGCCAGAAAAAGACACGGGCGGCGGGAAGAGGCTCCCTGCCGCCCGGAAGACAACCCCCGAGGACTCGGGGGCTATTCACTACTGCGGCTTGGTGGCGCCGCCGCAGCCGTTGGCGCCGCACTTGTGCTCGCCACCCTTCTCCTCGGTGGTGCCGGCCTTCTGGCCGCCGCACTGGGCCTCGCCACCCTTCTCCTGGCTGGGGGCCGCGGTGCCCTTGCAGGAGGCCTCGCTGCCCTTCTCCTCGGAGGCGGCGGCCGCGGGCTTCGCGGTCGCACAGCCGGTGGCCAGCGTGCCGAGGGAGAGGGTTCCGACGATGGCGGCCATGGTCTTGATGTTCATGGTGTGTCCTTTCACTGCGTGGGGGTGGAACGTCCGCGAAGAGCTCGCGCCTGTCATACGCACGACGAAATGAGTGGTTACACCCTCCTCATCGCGGAGCCACCAGAGCATCCCGCAGCGGGCTGTCACGGGCGACTCCCAGCCTGGCTCCGTCCGGCACGGACTCGACGCCGAGCGCTTCTAACAGAGGCTCCAGCTCGGCCAAAGCGGGCTGGCTCAGGTGACGCGACACCACCTCCTGGAAGAGCGGCCGGCCGGCGATGGCGTCCACCGCCGCGCCGAAATCGTCGAAAGTTGCAACCTGGCCGGACGCGGCGAGCCGCTCGAGCACATCATCGAGGCTGCGCGTGTTGCCGGTGACGCGGCGCAGCGCCACGTCCAGGTGCAGGGCGACGAGCGCGCCCGTCCAATAGGTGCCCAGGTAGGAATCGCCCCGGGTGACGACGTCCTCCATGGTCCGCGAGCCCACGGCGCGGCGCGCGCGCGCGAAGCCGGCCAGCAACTCCGTCCACGCGCGCTCCGGGGTCTGCCTGCCCGAGCGCGCCCGCGCCAGCTCCGTGTAGTAGGTGGCGAGCCCCTCGGACAGCCACGCGACGCGCGGGAGGATGGGCGGGTGGGCCAGGTGGAGCAGCTCGTGCACGGCCACCCAGTCGCGCGTGAAGGAGGCCGGCTCGGCGTCCTGGCCCACCAGCAGCGAGATGCTCGGCGGAGTGCTCCACAGCACCATGCCGAAGGGAACGGGATCCTCGCGTCCCGGCACCGCGACGAGGCGCACGGTGACGCGGGGGTACGGGAAGGAGCGCCGCACCGTGAGCACCTCGCGGGCGGACTGCTCCAGCCACGCGCAGAGGGCCGCGTCGTCCATGCGGGACATGCGGCCGAGCAGCGCCACCTCCACCTCCCCGCCCGGCAGGCGCAGCATGCACCGCCGTCCGCCGAAGCCGTGGAAGCCCGAGTTCACCAGATCATCGCCCCGCAGCCGGTAGACGCCGCTCGCGTCCGGCGTCCAGGGCAGCAGCGCGTCCACGCCCTCCACCACGAGCTCCGCGCTCAACGCGGGTGTCGCCGTGCGCGGGCGCAACAGCCAGGCGCGGCCCGCGACATGCCACGCATCGCCCTCGCCCATACCGGTGAAGAAGCCCGCGTGTCTCCCGCGGGGGCTCGCGTTCAGCGGATAGCGGTAGCGCAACGAGCGGGTGTCCGGCGGAACGAGGACGCCGCCCTCGGCGGACACCGGCACCTCCCGCTCCGAGCCGTCCCGGCCGAAGACGCGCACCCGCTCGACGCCGCCCGGTTGCGTGAAGAGGAAGTCCCGCGGCGCCCTCTCGCCCACCCGGAGCAGGCCCACCTCCAGCGCGGGCTGGGGCTCGCGGACATAGGTGACGTGGTAGCGCAGGGCGCCCGGCTCCTCGCGGGGAGGCAGGGGGCGAGCCCCGGACGGGAGACAGGAGCACAGCGCCCCCCACAGGGCGGCCAGTGCCACGAAGGAGGGAACCCGCCTGGACGGAGGCATGGCCTACGTCTCCCATGCCACCGGGGCGCTCGGCCAGTGCTTGGGTCTCCTGCCCCACACCCAACCTTCCGGCCACATTCGGTGTCAGTAAACCGTACGGGTAAAATTTTGACTATGAGCGTGTTGTCCTACAGTACAGGTCGCAGAGCTGCCTACCGAGCCCTGTAAAATCAACCATTTACCCAGTGCTGGACACGCCGGGACGTCCTCCGGGGCCCTCCAGGGTTCCCTCGAGGACAAGGCCGGTTGCTCCCGAAAACGTTTATTGCAAATCGGTAAACGCCTCCGCACAGTGGCCGTGTCGGAGGGACCGGGTACTGGGAGTGACACCACCCCTCCAGGACACGCAGAGATGAACGAGAACGCACTCAACGCGAACGTGGGCCTGAAGCTGCGCAGTCTGAGGCTCGCGCGGAACATCAAGCAGACGGACGCGGCCAAGGACCTGGGGGTCTCCCCGGCGTACCTGAACCTCATCGAGAAGGGCAAACGCGTCATGCCCTTCCCGCTGCTGTGGAAGGCGCTGCGCTACTTCGACCAGGACCCCGAGCAGTTCATGTCCACGCTCGGCGAGGGCCGGGTGGACGAGGCGCTCGCGAAGCTGCTGGACGAGCCGCTGCTCAAGAGCCTCGACATCGACCCCGAGTCGCTGCAGAGCCTGTCGGCCGAGCCGAAGCTGGCGGGCACGGTGGCGGCGCTCTTCAACCTCTACAAGAACACGCGCACGCAGCTGGAGAACGTGCTGGCGCAGCTCAACGCCGAGGAGCGGGCGCGCACGCAGGCGGCCCCGGGCAGCTCGTCCGGATCCGGGCCGGGGCTGCGCTTCGATTACTCGCCTTTCGACGAGGTGAGCGACTTCCTCCAGACGCACCACAACTACTTCCCCGAGCTGGAGGAGCAGGCCGAGGCGCTGCGGCGCGACTTCAAGCTGGGACGCCTGCTCACCAGCCAGCAGCTGGTGCCGCTGCTGGAGGAGCGCTTCGGCTACCGGGTGCGCTTCGAGTCCGCGGCCAGCGGCTCCTCGGTGGTGCGCCGGTTCGATCCCGAGACCCAGGAGCTCATCCTCTCGCCGGATCTCACCGAGCAGCCGCTCAAGTTCCAGCTCGCCGCGTCCATCGGCCTCATGGTGTTGGACCGGGAGAAGCTGGTGGAGCGGATTGTCGGCGGCTCGCGCACGCGGCACGCGGAGACGCAGCGGCTCATCAAGGTGAACCTGGCCAACTACTTCGCCGGCGCGCTGATGCTGCCCTACGGGGACTTCTTCAAGGAGGTGGAGCGCACGCGCTACGACGTGGAGCTGCTCTCCAACCTCTTCGGCACCACGTACGAGACGGTGGCCCACCGGCTGTGCAACCTCTCGGACCCCAAGCGCAAGGGCCTCCCCTTCCACTTCCTGCGCTCGGACATCGCCGGCAACATCTCCAAGCGCTACAGCGGCACCGGCATCAAGTTCGCCACGGGCGGCGGCTCGTGCGGCAAGTGGGCCGTGCACCTGGCCTTCCTCAACCCGTCTCAAATCACCCGGCAGTACTCGATGATGCCGGACGGCACCTCGTACTTCTGCTTCGCCAAGGTGCAGCTGCAGCCGATTGAGGGCTCCATCGTGCGCGGCACGGCCTACTCCATCGGCCTGGGCACGCACGCGGAGAACGCCAAGTACCTGGCGTACGGGCTGCCCACGACGGATCTGCGCAAGGACGCGGTGCCCAGCGGCATCTCCTGCCGCTTCTGCGAGCGCACCGACTGCAACCAGCGCGCGGCCGCCAGCTACCGCTTCGCCTTCTCCTTCGACGAATACACCAAGAAGGATTGCTTCTTCTCGCCCCTGCTGGTGCACGAGGCCGGGCGCAATGGTGCGGATTCGCTGGACAAGCCGCCGCGTCGACGCAACAAGGGCGAGGAGCACTGAGCCCCCCATGAGCCTGACCGACACCGAACGCGCCCACATCCAGGAAGCCCTGCAGAACCAGCGCAACGCGCTCGCCGTGACGCGCATCACCGGAGACCCGGGGGAGATCGGCAAGGGGCTGGTGCACCTGGCCGAGCTGCACGGCATGCTCGAGGACCACGCCGAGAGCCGCCGCCACTACGAGGAGGCGCTGGGCTACTTCCAGACGGCCGGGGACAAGCACGGCCAGGCGCAGGTGCTCTTCGGCCTGGGCGTGGTGAGCGCCAACTTCGAGGATCACCGGCGCGCCATCGAGCACATCGCCGGGGCCACGGCGCTCTTCAACGAGCTGAAGGATCAGGAGAACGAGGCGCTGTGCCGTGCGGCCATCGGCGAGTCCTTGCGCTCCATCGGCCAGACCAAGGCCGCCGAGGAGAAGTACCAGGAGGCGCTGCTGCTCTACCGGCAGGCGAAGAACGGGGCGCGCATCGCCCAGCTGCTGCTGGACATCGGCGACATCCGCATGGAGGCGGGCGAGTACGAGACGGCGCGCAAGCGCTTCTCCGAGGCACTGCCCCTGCTGGAGAAGGAAGGCGATCCGGAGCCCCTGGCGCTGTGCCGGCTGCTGCTGGGCGAGGCCGAGGGCCTGCTGGGCAACCACGAGGCCGCGCGTCCGCACCTGAAGGAGGCCGCGGAGCTGTACGAGCAGCTGCACGACCACGCCTACGAGGCGCGGGCCCGGTGGGACCTGAGCATCGCGTGCACCTTCGTGCAGGACTGGAAGAGCGCGCGCGTCGAGCTCGAGGCGGTGATTCCGCTCTTCGAGGAGCAGGGACGCGCCGACGACGTGGCCAAGGCCCGGAAGGTCCTGGCCCACTTCGACTCGCGCGGCGTGTGAATCAGGCGGTGTGAGTCAGGCGTGGAGTCCCGCGCCCACCGCCACCGCGAGCAGGCCCAGCACTCCCGCGGCGTAGAGGGCGTACTTCCACTCGCCGCGGATGCCCAGGGTGGTACCGGCCACCACCAGCCGCACCACCGGCGTCACCAGCAGGGCCGAGGCCGCGCCCTTGCGCAGCACGTCGATGGCCACGTGCACGTTCTCGGATTGGGGCAGGAACTCCAGCGCCAGCGAGGCGAGGAAGAGCCCTCCGCTGCACATGGCGCCTACCCGGAGCAGCCGGGAGATCCACTGCTCACCGGCTTCCGCGCGCGTGACATGCGCCGGGGTGCGCTCCAGCGTTGGGATCACGGGAGCCGCGGTGGCCCTCCGAGGCAGTGGAGGCGGCACCTTCGCGCGGACGGCGTCCTCCAGATTCACGGGAATGGCCCCCGTCACCACGGGGGATACAGTCGTCGTCATTTCGGCAGGCTCGGCCACAGTCCCTCCCCTCCCTTCCACAGCATCTGGGTTGCCACCACCAGCAACACCAGAGCGAACAACCGCCTCAGCACCGACGTGGGCACGCGCGGCATCAACCGGCATCCCACGGACGCGCCGGCCAGCACCCCCACCACCAGCGGCGCCACCAGGTCGAGCTTCACGTGCCCGCGCCAGGCGTAGGCGGCTACGCTCGCCGCCCCCGTCACGCCGATCATGAGGTTGCTGGTGGCGCTGGCCACCTTGAAGGGCACCCCCATGCCGTAGCTCATCAGGGGCACCTTGAGCGGACCGCCTCCCACGCCCAGCAGCGCCGACAGGCTCCCGGCCACGAAGGAGCCGGAGATGCCCAGCGGGTAGTTGGTGGGCACGTACTCCTCCACCTTCTGCTCCACCGGCGCGCGCACCAGCAGCATCTGCGCCGACACGTAGAGGGTGAAGAGGCCGAACACCAGGGCCACCCACGCCGGGGCGATCAGGCTCGCCACCAGCCCTCCGGCGATGGCGCCCATCACCGTGGCCAGCTCCAGCGTCAGGCCGAGGCGGATGTCACTGAGCCGACGCTCCACATAGCTGGCCGCCGCGCCGCAGGAGCTGGCCACCACGCACATGAGGCTCGCGGGGACGGCGTCCTCCAGGGGCACCTTGAAGCCCAGGACCAGGGTGGGGACGAGGATGACCCCTCCACCTACACCCAGCAGTGCGCCCGTGAGTCCCGCGAGGACACCGGCGGATATCAAGAGGAGAAGCGTCATACCCACGAAGAGGATAGGGGCCGCCTTGCCGATCGGATAGCGGCATTCCCCTTGACCACCGGTGCTCGATCGGCCGGTTGCTCTTCGTGCAGGGAGCGCTTATGCGGCGCATGCACCGATGGTGCCTTCGGGGAACTCCTCGAGGAACCGCGCGCGTGCCCGCGGCGTGAAGATGCCCCGCGCCATGTACGCCAGCAGACGTCGCAACACCGCGCGGGCCTGCTCCACCGCGAGCTCCACCTCGGCGGCGAAGTCGAATCCGTCGTTGCGGTACAACTCCTGGAAGCTGAGCTGCGACCAGGCAGGCAGCGCCCGCATCCGCCCCAAGGGGCTGGAGAGGTACAGCCCCGCCAGGTAGAGGCCCCGCGCCCACCCGTCCAGCTGTTGTTTGGTGGGCGCTTCCTGCAGCGTCTCCTGCGAGGCCAGCCGCACCAGCTCGTAGATGCCGCGGCCGATGCCCTTCACCGGGAAGCCGGCGCTCTTGGTGACCTCGAACTTCGCGCGCAGGCGCGGGCTGCCCACCAGGTCCACCCCGTGCAACTCGCGCAGGTAGAAGAGCGTCTGCGTCCATTCGATCTGCCGGTGGGCCGTGAGCGCGTGCTCGCCCCGGCGCCGGTGGCGGATCACCAGACTGTCCACCCGGGGATGGAGCGCCCGGTCCAGGGACAGGTGGGTGAAGTAGCCGGCCAGCAGCGCCAGCCCGGCCTCGGTGCCCACCAGCGCGCCAGCGGCCACCAGCTCGGCCATCTTCAGGCCCATGCCCACGGGCGCCTTCTCGTGGTACAGCCGCGCGAAGTGGGGCCAGTCCTGGCCGGAGTAGCAGGCGCGCAGCCCGCCCCGGACACCTTCACACAGGGGCAGGTCCGGCAGCGCCGCGCCGAAGCGCGCGTAGGCCAGGTCCTCGGACAGCGCCCGGACGAAGTCCTCGGGCAGATCTCCCGGATTGGCCGCCAGTCGTTCGATCGCCGTGAGATGCAGCAGCAACGAGGGCATGGGCCACGACGTAGCCACCGGGCGGCGTCCATGCAACGACGGAACGCTCGACCGTTCTTGCCTGAAACATTCCCGGCGCTACAGTCGCGACCCCTCATTTCTCAGGAGCCCGTGTCCCTCATGAACTTCAGCTTCATCTCCGGCGAGGCCGCCCGCGCGAGCGGTGAGCTGCTCGTGATTCCCCTCTTCGAAGGCGAGACCGGGGACAAGCCGCCCGCGCCGCTGGCCGGTGCCGACAAGTCGCTGGAGGGCCGGCTGCTCACCGCCGCCACCCAGGAGGGCTTCAAGGGCAAGGGCGAGCAGACCTTCGTGATGCACGCGCACGGCAAGCTCGAGACCGAGCGCGTGCTGCTGCTGGGCCTGGGCTCGCGCACCAGGTACAACCCCGAGGTGCTGCGGCTGGCCGCGGGCCGCGCGGCGAAGACGGCCCAGCGCCTCAAGGTGCGCACGCTCGTGTTCTCCGTGCCCGAGACGCAGGACACCCTCGCCGCCCTGCGCGCCGTGGTGGAGGGCCTGGAGCTGGGCGCCTACCGCTTCGAGCGCTACAAGTCCTCGGCCAAGGAGGAGAAGAACGCCCCCAAGCTGACCACGGTGCGGCTCGCCCTCCCTGGCGGCGTGGACAAGACGAAGGAGCACGATCAGGCGGTGGCGCTCGCGCAGCGCGTGGGTGAGGCCACCAACTGGGCGAGGGACCTGGTCAACGAGCCCCCCAACGTCGTCAACCCCGAGGCGCTCGCGCGGGCCGCGCAGGAGATGGCGAAGGAGGTCGGCATCAAGATCTCCGTGGGTGGCCGCAAGGAGATCGAAAAGCTGAAGATGGGGATGTTCCTCGGGGTGGCGCAGGGCAGCATCAACGAGCCCAAGCTCATCCACATCGAGTACACGCCGAAGAACGCGAAGCAGGCGAAGAACGCCCCGGTGGCGCTGGTGGGCAAGGCCATCACCTTCGACTCGGGCGGCCTGTCGCTCAAGCCCACCGACTCCATGGTGGAGATGAAGACGGACATGGCCGGCTCGGCCGCGGTGCTGGGCGCCATGAAGGTCATCGCCACCCTCAAGCCGCCCTTCCCCGTGCACGCCTTCATCGGCGCGTGCGAGAACATGCCCTCGGGCACGTCCTACCGGCCCAGCGACATCCTCACCTCGCGCCTGGGCAAGACGGTGGAGATCACCAACACGGACGCCGAGGGCCGCCTGGTGCTCGGGGACGTGATGGCGTGGGCCACCGAGCGCAAGCCGGCGGTGCTCATCGATCTGGCCACGCTCACTGGCGCGTGCGTCATCGCCCTGGGCAACTACATCGTGGGCGCCTTTGGCGAGCACGACGGCGCGGTGAACGACGTGCTGGAGGCGGCGCGCGCTGCGGGCGAGGAGATGTGGCGCCTGCCGGTGAGCGAGCTGCAGAAGGACGTGCTGCGCTCGGACGTGGCGGACATGAAGAACTCCGGCGAGCGCTGGGGCGGAGCCATCAACGCCGCGCTCTTCCTCAAGGAGTTCGTCGGGGACACGCCGTGGGTGCACCTGGACATCGCCGGCCCGTCGGTGAGCCCCAAGGAGCGGGGCTACCTGGGCAAGGGCGGCACGGGCGTGGGCGTGCGCACGCTGGTGGAGTACGTGCGGCGCCGCGCCAGCCAGCAGGAGGCGGAGGCCACCGAGGCTCCCGCTCCCAAGCCGGCGCGCGGCGGCAAGTCCAAGGGCTGAGCTCGCTCAGACCTGCTCGGGCGAGATGGGCAGCGGGCGGACGCTCTCGAAGAGGGCGTTCACCGTCTGCGGCACCTCGTCCGGCGCGGAGGCCGGCCAGGTGGCGAGCATCATGAAGACGTGGCCGGCGCTGCCATCGCGCACCACCACCCGGCCGCGCACGCTGTCGCCCACGGCGAAGTGGAAGCCCACGGCGCTGTCGGACATGGGCAGCGGCTCGGGCTCGCTGGTGACGAAACCGGGCTGGCTGCGCAGGCCCATCGTCAGGCGCTCGGCGAACTGGGCGGGCGTGGCCACCGCGGGCGCCACCTGCAGTACCACCTGGGCGCCGCTGGTGCGGTGCTTGAGCACGACGGGGATGGTGAGCCCCTCGGGCGTCTGCTCATCCGTCTGATCCAACTGCCAGTCACCGCCGGGCTGGATGAGCTCGAAGCCCATCGCCTCGTCCACGTAGCGTCGGGAGGCGAACTCGTCGGAGTCCACGGACTGCTCCCGGGCCGCCACACCGGAGCCACCCGTCCCCGGCCCGGAGGGCTCGCGCACCGCCTGCTTCGCCCCGCTGCACGCCGTGCACAGCACGAGCAAGCCCCACCCCAACAACCGCCTTGCGTCCATGTGTTCTCCCCCGACCGGATGGCCTTGGGGAGCAACCTGGGGACGGCAGGCGGGCGCGGCCAGGGGGGCTGTCAAAAGCCGGACGGGCCGCTGTCAGGCGGTGGAAACTTCCTCGGCGATGGAACGCGCGGCGCTCAACGGATCCGCCGCGGTGTGGATGGGACGTCCCACCACGAGCAGGTCCGCACCCGCACGCACCGCGAAGGCGGGCGTCTCCGCGCGGCTCTGATCTCCCTTCGCCGCGCCGGCGGGGCGGATGCCGGGCGTGCACAGGAAGGGGGCGGAGCCGAGCTCGCGGCGGAAGGCCTGGGCCTCGTGGGGCGAGCACACCAGCCCGTCCACGCCCGCGCCCACGGCCAGCTTCGCCAGCCGCAGCGCCGCCACGTCCGGAGCGCCGGAGAGGCCCACCGCGGCCACGTCCCCGGCCGACATGGAGGTGAGCACCGTCACCGCGAGCACCCGGGGCGCCTCGTGCCCCCTGGCCCGGGCCCCCTCGCGCGCGCCCTTCACGGCGGCCTTCAGCATGGCCTCGCCCCCGGCGGCGTGCACGGTGAGCAGGGACACGCCCAGGGCCCCGGCGCGCGCGGCCGCCAGCTCCACGGTGTTGGGGATGTCGTGCAGCTTCAGGTCGAGGAACACCCTGGCGCCCAGCTTCTGGAAGGCGGCCACGGCGGGCGGGCCGTGCTCGACGAAGAGCGAGAGGCCCACCTTGGCGTAGCCCACGTGGGGAGCCACCTGCTGGTAGAGGCGCAGGCCATCCTCCAGCGGGAGATCCGCGGCGAGCGCGAGCTTGTCCCGCGCCTGGGAAGCGTCCGTCACGAGAGTCCCTCCTGGAGCTCGCGGTAGCTGCGGTAGAGCCGCTCGGACATCTCGCCCGGCAGCACGTTGCGCGCGGAGAAGAGCGCGTAGGAGACGAAGGCGTCGAGCGCCTCGAGAGTCATGGCGCGCGCCAGGGCCTCGCCACCGCTGGAGACGTTCTGGCGGATGCGCGCCACGTCCACCCGGCCATCCGGGCCGAGCAGCACGCCCTCGTAGGCGGACTCCAGGCCCTGCTGGGGCGACTCGAGGAAGTCGCGCATCAGGTCCGGGTTGGCGCCCGCCAGGCGCAGCGCGGTGTGGATCTGCGCGAGCAGCGCGTTGAAGCGATCCTCGGGGCCGAGCGGCGCCACGGGCGGCGGGGGCACCGCCAGGAAGGTGCCGGAGGCGCGCCGAGGCATGGGGGGCGCGGCGCTCGACTGCTGGAGGACGAGCGCCTCATCCCGCGTGCGCTCCTCCACCCAGGTGAGGAAGGAGAAGAGGCTGCCTTCCCAGACGGAGCGCAGCGCGCCCAGCGTGGTGCCATTCGCGGCCGTGGCGAAGAGGGCCTCCTCGCCGGGCGGTGGAGACTCGGCGCCGGCGATGACGGCCAGGTCATCCGGGAAGTGCTTGCGCAGCCGGGCCACCACCTCGCCGCGCTTCATGCCCTGGAGGACGAGATCCCGGGTGCGCTCCTGGAGCTTCACCGAGTCGCCCTCGGGCGGACGCCCCTCGAGGAAGAGGAAGCTGCCCTCGGACATCTCGAAGAGGTTGAGCACCACCTCGCGCACCAGGTACGTCATGGCGCTGTAGAGGTTGGCCTCGGAGAGGAAACCCTCGCGGGTGAGCACCGCGCCGATGCGCAGGGTGGGCGTCACCTTGCCGAGCGCCTGGTGCAGCTGCTCGGGGGTGACGAGCCCCAGCTGCACCACCACGGCGCCGAGCCGCTCGTGGTGCACGCTGGAGACGGCGAAGATGGGCTGCCCGTCGCGGAAGCTGACGGTGCGCTGCACCAGGCCGTGCTGGAGGATGAGCTGGCCGCTGCGGATGCCCGAGAGCACGTGGCCGAGCACCTCCTCCACGGACAACGAGCTGAGGCTGCCGGCGAAGAAGCCGGTGAGCGCGGCGGGCTCCCGCAACAGCACCATCCCCTCGGGCGAATGGAAGTGCGCCACGAGGGGACGGCCGGGGGAGAGGCTCGCGGCGAGGGGGCGCTCCAGCTCGAGCGCCGCCGGCTCACCGCTCACCCCGACGCGAGGCGTGGCCTTGGGGCGTTGTGCCACGCGGAAGGCTCCCCTTACTTCTTCGGCTGGAGCTCGGCGTCGATGACGCTCTTGAACTCCTCGAAGGGCTGGGCGCCGGAGAGCAGGATGCCGTTGATGAAGAAGGCCGGGGTGCCGTTGACGCCCGCCTTCTGGCCGTCGGCCAGGTCGGCCTGCACGATGGAGGCCTTCGCCCCGTCATCCAGGCACTTGTTGAACTTCGCGGTGTCCAGGCCCAGCTCCTTGGCGTAGCCCTTGAGCTGCGGAATCTCGAGCGCCCGCTGGTTGGCGAAGAGCTTGTCGTGCATCTCCCAGAACTTGCCCTGGTCCTGGGCGCACAGCGCGGCCTCGGAGGCCTTGGGCGCCTGCGCGTGGATCTCCAGCGGGAAGTGGCGGAACACCAGCCGGACCTGGGTGGGGTAGGCCTTCATGACCTGATCCACCGACTCATTGGCGCGGCTGCAGTACGGGCACTGGAAGTCGCTGAACTCCACGATGGTGATGGGCGCGTTCTCCGGGCCCTTGGCGGCGCCCGTGGCGGCCACCGTCTTGCGCACCACCGGCGGCTTGGGCGGCTCGGGCAGGGTGACCTTGATGTTGGCGTTGCTCCGCAGCGACTCGATGAACTCGCCCGCGCGCTGCTGCCGGCGGGAGCCGTTGAGGAAGTCGACGATCTCCGCCTTCTTCTTCTCGAAGGTGGCGCCCTTCTCCATCCGCTCCTTGTTGGCCTCGAAGACCTGCTTCATCTCCTCCTCGGTCGGCTGCGGGACCTTGTCCTCGACCTCCGCCTTGAAGAGCTGCTCCACGGTCACGCCACGCTTCTTGGCCTCGCCCTCCACCAGCCGGCGCGTCACCAGGTTGTCCAGGCCCTGGCGGCGCATCTGGAACTTCTGCTTCTCGAGGTTGGCCAGCGGCTCCTGCAGCTGCTCGTTGAGCTCGCCGAAGGTGATCTTCTGCCCGTCACCGTAGGTGGCCACCACCGTGTCCGGCGTGGGCTCACCCGAGGCGGAGGCGGCCGGGGCGGTGGGAGTGGTCGCGGTGGCGCCAGCCGCCGGGGCATTCTCCTTGTTGCAGCCGGAGAAGAGGGAGGCCGCCACGAGAGCGGCCAGAAGCGTGGAAGTGGAGCGCATGAGCATGGGTACGGGTCCTTAGTCGAGAAAACCCCGGACTCGCAAAGAAATTTCTCATGCCCTCCGGGGGCCTGTCTGCCTTCAGGCCACCAGCGGCTCGAGGCCGATTTCCGGCAGGCGCAGCTCGGGCAACTCCAGGTGCTTGCGGGCCGGGACGATCTCGTAGCTGGAGGGGTCCGCCAGCACGGCCTTCACCAGCTTCTGGTTGAGCGCGTGGCCCGTCTTGAAGGCCTTGAGGTGGCCCACCACCGGGCGGCCGAACAGGGAGATGTCCCCCACGGCGTCCAGGATCTTGTGGCGCACGAACTCGTCCGGGAAGCGCAGGCCGTCCGGGTTGAGGATGGAGAACTCGTCCACCACGATGGCGTTGTCCAGCGAGCCGCCGCGCGCCAGGCCCATCTTCTTGAGCATCTCCACGTCGCGCAGGAAGCCGAAGGTGCGCGCGCGGGAGATCTCCCGGTGGAAGCACCGGTCGGAGAACTCCAGATCGTAGGACTGCTCGGTGATGAGCGGGTGCTTGAAGTCGACGGTGCAGGAGATGCGGAAGCGGTTGGACGGCGAGAAGCTCGCCTCCTTGTCACCGTCCACCACGGACACCGTCTTCTTGATGACGAGCAGGCGGCGGGGCTCCTCCTGCTCGCGCACGCCGGCGTCGGCGATGAGGGCGGCGAAGGGAGCGGCGCTGCCGTCCATGATGGGCACCTCGGGCCCGTCCAGCTCCACGCGCACGTTGTCCAGCCCCATGCCGGCCAGCGCCGACATCAGGTGCTCCACCGTGCTCACCTTCACGCCGTCCTTGCCCAGGGTGGTGGCCAGCGACGTGTCCACCACGTACTCGGTGAGGGCGGGGATGGAGACCGGACGCGGCATGTCCGTGCGCACGAACACGATGCCGTGGTTCACCGGCGCTGGCAGCAACGAGAGGTTCACCGGCGCGCCGGAGTGGAGCCCCACGCCCTGGCAACGGACGGGGTGCGAGAGGGTGCGCTGGTTGTACGAGGTGTAAGCCATGATCGGTGTCGCCTCTGAATCGATGCGGGTGCTGCTCTGCCCACCCCCTTCCGGGGACGGACCCGTCAATGTTCACTGCCCATCTGACGCGCCGCGTATCGATGCAAACCACACGCCACTGAACCCACACCTGGGAGGAGGACCGACGGAGTCCTCCATGAGCCCCAAGTGGCGGAATCCACTGGAGTTTCCAGCTGGTTCGCCTGGGAGACCGAAGCTGCCGGCCGCCCTTCCCCCCTCGACTCGCTGTGTACCTACCCCGTCACCGTGACAAATGTGTCCGAACTTCCACACGCCGCGCTCCGTCAGGGCGCGTCATTGACGCGACCCAATAACGCAAGCGGATGCCTGGAATCAAACGGTTGACGAACGAATCCGTGACGCAAGGCGTACTTACGGTGACGGATTCACGACAGCGGCGTCACCGGGTGGCGGCGAGGAAGCGGTCGCGGAGCAGCTCGGCCTCGGCCCGGTCGAAGTTGAAACCCCGGAGCTGGGCACGACGGCTGACGGCGGCGAAGGTGTTCTCCAGCACCATGGAGAAGGCGCGCAGGTCCTCGATGAGGCGGGTGCGCACGGCGGGGCCCTCGGGCGGCCAGGGCAGCTCCGTGAGGAGCGCGCTGAAGCGGTCGAAGGCCTCGTAGTCCACGTAACGCAGCAGCTGGTAGCTGCCGTCCTGGAAGTAGCCGAGGAAGGCCACGATGCTGGAGATGACGGCCTCGGCGGAGGTGACGTCGTCGTTGCGCAGGTGCCCCTCCGCGGCGCGGCACAGCTGGGAGAAGACCCACAGGTCCTTGCGCAGCCGCTCGGCGGCCTCCATGGAGGAGGCGAGCTGCTCGAAGGGGGCCTCGCCGGAGGTGGAGCCCGGGGAGAGGGCCTCGGTGAGGGCCACCACCTGGGCCTGGAAGAGCTGGGTGAAGGCGTAGGAGGCGCGGGCGGCGGCGGCGCGATCCCGGTCCAGCTCCACGAGCACGTCGCGGGCGATGCGATCCGTCTCGCGGGCGATGTCGCGGGCGGCGCGCAGACACGCGGCCTGGAGGGGCTTGGGGCCGGCCTTGGGGGCCAGCTCGTTCTTCAGGTAGCCCACGAGGCTGAGCGCCTCGCTGCGCACCAGGGCGAGCAGCACGCGCACACGGCGGGGGATGGGGCCCTGCGAGTCCTGGCTCACGTAGGCCAGACAGTGCAGCAGGCGGAACAGGCTCAGGTACGCGGTGGTGAAGAGGGGCCGCGTCTCCGTCGGCACCGTGGAGAGCAGCGCCAGCAGGCGCACCGAGCGCAGCCGGTCATACTCCAGGCGGAACTCGTTGAGCCGGAAGGGCCGGAAGTAGCGGTTGAGGACGATCTCCCGCAGGACGAGGTTGCCCACGTCGTTGAAGAGGCTCAGCCCGCACACCGGCAGTTGCAGCAGGTGATCGATGAGGTTGCGCAGCGACTCGAAGGACTGGCGCAGGACGAAGAGGCTCTCCTGGGGCGTCTCCTGGTCCAGCTCACCTTCGATGCGCGAGCGGCGCATGTTGTCGTCGGCGAGCTGCGTCTCGACGTAGCGGCGGAACTGGAGCTTCTGGTCCGAGTCGGGGTCCAGAAGGTGGCGGGCGAGGCGGATGGCCTGGCTGAGGGTGGCGCGGACGTCCTTGAGCTCCTCGCGGAAGTCGCGGGTGACGAGCGGCTTGTCCTGGGGATCGATGACGCCGTTGTCGTGCAGGTGGACGTAGCGCTCCACGCTGCGCAGGAGCATCTCGAACTCGAAGAGGAGCTCCTCGCGGGCCTCCACGGGCAGGGCGCGCAACCAGCGCTCGCGCTCGGAGAGGAAGCCGGCGCGGTTGCCCTGGGAGGTGCGGACGAGGTCCTCGTAGAAGTCACGGGGAACGCGAGACATGGGAGGCGTCGGGACGGCGGTGGCGGTGGTGCTCACCAGAGGGACCCCTGCCCACCCGAGGTGGGCGCCTTCTTGTTGAAATAGCTGTACGCGTGGTGCGTGGCGGTGCGGCCGCGCGGCGTGCGCTGGAGGAAGCCTTCCTGCAGGAGGAAGGGCTCGTACACGTCCTCGATGGTATCGCGCTGCTCGCCCACGGCGGCGGCGATGGTCTCCACGCCCACCGGGCCCCCGCCGAACTTCTCGAGGATGGTGAGCAGGATTTTACGGTCCATCGCGTCCAGGCCGGAGGCGTCCACGCCCAGGCGGGTGAGGGCCGTGGAGGCCAGCTCCTGGGTGATGCTGCCATCGCCCTCGACCTGGGCGAAGTCGCGCAGGCGGCGCAGCAGCCGGTTGGCGATGCGGGGCGTGCCGCGGGCGCGGGTGGCGATCTCCCGGGAGCCGTTCCGGTCCAGCTTCACCCCGAGAATGCGCGCAGAGCGGTTGAGGATCTGCTCCAGGTGCTTGGGCTCGTAGTACTCGAGCCGCTCCTGAATCTGGAAGCGGTCGCGCAGCGGCGAGGTGAGGAGGCCGGTGCGGGTGGTGGCGCCGATGAGGGTGAAGGGCGGCAGATCGATCTTCATCGCCCGGGCGGCGGGGCCGGTGTCGATGGTGATGTCCAGCCGGAAGTCCTCCATGGCCGGGTAGAGGTACTCCTCGATGGCGGCGTTGAGGCGGTGGACCTCGTCGATGAAGAGGATGTCGCGCTCGTTGAGGTTGGTGAGGAGGCCGGCCAGGTCGCCCTTGCGCTCGAGGGCGGGGCCGCTGGTGACGTGGATGCCCACGCCCAGCTCGTTGGCCATGATGTAGGCCAGCGACGTCTTGCCCAGACCCGGAGGGCCGGAGAAGAGACAGTGGTCGAGCGCCTCGCCGCGGCTCTTGGCCGCCTGGACGTACACCTTGAGCTTCTCGACGACGGCGCTCTGGCCCACGTACTCGTCGAAGGAGCGCGGCCGCAGGGAGGCCTCGACGCGGACCTCGTCGTTGAGAGCCTCCTCGGAGAGTGTGTCGTCGGATTTCCGCTTCGCCTTCGCCATGCCCCTCGTTCCTCTGCTGTCACCCTACCAGAACGGCCCCGGTGTCGCGGCTCCTCTCGCGACGGTAGACTCCAGCGGCCCGCCGTCAGGCCGCCTGCCCAGGGAGCTTGCCCCGTGAAGGGACTCGTTTTCGAACTCTCCATCCCCAAGTACGTCCTCGCCAAGGGGATGGGGGGGATGTACCCGAAGTTGCACTATGGGCGCGGGAGCTGCCTCTCCCTGCGTGAGCTGGCCGCCCCCACCCTGCCCGGGCCGGACTGGGTGCGGCTGCGGCCCCTGCTGACGGGGCTGTGCGGCTCGGACATGGGGACGCTCTTCTTCAAGATGAGCCCCCAGAGCGAGCCCTTCAACAGCTTTCCGGCGGTGCTCGGCCACGAGGTGCTCGCCGAGGTGACGGAGCTGGGCCCCCAGGCCCGCGGCGTGGAGGTGGGACAGAAGGTGGTGGTGAATCCGCTGCTGCCCTGCCGCCTGCGGGGCATCCAGCCGCCGTGCAAGCCGTGCGCGGCGGGCCAGGAGAACGGCTGCGAGCACACGGCCGAGGGCTGCCTGGCACCGGGGCAGATGCTGGGTTTCCAGAAGGACCTGCCCGGGGGCATGGGGACGGAGATGGTGGCGCACCCCTCGCAGCTCCACCCGCTGCCCCAGGGGGTGGGAGACAAGGCGGGCGTGCTGGTGGAGCCGCTGGCGGTGAGCCTGCACGCGGTGCTGAAGGTGCCGCTGAAGGACGAGGATCGGGTGCTGGTGATTGGCGGCGGACCGGTGGCCTTCGCGTGCCTCTGGGCCATCCGGGCGCTGGGCTCGCGCTGCCACGTGACGCTGCTGGCGGCCGAGGACTACCAGTTGCGGCTGGCGAAGCAGCTCGGGGCGGACGAGGCCTTCCGGGTGATGAGGGACGACACCGCCGAGGCCGAGGAGGTGGCGCGGCGCACGGGGGCGAAGGTGTACCGCCCCATCCTCGGCCCGCCAGCGCTCACGGGCGGCTACGAGGTGACGTTCGACTGCATCGGCAGCGCGGCCTCGGTGCAGGACTCGCTGCGCTACACGCGCTCGCTGGGGAAGGTGGTGCTGGTGGGAGCGGCGGGGATTCTCGAGCGCGTGGACTGGACGACGGTGTGGCGCAACGAGCTGACGCTGCTCGGCTCCTACGTCTACGGGCCGGAGAGCTTCCGGGGCGTTCGCCAGCACACCTTCGACCTGGTGCTGGAGCTGCTCGCCCGCCGGGAAGGCCCGGACCCGAGCATGCTGGTGACACATACCTTTCCGCTCGCGCGTTACCAGGAGGCCATCGAGGCCAACCTGGCACGTGCCCGCTACCAGTCGGTGAAGACCGTCTTCGATCTCACGGTGAACGCATGAACACGTCCTTCCGTCCCCTCCCCTTCCTCAACGAGGCCCGTGCCGAGCCGGTGTCCGGAGTGCGCCTGCAGAAGCTCCGCCGGGCGGCACAGGAGGCACGAGACGCCTTCACGGCCGGTGGCCCGGTGGCGGCGGTGGCCACGTGCGATCTCGTCACGTTCCCCTTCCCGTCGCTGTTCGCTTTCAGCGGAGGAGCGCTGTCTCCGGCGCCCTACGTGATGATGACGAACCGGATGCAGGTGGTGCAGTACCTGGAGGACGGGGTGACGCGCACCCTGCTCTTCAACCCCAGCGACTACGAGCGCGGCCAGGCGGCGCCCTTCTTCGCGTCGCTGAAGGAGAAGTACGGCGACTTCCTCTCGGACAAGGTGATGACGCGGCGGCACGGAACGGTGCAGAGCCACCTGACGGCGCTGGGACTGAAGCCGGAGGACGTGGACTACATCGCGTTCGATCACCTGCATGTGCAGGACGTGCGGCGGTGGCTGGGCGGGGATGGAGAGCCGGCGTACTTCCCGAGGGCGAAGCTGCTGGTGCAGCGGGCCGAGTGGGAGTCGGTGAAGAACCTGCATCCGCTGGAGAAGGTCTGGTACGTGCCGGGCGGGACGGACGGGGTGCCGGAGGAGCGTGTGGTGCAGCTGGACGGAGACACGTGGCTGGGCCGGGGCGCGGCCATCCTGTCGACGCCGGGGCACACGATGGGGAACATGTCGCTGGCGGTGGCCACGGACAAGGAGGTGTTCGTGGTGAGCGAGAACGGCGTGGCCTCGGAGTGCTACACGCCGCTGCAGTCGATGATTCCGGGACTGCGTGCCTTCGCCGAGCAGATGGGCTGGGAGGTGGTGCTCAACGGCAACACGCGCGAAAGCTCGCTGGAGCAGTACTCGTCGATGGTGGTGGAGAAGGTGTTCGCGGGCCCGTCGCGAGTGGAAGGGGCGTTCGTGAACTTCCACCCGTCGTCGCTGCTGACGGGCTCGCTGGTGGCGCCGGGCCTGTCGCCGACGATCACCCTGCCCGCGCCGAACCACGGGGACATCCGCCCGACGGCCGCCGCCCGCCGCGCGGCCTGAGGCCCAAAGTCACACGCTGTCCGGGTCCCCTCCTCTCGAGGGCCCTCTCCTTCCCACCGCGTCACCACCCCTCGCCCTCCGGGAGAGGGACGGGGTGAGGGTGCCACGGGTACCAGGTTGAACCCGTGTCCGCGCCTCGAGAAATGAATCATGGCTGACCCTGAGCGGCCAGCCACCTGGTCACTTCGGCGAGCATTGGTGCGTGACCAATGTCTTGGTAATGATTGCGCGCGCTCATGGCCAGTTCCAGTGCGCGCGGGGCCACGGGCCTACTTGATGTTCGTCTCGGCCTCGGCGCGCAGGGACTTCGCGGCCTCGGGGTCCACGCGCTGCAGCAGCTCCCACTCCATCTCCATGTCGCGCTGCAGGTTGGTGCTGTCGTTGAAGCCGGGATTCTCCTGGCCCTGATTGGTCCGCGAGCCCTGGCTCTGGGCGGTCTCGACACGGTTCTGCTTGAAGATCTGCACCGAGCACGTGGCCGCGGTGGGCTGCTTGCCACGCACCAGGTAGCGCGCATAGGCGGTGCCCAGCGACGAGGGCGCGCCCGCCATCTGCCAATCGGTGCTGATCTCATACGCGCCCGGCGCCTCGCGCAGCTCCAGCTCCTTCTCCTTGAGCAGAGTCTGCACGTGGGGCCACACGTCGGCGATGGGCTTGCGGTACACGTACTGGCTCGCCTTCTCCTGCACATAGGCCTCGCGGCGGCTGGCGGCGCAGCCGGTGGCGAGCGAGGCGATGGCCAGCACGAGCAACGACAGAGGCAGCAGTGAGCGCTTCGAAGACATCATTGGGAACTCCCCCACGCATTGAAGAATGAGGGGAGGATTTGAAGCATGGCCCTCCGCTCGCGCCAAGTTACCCAACTCGGAAAGTGCTCACCGAGACGGGCGACGCGGTGCTTGGGACGGGGAACTCACACACGGGGCTGCCTCGCGGAAACTCAACGAAGCGGGTGGGACGAACCGCCGCTCCCGTCACTTGTAGTCGACTACAAGTGAAGACAAATTCATCCTACCTATTTCACAACCTACACTTGTAGTCGACTACGAGTGACGGCTGATGGCCCCCTCGAGCCCGAGAAGTCGACGCCCCCTGACTGGACTCCCGGATGGCTGGAAGTGGCGGGTGAGCTGACCGCACCGCCGCGGTCACGCGCGAGCGGGACGCGGGCCACACAGCGAGCGGAGCGCGTCACGCTCGGCCGTGGAGAGCATCGTGACCGGGTACTTCGGATTGCCGCTCGCGCGGTCGAAGAAGGGATGTGGCCACGCCTTGCCGCGGAGCTTCCAGCCGAGCAACTTACGGATCGTCCGCGCGAGCAGGCGCACGTTCGGCTTCACCGACCCGGGCGGCGGATTGCCGATCGCGAACTTGCCGAGAATCCCACCGCGCGGCGCGCCGAAGACCTCGTCACACCGGGGGGCGCCCGGCGCCTGCTGGAACAGTTCGGTGATGATCCCGACGAACGGGAGCTGCGGTGACACCGTGTTGCCGAGCGGCGTCTTGCAGCAGCTCGCATACCAGCGATAGAGGCCCTCGGGCGTGAGGCGCACGGCGGTGATGAGCTCGATGCCGCGATCGAACGAGAGCGTCGATGGCGCGACCTGCACGATATCCGAGCCACCGTGCTCGTCGAGCAGCTCGGCGCGGCCGAGATGGTGCAGGAACGCCTGACAGTCGTCGCAGTAGCAGACGACGCGGTTCACCGTGTCTGGCGCCGCATCGCGCAACCAGCCGTGTATTTTTCCGCAACGACACTGGAGTTCGACGTCTCGAGACATGGAACCCGCGCATACCACCTTCTGGTGTACCCGAGCGACGGCTTCGAGGGCGGGACAACGGACTTCCAGTGCGCACCGATGTGATGTTCCGGCGCTGAGACACGGGCCGAGGCCGGAAGCCGCGCGCGTCCCCTGAATCACTTCTCGCGCGCCCGCCTCCGCCGGAGCGCCAGCGCGCCCAGCGCCAGCCAGGCGAGCGGAGCCACTGGAGCCGCACCGCAGCCGCAGCCCCCCTCCTCGACCTCGGGCGAAGGCGGGCCCGGCAGCTCGCAACTCCCGTCACCGACGCACACCTTCACCTCGGCCTGGCCCCGCCCCCCCGCGGTGTCCACCACGACGAAGCGCACCAGGTGGCCACCCGGAGCCAGCCCCGTGGTGTCCCAGCGGTTGGGTCCACCGCCAAAGTGGAAGGGGTTGTCCGTGCGCGTGTCCGTGAATCGCAGCTCGCCGTCCACGTAGAACTCGGCGTGCGTGCAGCCCACGTCGTCCACGCAGTCGCCGAAGAACTCCGCCGTGCCGCCGGACACGCGCTCTCCCTCCACGGGCCTCGTGAGGATGGCACGCGGCCCCTCATCCGCCTTCACGGTGACGGTCAAGGACTGCTCCGCGTCCGGAGCCACGCCGTTGCTCACCCGTACCGTCACCTCCACGGCCCCCGCTGTCGTGGGCGTCCAGGAGATGAGGCCGGAGCTCATGTCGATGCTCATCCCTTCCGGCACCGTGCCCACCAGCGAGTACACCGGCTCCGGCCGGGCCGTCACCTGCACGTCGTAGCGGTAGGGACGGCCCACCACGGCGGTGGTGACGGGCGAGGAGGTGATGACGGGAGCCAGCGGCTCGTCATCCAGCTCGAACGCCTCCACCGGGCGCGCATCCAGGCCCGGCGCGGCCACGGTGATGGTGGCGGCACCGTCCAGGTTGTCCGGGTCCGGGTCGGCCCGCAGCGTGACGGTCCTCGGGAGGTTCCAGTTGGAGGGAGTGAACGCGAGCGTCGCTCCGTCCTGCACGGAGATGTCGCCGTCTCCCTGCGTATGCGCCACGGTGACGGTGACATTCGCGGTGGGCCGCTTGGACAGCGACACGTCGAACGCCGCGGTGCCGTTCTCCGCGATGACCACCTGCGTGGAGGACAGCACCAGCCGGGGGGCGTTGTTGTCGATGGTGGTGACCACCACCGCCTCGTCCGCCAGCCCCTCCGACGTCACCGTGAAGGTGGCGGTGTCCGCGTCCGTGTCCGCGTCATCCGCCGCCGCGAGCGTCACCACCCGGGGCACGTTCCAGTCCGCCGGGGAGAACGTGAGCGAGGCACCGCTGGCGATGCTCAGCTCCTCGGAGCCGCCCGGAGCCCGCGTCACCTGCACCGTGACGGGCGCGGTGGGCGCCTCGGCCAGCCGCACGGTGAAGACCGTGCGTCCGCCCTCCACCACGCGCAGGTGGAGTCCGGACACCACCAGCTTCTGCCCGGGCTCCGACGGGGTGATGCGGCGCAGGGTGCCCGTGGTGTACCCCAGCGTGTACAGCGCGCCGTCAGGCCCCACGGCCATGTCCACGTGCGAGGAGAAGCCGGTGCCCCACCCGGCCACCGTCTCCACCGAGTTGTCCGTGGCCAGCGTGGCACGGCTCACCTGGCCGGAGTTGTAGTCCCCGAAGAAGTAGTTGCCGCGGAACTCGGGCGGGAAGAGCGTGGCGTCGTAGAAGGTGCCGCCGGTGATGGAGCCTCCCAGGGCCTTCGTCGTCGCAGTGCCCCCGCCGCTGCTCGTATCGGGCAGCCCCGGCTGGGCCACGGTGAAGGTGGTGGCGTTGGGGTCGTTGGGAACGCTGGTGACGAAGTGCTCGCCGTTGAAGCTCGCGTCCGTCACCCCTCCCAGGGTGAGCCGCTCGCCCTTGCGGAAGCCATGCCGCCCGCTGGTGTTGAAGGTGGTGACGCCGCCGCTGCGCACCGCCCCACCCTCCGTGAGGAGGTTGCGCGTATCGGTGCCGTTGGTGCGGTACTTGATGACGGGCGCGAGGTAGCTCGCGGGCTGGTTGTTCTCGTAGTCGTCGTAGCCCGCATGGTCGCTCCTGCCTACGACGAAGACCTGCTCGTAGCTGGTGCCCACGCTGTTGATCCACAGCTTCCCGGTGGCCGGCTGGAACGTGAGGGTGAACGGGTTGCGGAAGCCGCGCGCCCAGATGTACTCGTTGTTGGGGCCCACGCCGTCATAGAACGGGTTGTCGCTGGCGGGCGTGCCATCCAGGTTGGCGCGGCCCACCTTGGCCGCGAGCGACGTCAGATCCGCGTCCACGCCGGTGCCATTGCCCAGGTCACCTATGGCCCAGTAGAGCCTCCCGTCCGGCCCGAAGCCGATTCCTCCACCGTCATGGTTGTTGCCCGTGGTGGGCAGCCGGGTGATGACCTCCGTGCGCGCGGTGCCCGTCCCGTTGGCGTCGGTGTAGCGGACGATGCGCTGCTCGGAGGCGGAGACGGTGACGAAGAGGTAGACGTAGCGGTTGACCACGTAGTTCGGGTCGAACGCGATGCCGATGACGCCACACTCGCTGTTGGTGTGCACCTGGGGCTCCGTCGCGAACAGGCGCGTCAACAGCGTGCTGGTCCCGGGCTGCGTCTCCAGGACGCCGTCCTTCATCGTCACCACCCGCACCGGACCGTTCTTGAGGGTGATGAACAGGCGGCCCGAGCCATCCGGCGCCCAGGCCATGCCCGTGGCGGGAGTCAGCGTGGGGGAGGAGTAGCTCGTCTCGGAGAAGCCGGCGGGCACCGAGGCCCACGCAGGTGGGCACAACAGCAGCACGAACAGGGAGGACAGGAGGGGGGCACGCATGACGCCGGACGCTAACGCACATCCCGCTTTTTCCAGCACGGCAAGCCTCCCCTCCCCCCTCGTCGGCTCAGCGGCCGTTCCCAGGCGTCAATCCCGCATCAGGGTCCGGAACACGGCGGGCAATTCCTGGAGGCCCAGGCCCTCGCTGAGGGCGCGCTTGTAGTTGTCGAGCAACTCCTGAGGGAAGCGCGTGCTGAGGCGGGCGTCCTTGCTCAGCCGGACGATGTGCTCGATGGCCGCGACGTGGGTATTGAGGCTGCACTGGTCGCCCGAGAAGTCGTTGCGCTCGATCATGCCCTGCGCGGCATCGGCGGTGACGGAGACCAGGCCGAGGAAGGAGCTCTTGTGGGAGAAGAAGATCTTCGGATCGAGACCTTCCGCCTTGCACATGGCCGCGGCGTGCAGGAACGCCAGGGAGCTCCCGTAGTAGGCCTCGAGAATCGCGCAGTCGAGCGTCGCGGCGGAACCGATCTTCTCGTCGACGTAGACCGAGTTCCTGGCGATCGCCTGAAGGGTGGCGACGTGCCGGTCGAAGACCGCTCGCGACCCGGCGTAGAAGACCGTGGCGTAATCGGTGGCGACGAAGCCCGGGTAGGCGAGGATCGCGGCGTCCAGGTACTCCACGCCGTGAGCCATCGCCCACTCCAGGCCCGCGCGAGCATCCGCGGGTGAGCCGCTGGTGAGCTGAACGAGCGTCTTTCCGGCGAGCGCCCGCGCGACGCCCTCCGAGGAGAGCAGCTCGGCGCAGGCGGCGTAGTTGGACACGGAGACGACGACGAGTGCTCGTCCCGAGACGGCCTCGATGAGGTTCTCGAACGCGAGGGTGCCACCGCCCACGGCTCGTGCCTTGCTGGGAGTCCTATTCCATACCGCGACGTCGTGACCCGCCGCGGCGAAGGCTCGCGCCAATGCGCTGCCCATGAGGCCGCTGCCGATGACCGCTATTTTCGTGGAACTCCGGGGGTCCATTTTCAATCTCCTTGGGTGAAGCGACAGAAGCACCAACCCCTCCCCACCGGGAGCGGGATGGGGGTGAGGGTAAAGGAAATGGCCGCGGTTGCGCTCCTGGGGCGAAGCGCTGCGGGGTACCGGCGCGCAGCAGAAGTATTGGGTGAAGGATTTCGGCCTCGTGTTCGAGCGGTACATCAAGGCCTGAGGTGGTGAAACAAGAGCCGATTTCTCAAAAAACAAGGCGCGGCCTGCCTGGCTGCACGGGGGGCGTGTGTGTTTTTCAACGCACGGATGACAAGACTTTTCAGTTCAGGTCTATTCGGGTATCCGTGTTTATCCTGAGTAATCCCATCACAAGGAGGTCAGGTGCTTCGACGACTCATTCTGGGAGCGGCCCTGTGCTTGTCGGGGGAGGCCTTGGCCAAACCACCCGCGGGCAACGTGTTCTGCGCCACCTACCCCACGGCGCCCGCGTGCACCGGGCAGCAGCCGGCCTGCACCTACTGCCACGTCGCACCGCCGCAGCGGAACGCCTTCGGTGCCGGGCTGGAGGCCCAGTTGGCGCCCGGTGCACCGCGTCCGCTGTCCGATACGGACTTCGCCTTCGCGCTCCCCACCGCGCTGAGGGCCGTCGAGGCGCAGGATGCCGACGGTGACGGCGTGTCGAACCTCGTGGAGCACCAGCGCGGCACCCTGCCGGCCGACGCCAACAGCGTGCCGGTGCAGACGGACGGCTGCGCGGCGGGCACCAACCCCCAGTACGACGTGTGCCGCTACGACGCACGCTTCGCCTACCGCCGCGTGCTGCTCGACTTCTGCGGACAATCGCCCAGCTATGCACAGCTCAAGGAGTTCGCCGCGCTGAGCGCCGATGAGCAGCGCTCGCGGCTCGACGCCGAGCTGGACCGCTGCACCACCAGCGAGTTCTGGCGTGGCAAGAACGGGCAGCTGTGGAAGCTGGCGCACCCGAAGATCCGCCCCGTGGGCTCGCTCAAGGCCGGAGAGGACAAGGGCGCCATTCCTCTCGCCGACTACTACGACGACTACAACCTTTTCGCCTACGCGCAGCTCGACGACCACGACGCGCGCGAGGTGCTGACGGCGAAGCACTACGTGCGCCGGGACACGAACCCCACGCGCTACTCGGTGGTGCCCACGCTGCCGACGCAGTTCGTCGATGAGGCACACCGCGCGGGCAACATCACCTCCTCGTGGAGCCTCATCTACTTCGTGATGTTCACCGCCCTGCCCCGCAACGCCGCAGCCCAGAGCTACCGCGCCTACCTGGGCCTCGACATCGCCAAACAGGAGGGCCTCTACAGCGTCCCCGGCGAGCCCCGCGACTACGACGCCAAGGGCGTGACGTCGCCCACCTGCGCGGCCTGCCACGCGACGCTCGATCCGCTGAGCTACCCCTTCCGCAACTACCAGGGCCTGTCCCTCACGGCCCGCAGCACCTCGGCACGCTACGTCCCCGGCCGCCTGGAGACGTACTTCAGTGACGTCGCGCCGGACATCACCCAGACGCCCGAGGCCGGCTATCTCTTCGGCAAGCCGGTGGCGGACCTCGTGGAGTGGGCGCAGGTGGGCGCCAACAGCGACGCCTTCGCCATCGCCACCGTCACCGACTACTGGAAGCTGCTCATCGGCCACCCCCCGACGCCCGAGGAGCATGCCGAGTTCGTCTCCACATGGCAGCGCTTCAAGGGCACGCACCAGTACCGCGTGCAGCGCATGCTTCACGATCTGATCCGCACGGAGGCCTACGGTGCGCCCTGACTCTCTTCGCGTGTTGCTCCTGTCCGCCGCCTGCGTCCTCACCGCCTGCCCGTCCCCCACCCCCTCCGTCCCCGACGCCGGTACGCCTCCTCCCGTCGACTCCGGCCCTCCGGCGGAGGTGACGCGCTCGTCGCGCAACAACCTGCGCTTCAAGGGCCCCGAGCGGCTGGCGCTCGACTTCGCGGCGGCGCTGTCGCTGCCGGCCGAGCAGGTGTGCAACGAGCTGGGCCAGTACCCCTGCACCAGCTCCGTGCACACCGTGGCCCTGGGCGGTGTCGAGCCCTACGGCCTGGGCTTCTACGAGCCCCTGCCCTTCACCGGGGTGACCACGCCCATCGCCGTCGACCGCGTGGCGCTGGCGGCGTGCGGCCAACGCGTCACGCTCGACGTCACCACCCCCGCCGAGGCCGTCATCTTCGGGGGCATCGAGCTGAACGCCCAGGGACGGCTGGCGAGCCGGGAGGGCGAGCCGGTGAAGAACGCCATCACCGCGCTCTACCAGCGCGCACTGCTGCGAGACCCCACGGAGCCCGAGGTGGGCGCGTTGTTGCAATTGGCCACCGACATCGAGGCCTCGGGCAGCACGGCGCCCGGCCGCGACTGGATGAAGGCCGCCTGCTTCGTCGTCCTCTCTTCCGCCGAGTCCGTCTTCTTCTAAAGGGAAACGCCATGTCACTCCGCAACAATGGCCGGCTCTCGCGCCGGGAGATGTTGAAGGCGCTGTCTCTGTGCGCCGCGGGCTCCGCGACCCTCGGGCCCCTGCTGACGGGCTGCCGCGATGCGATCACCACCCCGGAGGCCCTCGAGCGGCTCGGGGGCGTGCGCCGCGACCGCCTCGATGGCAAGCCCCGCTTCCTCATCGTGGTGGGTGCCGCCGGGGGCGCCTCCATCGTCGATAGCTTCCTGGCGGTGCGCGCCTCGGAGGCTGGCGCCAACGCCTCGCGGCTCAACACCTTCGCCGACGAGCAGGTGCAGGGCGTGGAGGGCTCCCCCTTCCGCGCGGTGAAGGTGAACAGCCCCCGGTTGGGCAACATCCCCCAGGCGGTGAACACGGATCAGCTGCCCTTCGTGCGCAAGCACAAGGACTCCATGCTGGTGGCCACCTCGGTGGGCACCTCGGTGAACCACGTCATCGCGCAGAAGCGCAGCATCACCGGCAACGCCGCCTGGCGCGGCCGCACGCTGCAGGAGTGCGTGGCCCTCCAGTACGGCGCGGGCTTCCCCATTCCCAACGTGAACATGGCCATGGGGGGCTACTCCGAGCGCGGTACCGACCACTCGCTGCCCTCGTACTGCTACGGCGAGGTGGTGAGCAACGCCTCGCTCTGGCCGCTGGGCCTCGATGGCAGCAAGGGCCTCAAGGACGCGCCCCCTCGCGACGTGGTGGAGCTGGCCCGGCGCACGCGCAACACGCTCGACTCGCAGTCCGTCTTTGGACGGACCTTCGAGAACGCACCGGCGCTCCAGCGGTGGAACGAGCAGCGCATCGTGGGGCAGCCGTCGCTGGAGGCGCGCGAGCTGATCAACCGCCTCAACGTGCTGCCCGACCAGCCGCCGAGTCTGCCGCTCTCCGAGTACGGCCTGTCGAGCTCTCCGGACGGGGAGCGGCTGCGCGCGCTCTTCCCGGACTACCTGACGGACCCCGTGCAGAGCCAGGCGGCCCTGGCCTTCCTGCTGCTCAAGTACCGGGTGTCGGTGACGGTGACGCTGGGCCCCTCCTTCAACGTGGCGGTGGGCAACACGCGGGAGCAGTTCATCGCCAGCCCGCCGTTGGCCTTCGACTTCAGCCACACCGAGCACCGCTCGGGCCAGGCCTTCATGTGGTCGCGGGTGATGGGCGTGGTGGACAAGCTCATCGAGCTGCTCAAGGCGGAGCCCTTCGATGAGACGAGCGGCGAGAGCATGTGGGACCGCACGTTGATCTACGTGGCGACCGAGTTCGGGCGTACGCGCTCGCGGCCCACCGACGCCGTGGAGTTCAGCACCGGGCATGACCTCAACAACGGCTTCCTGATGCTCTCGCCGATGATCAAGGGCAACACGGTGCTGGGAGGCATGGACCCGCTCACCGGGCTGACCTACGGCTTCGACCCGCGCACCGGAACGCCAGAACCCGGAAAGATGACGACGAACGAGCCCGACATCTTCTCGGGAATCCTGACGGCCCTGGGCGTCGATACCTCGGGCAGCGGGCTCCCCGACGCGAGCGCCTTCGTGCGCACCTGAGCCGGACCCGCCGGGACCCCGCGAGCGGAATGGGGTCCCGGAGCTCAGGGGTCGAGGTGGGCCTCCCCTCCTCAGCGCTCGAAGCGGATGATGCGCTCGATGCGATAGGTGGATGCCTTCTGCAGGGGCTTGAGGAGCATCAGCTCGGCGGGCTGTCCGGGCTGAACGGTGTACTGCCTGGGCTGGTCCAGCTGGAGGGTGTCTCCCTCCTTCTCGGCGGACCCGGACCGCGGCACAGCGAACAACCCGCTTCCGTCCACGGTCTCCAGGGCTCCCAGGACGCGCAGGTCGCCCAGCTCCTCCACCTTGCCCACCAGGGCGAGCGCGGGCCCCTGGCCGTTGTCGCGCACCGTGCGGGTGACGGTGAGGCCCACGTCCGCGGTGAAGGGCTTCCCATCCGCGCCGAACAGCCCCACGCCCTTGAGCATGAGGTAGACGAGGCCCGAGCTGTCGTTCTCCGGAATGGACTCGTAGCGCGCCACGTCCGCCTGCGCCGCCTTGCCGCTCGCCAATGCATCCAGCGCGGTGGCGAGTGCGACGAAGTTGAGCTGCACCAGGGGCGCATCCGGAGTCCGCGAGGGCCACGGGCCCGTCTCGATGAGGACGGAGGGCGTGCCCCAGCGCGTCATGTTGTCGCCGAAGGCGCGCACCTCGAAGGAGTCGTCGTAGCGGCCCACCTGGCCGGGAGCGAGCGGCTCCAGGGCATCGCGGATCACCGCGCACACCTTCTTGGCCAGCACCCGCCCCGGGTTGTCACTCCGGGGCTCGTCGAAGGCCGCCGCGAGCAGCGAGATGGAGGCCGGGCGGCCCGTGTTCCCCACCGCGTGGCGCCAGCTCTGGTTGTGCAGGTTGAAGCCGATGAAGGGCTGGAGCCTGTCGCGGAGCGCCTTGAGGGTCCGGGCCTCGGGGGTCTGCAGGGCGAGCGCATCCCGGTTGATGTCGATGCCCTGGGCGTTGCGGCGCTGGTAGCGCTCGGCGCCGTCGGGGTTGAGCAGCGGCACGGCGTGGAGGGTGAGCTCGGAGAGGATTCGCGCGACCCAGGGCTCCTCGCGGTGCGTCCGGACGTACTCGAGGAAGTCGAGCAGGGCCGTGGTGGCGGTGGGCTCGTCGCCATGCATCTGGGACCAGAGCAGGACGTGCCGGGCTCCCTTGCCCAGGGAGACATGGTAGAGGGCGCGCCCCTCCACCGAGTGGCCCACCACCTCGAGCTGGAAGAGCTCGGGAGCCTTCTCACGCAAGCCCTTCAGGTGATTCTCCACGTGGGAGTGGCGCACCAGCGGTGGCAGGGGGAAATCCTTCGAGTGGACCTGCTCCCAGAGCTTCGTGAGCGCCTGGGGTCCTGGGACGGCGGCGGTGGTCTGGGGGGAGGCGGGCGTACTCGCGAGCAGGGCGGAGAGAATCAGGGCGGTCATCATGGCGTGTGCCGGCGGACTGTAGCCCAGCCGCCTGCCTTTGATGGTACGAGGCGGCACGGGAGAGAGGACCATGCACTCACGACGGATCGTCGGCCTGGCGCTGTTCATCACCGCCTCCGCCGCGCTGGCCCAACAGAAGACCGGGGATGCGGGCTGGGTGGAGCGCAGCAACGCCCATGCGCAGGTGCTGCTGGACACCCTGGCGCGGTTCACCCCGGAGGAGGCGTCGTCCATCGGCGTCGCCACCGCGGACGAGCAGGTACTCGACCTCGGCCCGCGCGTGGGCGAGCGCACCCGCGCCGCGATGGCCCAGGCGCAGGCCGAGCTGGAGAAGCGCCTCGCTGAAGAGAAGGACCCCAACGTCCGGCAGGATCTGCAGTTGCTCATCAACAACGCGAAGGACTCCATCCAGGGGTCCACGCTCAACGAGCGCTACCTCCTGCACTGGGTGGACGCGCCGCGGGAGATCTTCCGGGGCCTGCAGGGCCTGCTGGAGGAGGACATCGCCCCGGAACGCCGCGCCAAGGCCCTGGTCCGCCTGCAGCGCTACGTGGGCCTCATCCCGGGCAGCACGCCGTTGACCTCGCTCGCCCGGGCCCGCTTCGAGGAAGGACTGTCCCAGCCTCGCTTGCTCGGGCCGGTGAAGCGCGAGGTGGAGCAGGCGCTCACCCACGCGCCCACCTATGTGAAGGGCATCCGGGACCTGTTCACCGAGTACAAGATCTCCGGGGCCGAGCCCGCCCTGGCGGAGCTCGAGAAGCAGCTCGCGGACTACGTCCGCTGGGAGCGGGAGGTGGTGATGCCCCGGGCGCGCGAGGACTTCCGCCTCCCCCCCGAGCTCTACGCCTTCGGGCTCAAGCAGTTCGGCATCGACATCCCGCCGGAGCAGTTGATGCGCCGCGCGCAATTCGAGTTCCTGGAGATCCGCGCGCAGCTGGAGGCGATGGCCCCCCTCGTGGCGAAGGCCCGAGGCTTCCAGGCCACCGGCTACCGGGACGTGCTGCGTGCGCTGAAGAAGGAGCAGCTCGGCCGCGAGCGCATCGAGGGCCACTACCGCAAGGTCATCGGCGAGCTGGAGCGGCTGATCTCGAAGCACCGCGTGGTGGAGCTCCCGAAGCGCGCGATGGTGATGCGCCTGGCCTCGGAGGCCGAGAGCGCGGTGCAACCCGCGCCGCACCTGAGGACGCCGACGCTGGTCGGCAACACCGGGGAGCGGGGTCAGTTCGTGCTGCCCCTGGGCGGGCGCGGCGGAAGGAGCGAGGCCTACGACGACTTCACCTTCGGCGCCGCGGCCTGGTCGCTCTCGGCGCACGAGGGCCGCCCCGGCCACGAGCTGCAGTTCGCCGCGATGATCGAGCGCGGCGTGTCGCTCACGCGGAGCCTGTTCGCCTTCAACTCCGTCAACGTCGAGGGCTGGGCGCTCTACGCCGAGGCCGAGATGGTCCCCTACGAGCCCCTCGACGGCCAGTTCATCGCCCTGCAGTTCCGGCTGCTGCGTGCGGCGCGGGCCATGCTCGACCCCATGGTCAACCTGGGCCTGCTCACGCGCGAGGAGGCCGGCCGCGTCCTCACCGAGGAGGTGGGACTCTCCGAGGCCATGGTCCGCCAGGAGCTGGACCGGTACACCTTCCGCTCTCCGGGCCAGGCCGGCAGCTACTTCTACGGCTACACCCGGCTGATGGAGCTGCGCGCCGAGACCGAGCTCGCCCTCGGCCCGAAGTTCGACCGGCAGGCCTTCAACAACTTCATCCTGGACCAGGGACTGCTGCCCCCGGACCTGATGGCGAAGGCCGTGCGCGAGGAGTTCCTTCGCACCGCGTCCATCTCCGTGCATGATGCGCCGCATCGGAGGAGTCGATGAAGAACCGGATCGTGATGGCAGTGGCGGCCCTGGGCCTGGCGATGTCCCTGGTGGGCTGCAAGAGCGAGTGCCGCGTCGCTTGCGAGAAGAAACAGGAGTGCGTGTCCTCCGGCCTCGACGTGGCCAAGTGCACGGACACGTGCGAGCAGAAGGTCAAGAAGGACAAGGACTTCTCGGCCCAGGCGCAGGAGTGCTCGCAGTGCGTGAAGGGCCGGACCTGCTCCGAGACCATGAAGCAGTGCCTGGACGACTGCATCACCGTCGTGGGCCTCTGACGGCTCTCTGGAGCGCCCGCCCGCTCAGGTCCCCGGAGGCTTGCGCGGCAGGTCCACGCTGAGCATGGCCTGCATCAGGTCCACCAGGCCGGGCCACGCCTCGGCCGACAGCCACACGCCCTCGGAGTCATGCTCGGCGTTCACCGCCAGCGAAGAGGACTCGAAGAGCCGCGCCGGCACCGCGCCCTCCTTCGGCAGCGCCCCGGACACCTGGAGGCGCTGCCCATCCCAGCTGAGCCCCTTGGGCATCACCTGATCCAGCACGGTGCGCAGCGCGGCCTTGCCCCCGCCCAGGCGCAACACGCCCTGCACCAGCGCCGAGGCTGCCCGGGACTCCTCCAGGTCCACCCGGCCCGGCGTGCGCAGCGTCAGGTGGTAGCGGCCCGAGGCCAGCTCCAGCCGCTCCAGGGCCACCTCCACGCGCAGCTTCCAGCCGGAGACCTCCAGCCGCACGTCATAGGTCTGAGGCCCCGCCACCCAGTCGCCCACCGAGAGCGCCTTCACGTCCCGCAGGGCCCTGCGCGCGAGGGCCTCCACCCGGGCGTGTGACAGGCGCAGCCGCTTGCGGCCCACGTCCACCGTCACCTCGCCGGACAGCCCCGAGGGCAACTTCCCCACCCACTCCCGTGCGCTGTCCCACCACCGCGAAGCACCAGACATCCCTGCGCCCTCCTGGCTGCAACCCTGGCCCGTATCTGGCCCAGGAGCTGCCCCGGTTTCAAGCGCACTGAACGGGTAGGCCGGTGTGCCCCCCCGGCCGCGTGTGATTAGATGTCTCCAGGCATGACGATCGGTTCCAAAGAAGGCCCCCCGCCCCCGTGGCCGGACATCCACCGGGCGGTCCTCTCCACGCTCGATGCGCTGGCTTCGTCCACCGGATGGATTCCCACGGCCGCCACGGTCGGTATCGAGCCCGTCTTCGAGCGCGTGCTCCAGCAGATCTGCCAGCCCCAGGGCGTCAGCCCCGAGGCCTACATCGACGTCATCACCCGGGACGCCGGGATGCGGCGGGAAGTGCAGAAGCGCCTGGCGCGGCTGATGGAGACCCCAGCGCTGGTGAACATGCGCCGCGAGGCCCAGCGCCGCGAGGCCGAGCACCAGCTCCACGTGCTGCACTACGTCCTGTCGGGCCAGGAGCCGCCCGAGTGGGTGCTGGCGACGATCGACGAGGAGCAGCAGCAACAGCTCCGGGACGCGGCGGAGTCGGGCGAGGAGCGGGATCCCGTGCTCCTCCCGCGAGTGCAGAGCGCCCTGCGGAAGCTGGCCGCGGACCCCACGACGTACGGCCAGTGCGAGGACTGCGGCACCACCATCCTCCTCGAGCGCCTGCAGCTCGTGCCGTGGGCCGAGTGCTGCGCGGCCTGCCAGCGCAAGCGCGAGGGTGTGCCGGACGTGGCGCCGGAGCCCGTGGTGGCCGTCACCTACTTCTGACCGCGCGCCCCCTCCACCACGCGCCGGGCGATGGCGCGGCTGATGGGGTGCCCCAGCTTCAATTCGACGTCCAGGTAGATGGGTGAGCTGTTGAGCTCCAGGAACACCCACGCATCGCCCTGGTGCTTGATGTCGATGCCCGCGAAGGTGAGGCCGCACGCCCGCGCCGCCTCCCGGCAGAAGCGCTGGACGGGCTCGGGGAGCGCCACCTCGCGGTAGGAGGCCCCGCCCCCGCTGTAGATGGGGTCCGCCCGGAAGTCGAGGTGCTGCTCGGGCGTGTCGATGGCCACCGCGGAGACGATCTCCTCCCCCACCAGCATGATGCGCAGGTCCTCTCCCGGGGCGCGCTCCTGGAAGATGACGGGCGAGGCGGTGACGTCCTCGAGCCGCGCGAGCGCCTCGTCCTCCAGCACCCGGGTGATGGCCCCGCCCATGATGGGCTTGAAGATGACGTCCTTCACCTCGGCGTGGAAGGCGCGGATGGCGGCGGGGTCGTTGGAGATGAGCGTGCGAGGCACCTGGGCCCCGAGGCTGCGCAGCACGTGGAGCTGGAAGGGCTTGTATTGCATGACGCTCGCGGCGTGCGGGGCGTTGACCAGCGTGGCGCCCCGGTGGGCGAGCTGGAGCAACCACGCCACGACGTACGAGGCCCGCTCGCGCGTGTGCATGAAGGTGGTGAACCAGTCCTCGTAGAGGACGAGCTCGTCATCGCGCTCCAGGGCCGGCACATAGGGCGAGGGAATGGCGCGCAGGTAGAAGCCCCGGACGTCGTCCACCGGCTCGCCGCGGTAGAAGGTCCGCCCGTCGAGCATGGACAGCGGCAGGCCCCGGTCGAGCGCATCGGGCTCGAGGAACAGCGTGTCCGCACCGAGCGCCGCGGCCTCGCGGGCCACGGCCTTGCACTGCACATCCGACGCTCCGCCAAAGATGCCGATCCTCAAACGCACTCCCCCCGGGAAATGGACACGCAGATGGTCCGGGCCGTGCACACCTTGAAGATGGACACGCGAGGAGGATGTCGTGACGAAGACGCGGAAACGGCTGCCCTTCATCAAGTTCGAGCTGCCCAAGCGCAAGAAGCCCGATGACAAGCAGGCGAGCAAGCCGGACAAGCCCCGGCCCACCGGCCCGGTGACGTCCATGGCGCTGGGCGAGGAGGCAGGCAGCCACCGCTAAGCGGCCCGCCGGGCACGGGCTTCCAAAAGGTGTCCAACAGTTGGACAACTTCGCGCCGCTCGTGCCCGGCGGGCCAGGGCCGTGCGCGGAGCCTACGGCGCGATGTACGAGCAGACGCCCTGGAACTGATCCACGTGCCAGCCGTACCGGATGTTCATGGAAGTCGCCAGGTAGCGGCTGGGGCACATGTCCGTGAAGGAGGAGGAGCCCACGTTGCTGCCCGCCTTGCCCGACCAGTACTGCACCTCACTGGACTGATTCCAGAGGGTGGGACTCGAGCAGTTGAAGCCCAGCTGATCGACGTAACTCCCGCCCGTACCGTAGAAGCCCGTGATGGCCATTCCCTCGGGGCAGACCATCTTGAAGTCGCTACCGCCCGTGCCACCCAGGGCCTGGGTGCTCTGCTCGGCGCCGAGGGTCCCGTCGTAGTTCAGGTACCGGCACACCAGGCCGAGCTGGTCGATGTACCATCCGGAGCGGCCGTGGATTCCCACGGCGACGAACCCCCGGGCACAGGCGAGGGTCACGGACGTGCCGCCGGAACCGCCGCGGGCCGTCAGGGGGTAGGAGGTGTCGGTAACGATGAGCGCATCGCTCGTCTGCGCCAGTTCCTCCGCTGCCGGCGTCCCGGACGCCTGCGCCTCCAGGGTGTCCAGCTCCGCGCCTCCACAGGCGGACAGGAGGGGCAGGCCAGCCAGCACCACGGTCATCGAGCGGATCATCTTCTTCATGGCATTGCTCCAGGTCAGGGTGTGTCGGGAGCGCCTGGGGGCGTTCCAACGGGGAGCAATGTGCCCGGAAGGACCGGGATGGGCTGTGCGCGGCCTCACCGCCCGGGAGTGAAGGCAAGCACACCCCTGGAGTGAGGCAGGGGCGGTACCCTGTCCCGCCCTCCACGGGCGGCGCGCGAAGAGCCTACGGCGCGATGCCGTCCATGATGGCCTTCAGCTCGCGCATGGACTCGAGGGCCTCGGTACGGTTGGGCGCGTACTGGGCCGACGTGGACCACCCGGTGCCGTAGCACCAGCTGTAGCTGTTGGTGACGCACTCGTAGGTGACGGTGGTCTCCTGCAGGGTGATGCCCACCGCGTGGTTGCGCAGCAGCCAGGACTTCCGCAGGTCCCCCGTGGAGTTGACGATGCTGTTGTACGTGCTCGTCCCGGTGGCGTAGCCGGCCTGGTTGGCGCTGGCGCCCAGCACCTGGGCCTCGGTGATGGTGGAGTGGATGGAGGCCGAGGTGTTCTGCACCGTGGTCATGCTGAAGTTGGGCACCTGCACGCCGGAGATGCCCACCTGCCAGGCCCGGCCCGCCGCGCACACGTCCAGGGGCCCGTAGCGCACGTCACCGCTGGTGGTGTTGCAGTTGGAGTACGGGAAGGGGTTGGTCAGGTCGAGCACGCCCTCCTTGAGCGACCACCACGCCACGCGCGAGGCCACGGTGAGGCGCGCGTCGCGGGTGCCCTGGAGCTTCGGCACGGTGTACGTGGCGATCCACCGCACCCACTTCTCCTGGGTGGCGTTGAGCTGGTAGCCGTTCACCCAGAGCCCGGCGACGACATTCCAGTAGTCCCCGTGCGCCCAGCCAACGGTGCCCTGGTAGTCCACCTGGTAGAAGCCGTTGCTCGGCGTGGCGTTGAGCACGGTGGCCGTCTTCAGGTACGGCACCGTCGTGAGGATGCCGTAGGTGGTCCCAGGGCCCGAGCGCAGGTTGACGCCATCGGTGGCCGTCACCTGCACGGTGGAGCCGCGCACGGCCCCGCTGATGACCGCGGCGGTGTCCGTCTCCAGCTCGCCCGCGGGAACCGGGGAGGACTCGTCCAGCGCCGGGCCACAGCCGGCCAGCGCGGCGGCGAGCAGCAACGGCAACAGCGAACGCGAACCTGCGACCTTCATGGGGTGACTCCTCGAGAGGGGGGACCGCCACGGGGCAGCGGGCGGCCTCCCCGCTCTATCACGGGTTTTCCCGGATAGAGCAGGAATCACTGATTTTGTAGTTTTCCAGATACCCGTCAGCTACCGGTGCGCAGCGACTTGAGAGCCTCGCGGAAGAGGGCCTGGAAGGCGGCCTCGGCGCCGAGCCGCTCGCTGGCGGACTCCGCGGCCTTCTCCGCCTGGGGCTGCTTGTAGCCGAGGTTGATGAGCGCGGAGACGAGGTCCGCCCGGTGACCGGACTCGGGAGTGGCGGGCTTCGCCTCGGCGGCCACCTGCTCCAGGTGCAGCGTCTTCACCTTGTCCTTGAGCTCCAGCACGAGCCGCTCGGCGGTCTTCTTCCCCACCCCGTGAATCTTGGTGAGGCGCGCCACCTCGCTCCTGCTCAGCGCGGCCACCAGCTCCGGCACCTCCATGCCGGAGAGCACCGCCAGCGCGAGCCTCGGCCCCACGTGGGACACCGAGTTGAGCAGGAGGAACAGCTCCTCCTCGGCGCGGGAGAGGAAGCCGAACAGCTCGAAGGCGTCCTCGCGCACCACGGTGCGCACGCGCACCTGCACGGGCTGGCCCTCCTCGGGCAGCCGCCCCAGCGTGAGCGAGGAGAAGAACACGCGGTACCCCACCCCCCCCACGTCGATGGTGGCCTCCTCGAGGCTCTTCTCCAGAACGTTGCCACGCAGTGCCGCGATCATCGCGCCTCAGGCCTCCTGTAGGACGGCGTCAGCTTGTCCGCGAGCTGCGCCTGCGCCGACTTGCGGCGCGTCTTCGAGGGCTTGGCGCCCGACACCGGCACGGCGGACCGGCCATGGTTGAGGTGGCAGATCGCCACCGCCAGCGCATCGCTGGCATCGGCGCGATCCAACACCTCGACCTCGAGGAAGGTACATACCATGCGCGCCACGGCGTCCTTGTCGGCGGCGCCGCCGGCCCCCACCGCGCGCTTCACCCGCGCGGGCGGGTACTCGTACACGGAGAGCCCCGCCTGGGCCGCGGCCAACAGCGCCACCCCACGGGCATGCCCGAGGATGAGCGCACTGCGCGCGTTGCGGAAGGTGAAGACGCCCTCCACCGCCACCGCCTGGGGCTTGTAGAGCTTCACGGCCGTCAGCAGCCCGCCGTGCAGCTCCTTGAGCCGCAGCTCCAGCGGAGCGTCGGGGTCCACCTTGATGACGCCATGGCCCACGTGGACCAGCCGGCCGCGCCGCTCCTCCACCACGCCATACCCCATGAAGCGACTACCGGGGTCGATGCCTAGGACGCGCAAATGCCTCTCCGGGGACAACGGAACAGGGGTTCAGCCTGCCCTATAACGCGCGGGCCGCCCCCTGTCGATGTGCCCGTCCGCCCCACTACGCGGAGAGCGAGTCCATGAGGGACTCGTCCATCTCGAAGTTGGCGTGCACGTGCTGCACGTCGTCGTTGTCCTCGAGCAGCTCCATCAGCTTGAGCATCTTCTTGGCGTTGTCGCCCTCGATGCGGACGGTGTTCTGCGGGAGGTACGTCCACTTCTGCTCGCCCAGCTTCAGGCCGGCCTGCTCCAGGCTGGCGGCCACGGCGTGCAGGTCCGCCGGCGCGGTGCGCACCTCGAAGCCGTCGGGGCCGTGGTTGAGCACGTCCTCGGCGCCGGCTTCGATGGCCTTCTCCATCACCTCGTCCTCCGAGGGGCCCGGCTTCACGGTGAGGAGTCCCTTCTTGTGGAACATCCAGCTCACCGAGCCTTCGGCGCCCAGGTTGCCGTCCTCCTTGGAGAACATGGAGCGCATGTCGCTGGCGGTGCGGTTGCGGTTGTCGGTGAGGCACTCCACGAGCACGGCCACGCCCCCGGGGCCATAGCCCTCGTAGACGATCTCCTCGTAGCTCTCGCCCTCCAGCTCGCCGGTGCCCTTCTTGATGGCGCGCTGGATGTTGTCGTTGGGCATGTTGGCCTCGCGGGCCGCGAGGATGGCCACGCGCAACCGGGCATTGCTCTCCGGGCTGCCTCCGCCCAGCCGCGCCGAGACCGTGAGCTCCTTGATGAGCTTGGTGTAGAGCTTGCCCTTGCTCACGCCCATCACGGCCTTGTACCGCTTGAGCTTCGACCACCGATTGTGACCGGACATGGCGCGTCTTCTAACCTCCGGCGTGGGACCGGTCCAGGCCCGCTTCAGGCCGCCCGGGAGGTCCCCGTCGTCTCGAACGCCTCGGCGAAGGGCTCCTCCTCGTCCTCGAGCTCCGCGGACGAGATCACCGGCTCGAAGAAGGGCGGAATGGACTGGGGCACCGGCTCGCGCTCGGCGATGAGGTTGGCCGGCACCAGCACGCCCTGGGCATACAGGCACGTCACCGCCTCCAGGGTGGTGACCTCCGGCAGGCCGCACTCCAGCAGGGCCGTGTGCACGGTGCGCTGCCCATCGAAGAGGCGGATGACCTGGCCCACGTCATCGGGCAGCGACTTGAGCAGGCCCGCCAGCCGCTTGAAGTCCACGACGAGCCGGGCGGACAGGGGGATGCCCAGGGCGCACAGGGCGGCGAAGCGCTCGGCGGCCGGCAGGAGCAGCGAGGCGTAGATCTTCAGGTTGACCACGAGCTTCCCCTCGGCGAGCACCTCCGCGAAGGAGACGGCGTAGGCGCCCGAGCCGAAGAGGAGCATGCGGCGGATGGCGGTGAGGCCTCGCTCGCCCTCGAAGGAGGCGTCCACCACATGGCCCTGGTGGAAGGAGAGCCAGCCCTCGTTGTCGCGCAGCTCGACGCGGCCGGAGCGCGTGCCACACAGCAGGGCGTGGAGCACCTGGGCCAGGGGCATGCGGACGGTATGGGCCTCGTAGGCGGGAGCGAAGGCGCTGCGGCCGGCCTTCAGGCGGGCGAGCGACACCAGTACCTGGGGGGGCACAGGCCGCAGGAGGTAGTCATCGGCGCGCACGGCCTCGGCGCGGGCGCGGTGGTGGGGCTCCTCGTGGTGCGAGAGGAGGTACACCGGGAGGTGCTCGGTACGGGCGTCGGCGCGCAGGCGCTCGCAGAAGGTGAAGCCGTCCATGCCGTCCCCGCAGGACTCGGCGGGGGCGATGACGAGGTGCGGCAGCGGGCGGCCCTCGCCCAGCTCGCCGAGGACGTCCTCGATGGCCGGGGCGGCGAGCACCTCGAAGCCGGCGCCGACGAGGCCCAGGGCGAGGGTGGCGCGCACGTCCTTGTCGGACTCGACGAGCAGGACGCGGGGGCGGAAACGCGTGGAGCGCCGCCGGGGGCTGACGTCGGCGGAGACGGAGGACGGGGCGGGCTCGAGGACGGTGGCGCGGTGCGGACTGTCGGCCATGGGGGACTCCTGGAGCGGCGATCCTGGGAGAAACCGGGCATCCACTTCAGGTGAAAAACTATAGGATTCCGAGAAAAAAGACTACCACGAAACGAGAGTACTCCATGTCTTGTCCGAGAGAAACGTGGCGCCGGAAGCCAAGGGCTTGAAATTGTTGGGTAAGCGGCAGGGGGAGGGACAAGGAAACGCTCGACGGGCCTGGGGGCGAGGCGCCAGAGTGGGCGGCCTATGACGCGACTGATGCTGGTGTGTGTGCTCACGCCGCTGATGGCGGCGGCGCAGGAGACGACGGCCGCGGCCCCCGAGGGAGCGACGGCGGAGGCGGTGAGGCTGGAGGCGAAGCGGGAGAACTTCGGGGCGGTGGTGGCGCCGGCGGCGTTGCCCGACGGGGCGACGGCGGTGTCCGGGTGGGTGGGGGTGCCGGAGGTAGGGGCGGCGTACCGGCAGGGGACGGGGGGATGGGAGGTGGGGGCGCGGGCGCGGTTCGACTATCTGCGCCTGGCGGTAACGGCGGAGGGAGTGGCGAGGCGGCAGGTATGGACGAGCGGCGCGTGGGCGGTGGCGCCGGAGTTGGGGCTGGGGCTGACGGGGAACACGGGGAGCCGGTACTTCGACGAGCAGAACCTGGAGGGGTGGTTCCTGCGGTTGAACCCGGCGGTGGTGGCGAGCTGGAAGGTGGCGGAGACGGTGACGGCGGTGGGGCTGGTGGAGGTGCCGTACGAGCTGGGGCTGAGCCCGGCCGGGACGTGGCGGGTGAAGCCGATGGCGGGAGGAGGCGCGGAGATCTACCTGGGAGAGGATCTCTCGCTGTCCGCGGTGGGCGAGCTGGGAGTGGACGTATTCAAGGAGTTGCGAGGGGTGACGCAGACGAGGCTGGGCTACGGAGTGCGCCTGGGCCTGGGCGTGCGCCTCTTCTGAAGCAGGGCCCCTCCCCTCCCCTGCCAACAATCTCCCCTCTCCCCTCGGGAGAGGGACGGGGTGAGGGTATCTCGCCCCCCCGGGTTGGCTCCGTGGTTCACGGAGCCCCCGTGCTCACCACTCCGGAATGGGAGTCACCCGGGGAGTGCCAAGAATCTCCAGCGTGCGCTGCGCGACGCGAATCAAGGTCTGCGCACAAGGCTCACACCCTCCCGCACAACACCGGGGCCAATGCCCCTCGGGGTTGCGCAGAAGAGGCCGGACACAGGCCTCGTAATAGGAGGGAAAGGACAGCTCCTCGCTGGCGCGGTGGAGCGCGGCATTCATCTGCTCTTCGGTGAAGTCGGCCACGGCCCTATTTAAAGCATGCCCGGGCCACGGCGCTCACCTGGAGCCCGCCCTGGGAGGAGCGGGCCTTCTCGCTCCGTTCGCGGAAGCTCAGGACCCCGGGACGGTGAGACGGAGGGCCAGGGGACGGCAACTGGCGCCGGACTCGGACGGAGGAGCCCAGGCCCCGAGCGAGTGATGGAGCCGCCCCTCGCGCCGCTCCAGGTAGAGGATCATGTTGAGCGGCCAGCCGGAGCCGCAGAAGAGGTGCCGGTCCATGGGGGTGGGCTCCTGGCTGACACGGAGGCCGCGCTCATGGGGCGGGCCGATGCGGTGCCAGTCCGGGTGCAGGTGGATGGAGCCGAGCACCTCCAATCCCTCGGCCTCGGCCTCCCGGGTGATGCGCAGGAGCTCCTTGGGCTCGCACCAGAAGCCGCGGCGGCCATTGGAGTAGCAGGCGCCGAAGAGAGGGATGATGGTGGACTGGAACTCCTGGAGCACGTCGCCATCGGACTCGCGGATGTTGCGCGCGAAGCGGACGCGCTCCACGGACATGGCGTCCTCGACGAAGCGCCCGAGCAGGATGGCCCAGCAACGAGGCGGGAGCTCGGGGGTGCACGACTCGTACTCGCGGACCGAGTCCCCGAAGAAATCGGCGAGCACCGACATGTCCAGCAACACGGTGTCGGGCATCACGGCTCCGTCTCCGAGGACGGAGTGCGCAGCCGGCCCGCGGCGCGCTCCTCGCGGAGCTGGGAGCTGAGATGGCGGGCCACGCGCTCCTCGAAAGCGGCGGTGGCCTCGGGCGTCCACGAATAGAAGCCCTGCCCCGACTTGAGCCCGAGCTCTCCCCGCTCGACCTTCTGCGCGATGACCGGGGGTACCGGCCGGCCGGAGCCGCGCATGATGGCCGCCAGGAGGTCCAGCCCGGCGAGGTCCAACCGGTCGAAGGCGCCGGTGACACCGAGGCGCCGGCCGATGCCCTGGGTGATGATCCGGTCCACCATTTCCGGAGTGGCCACGCCCTCCTGAACGATGCGGAGGGCCTCGCCGATCAACGCCTGCTGAAGGCGCGGGCCGACCGAGCCCGGCACATCCCGAGGGAACACCACCGGGGCCTTGCCCACCTCTTCGAGCAGGAGCCGGGTGGCCTCGACGACGTCCGGGGACGTCTTCTCGCCGGGGATGACATCCACGAGGGGGACGAGGTGCGCGGGCAGGTAGTAATGAGCGGAGAGGACGCGCTCGGGGCGGGAGCAGTCCCTGGCAATCGCCGTCACGCTGAGCGCCGTGGTGTTGGAGGCGAGGATGGTGCCCGGCGAGGCGAGCCCATCCAGCTCCTGGAAGACCCGCTGCTTGAGGGCGAGGTCCTCGGGGACGGACTCGATGACGAAGTCCTGGTCCGCGACGGCCTCGGCGAGGACGGTGGTGCGCCGGATGCGGCCGAGCGCGGCGGAGGCCCGCGCCGGGGAGAGGAGCCCCGTCTCCACCATCAGCGCCGCATCGCGCTCGATGCGCGCCTGGGCCTGGGCGCTGCTCTCGGAGCGCGTGTTGTAGAGCGTCACCTGCCGGCCCGCGGTGGCGAACTCGAGCGCGATGCCGCTCCCCATGGCTCCCCCACCCACCACACCGATTCTCTTGATTTGCCTGGATTCCATGGACGGGAGAATCCCCTCTCCCAGGGGGTGGAAGCAATGCCCTGTTCCAACACCGCGCGGGAAACGCCTCCCGTTGCCGCGTATCATTCCCGGCTCGGAGGAACACGCATGCCCGCTGCGCTCGAAGAATCCGCCAAGCCCGTCATCATCGGCCGCTCCAGCTCACACTTCACGCGCGTCACGCGGATCTTCGCCGCGGAGTTGCACGTCGACTACTCCTTCCGGGTGGTGCGCGATCTCATGTCCTCCAATCCGGAGGATTACGGCGGCAACCCCGCGCTCAAAATCCCGTCCTTGCAGACGCCCCGAGGTGTCTGGTTCGGCTCTCTCAATGTCTGTCGTGAGCTATGGCGGCGGTCGAGCCCCAGACCCCGCGTGGTCTGGCCGGAGGATCACGACGAGCCGTTGCTTGCCAATGCACAGGAGCTCGTTCTTCAGGCCATGTCGACGGAAGTGTCGCTGATCATGGGCAAGCTGGGTGGCACCGGCGACAGCGCTCATCACACGAAAATGCGGCAGAGCCTGATCAACATGATGGCGTGGCTGGAGGACAACGCGACGTCCGTGCTCGCCGCGCTCCCGCAGCCTCGGGACCTGAGCTACCTGGAAGTCACGCTCTTCTGCCTCGTGAGCCACCTGGAGTTCCGGGACGTCTTGCCGACGGCCCCCTATCCCGAGCTGAACAAGTTCTGTCAGCAGTTCGCGGCGCGCGCCTCCATCGGCGAGACCACGTTTGGCTTCGACACGTGAAGGCCGAAGCGAAGAAGACTCACCGCACCGAGACCTCTCTCACCTGCGGTGACACTTCCTCGACCGAGACCTTCACGTCCAGGAAGTGCGCGAACGTCTCGAGCTGCGTCTGCGCATGCCCGTCGAGCGGCAGCGTCCGGAACGAGCCCCCTCGGGCCAGCGCCAGCAACAGCATGAGTTGATCAGCCAGGTGGTGCCCCACGGGCACTCCGGCCTCCAGGTAGACCCGCGCCTCCTCCGCCACCGCCCCGGCAATGTCCTCCGCTCGCACGCCCCGCTCCCCGAACCCGGTGAACACCTCCGTGACGTGCTCGCTCTCGACCTCCAGGCACACCACGTTCCCCGGCCCCGCCGAGCGCTTCAGCTCCTCCACCCGCCGCTCCTCCAGAAGCCACCCGAGCGTCCGCCCCACCGTCTCCAGCTCCCGCTTCGCCACGTCGTACGGCACCTGCGCGATCATCGCCGTCGCCTGCCGCCGCACCACGTTCCCCCGCTCCATCAGGTGCAAGGGCTTCAGCGGCGCGGGCTGCACGAGCACCTCGAACTTCCCTCCCCCCGCCGGGAAGAACCCGTACTTCTCCAGCGTGGCCTCCACGCCCGGCCCCATCCGCCGCACCAGCGGCAGGTACGCCTTCGTCAGGAAGTCGAACGGCGGCGCCGCCGGGTTGTGCGTCCCTCCCTCGAGCACCAGCGTCGACGGCCCGCTCGCCCCCAGCAACGCCGGCAGCACCGTCTGCAGCACCAGCGTCGCGCTCCCCGCCGTCCCCACCGCGAAGTGGTAGTCCCCCGACTTCAGGCTCCTCGGCCGGAACGTCAGCTCCTTCGAGTGCAGCTCCGCCCCCTCCAGCTCCGCGTCCCCCACCGCCGCCGCCGCCTTCACCGCCGTCAGGTGCTGGCGCAGCAGCCCCGGCTTCGAGCGCCCCGCACGGATATTCACCATCTGGAAGGGCGTCCCCGTCACCAGCGACAGCGCCAGCGACGTGCGCAGCACCTGCCCTCCCCCCTCTCCCTTCGAACCATCGATGCGAATCATCACAGAACCCTCAATTCCACTGAGCCAACCCAAGGTCCCAGGCACCCTCACCCCGACCCTCTCCCGGGGGGAGAGGGGATGGCACGCGGGGAGGTGATGCGGAGGGAGATGACGCGGAGGAGAATAGCGCGGCGGCCACTGCCCGCACGTAGCGATGCCCGCTCCCTCATCCTGGCGACCGAAGTCTCGGAGAGAGCGGGCATCTCAGTGTCTTTATCCCCTCATGTGTCCCTCCTCGTCGGGAACCCCTCTCGTTCACTCCCTCAACCCTTCACGCACACCACCTGACGCAGCGTGTGGACCACGTCCACCAGGTCCGCCTGCGCCGTCATCACCGCGTCGATCGGCTTGTACGCCCCGGGCGTCTCGTCGATGACCTCCGCGTCCTTGCGGCACTCGATGCCCGCCGTCGCCTTCGCGTGGTCCTCCAGCGTGAAGCGCCGCTTCGCCGCCTCACGCGACATCACCCGGCCCGCACCGTGGCTGCACGAGTGGAAGGCCTCCGCGTTCCCCTTCCCTCGCACGATGTACGAGCGCGCCCCCATGCTGCCGGGGATGATGCCGAGGTCCCCCTCGCGCGCCCGCACCGCCCCCTTGCGCGTCACGAACACGTTCTTCCCGTAGTGGTGCTCGCGCGCCACGTAGTTGTGGTGGCAGTTCACCGCCGCCTCGGTGAGCTCGAACGCCGGCAGCTCACCACTCGCCTTCAGCGCCTCCACCACCGAGCGCAGCATCAGCTCGCGGTTCATCGCCGCGTACTCCTGCGCCCAGCTCACCGCGTGCAGGTAGTCCTCGAAGTACTCCGTCCCCTCGGGCAGGTACGCCAGGTCCGCCTCCGGCAGGTGGATGAAGAAGCGGCGCATGTCCTCCTTCGCCAGCTCGATGAAGTGGCTTCCAATCCGGTTCCCCACCCCGCGCGAGCCGCTGTGCAGCATCAGCCACACCTGGCCGGCCTCATCCAGGCACACCTCGATGAAGTGGTTCCCCGTGCCCAGCGTGCCGAGGTGACCCAGGTCCGGGCCACGGCCCAGGCGCGGGTGCTTCGCCAGAATGGCGTCGTAGCCGGGCTTCAGGTGGGCCCAGGCGTCACGGTGCATGGCGGGCGAGTCCTGCCACGCGCCCCGGTCATTGCGGCCGCCGTTGTCGGTACGGCCGTGCGGCACCGCCTTCTCGATGGCCGAGCGCACCTTCCCGAGCGAGTCCGGGAGCTGCTCCGCGCGCAGCGTGGTACGCACGGCGATCATCCCGCAGCCGATGTCCACGCCCACCGCGGCCGGAATCACCGCGCCCGCCGTCGCCACCACGCTCCCCACCGTCGCGCCGAAGCCGCGGTGCACGTCCGGCATCACGGCGATCCACTTGTGGACGAACGGCAGGGACGCCATCGCGCGCAGCTGCTTCTTCGCCTCGTCCTCGAACGGCACGCCCACCGTCCACGCCTTGATGGGCACCCCACCCGCCTCGTTCGACACCACCTCGTAGCCGCGCTGCGTCTGCATGACCGTCTCCTTCAGTCCGTTCGCCCGGGCCGTGCCGGGCACGCGAGGAGGTAGAGCAGGGCGCGTGCCAGCCCATTTCTCGAGGGAGGACCCCCATCCCCTGCCCCATTTCCTATCCGTTGGGATAAAGTCCTATCCGCATGGCGAAGACGCGGACGCGCGAGACGGTGGTGTTCGGGATGCTGGGCACGACGCTCGACATGGGGCGGGGGCCCAAGCGGTGGGAGAAGTGGCGCCCCACCGTGGGGCTGTGCCAGCAGGAGGATCTGCTGGTGCACCGGTTTGAACTGCTCGCGCTGCCGGGACATGCCGAGCTCATGCAGACCGTCCAGGAGGACATCGCCCAGGTGTCCCCGGAGACGCAGGTGCGCCCCACCGAGCTGCACATCCGGAACCCGTGGGACCTGGAGGAGACGTACGGCGCGCTGCTCGACTACGCGAAGGCCTACCCGTTCCACCCCGAGCACGAGGACTACCTCGTCCACATCACCACCGGGACGCACATCGTGCAGATCTCCATGTTCCTCCTGGTGGAGAGCCGGCACATCCCCGGGAGGCTGGTGCAGACGTCACCGCCCCAGGGAGTCCGGGACCAGGGGCGGCCGGGCGTGCATGCCATCATCGACCTGGACCTCTCCAAGTACGACACGCTGGCGAGGCGCTTCGAGCAGGAGCAGCGCGCGGGCCTGTCCTTCCTCAAGGCGGGCATCGACACGCACAACGCGGCCTTCAACCGGCTCATCGAGCGCATTGAACAGGTGGCCACGAGCTCGCGCGCCCCGCTGCTGCTCACCGGGCCCACCGGGGCGGGTAAGTCGCAGCTCGCCAAACGCATCTACCAGTTGAAGAAGACGCGGCGGCACGTGAATGGGCCGTTCGTGGACATCAACTGCGCCACGCTGCGCGGGGATGGGGCCATGTCCGCGCTCTTCGGCCACGTGAAGGGCTCCTTCACCGGGGCGGTGGGAGACCGGCCGGGGCTGCTGCGCCAGGCCCACGGCGGCGTGCTGTTCCTGGATGAGATTGGCGAGCTGGGCGCGGACGAGCAGGCCATGCTGCTGCGGGCGCTCGAGGACAAGCGCTTCCTGCCGGTGGGCTCGGACAAGGAGGCGGAGAGTGACTTCCAGCTCATCGCGGGCACCAACCGGGACCTGCAGGCCGAGGTGGAGCGCGGGCGCTTCCGGGAGGACTTGCTGGCGCGCATCAACCTGTGGACCTTCCGGCTGCCGCCCCTGTGCGAGCGGCCCGAGGACATCCCGCCCAACCTCCTCTACGAGCTGGACCAGGCCTCGCAGGCGCTGGAGACGCGGGTGACGATGAACAAGGAGGCGCAGGAGCACTTCCTGCGCTTCGCCACCTCGCCCGAGGCGCGCTGGAGCGGGAACTTCAGGGATCTCAACGCGGCGGTGCTGCGGATGGCGACGCTCGCGCCCGGTGGCCGCATCACCCGCGAGGGCGTGGACGAGGAGCTCGAACGGCTGCGCGCCGCCTGGGCCAAGAGCGGGCCGAGGCAGCAGGCGGCGGTGGACCTCGTGGTGGAGATGCTCGGGGAGGAGCGCGCCGAGGCGCTGGACCGGTTCGATCGGGCGCAGCTCGCGGAGGTGCTCGCCGTGTGCCGGCAGGCGCGCACCCTGTCCGACGCGGGGCGGGCCCTCTTCGCGCAATCGCGCTCGCAGAAGAAGAGCGTCAACGACGCGGACCGGCTGCGGAAGTACCTCGCCCGCTTCGAGCTGAGCTGGGCCGACGTGACGGGGCCAGGGGTCGTCTAATAGCCTGAGTAAAGCAGCGAGCCCAGTAACCGAGGCGCATGAGTCACAGCGTCACGAGGCATTATCAGCTCACGGTGCGCCCGGACATGTCACATCCCGGAACTTCGCCTCCATGGAGCAAGACGCTTCAGGAAAGCGTTAGTACCATCAGAGGCGGAACAGGGCTCAAGCCCTTCCCAAAGTGCGAATACTCTTGCGACTCTTACCTTCGAAAGGTCGAACCGAATGCATCGAATTCGTTTTGTAGAATCTCACCGCCTCCCGTAGACCATCTGCTGTTCTCCAATACCGGACTTCCATCAAGACAGCATCGTTGACTCATGGAATTCCACACAGCTTACGTCAAACTAGCCCATTACATTAAACTTCAGTCATCAACACCCCAATAGCCCTTTTCGCAAGACAGCAACATGGCCCTTTTTTCAAGACGCAGCCTTCAGCGCATATTGAACCAAAACGCAGCTTTCGTAAGTGAAGAGCAAGCCCAAGCACAAGTGCGCGCTCTAAATGCAGCGAACGAGCAATCTCTGGACTTTGAGTGGGAGGTCGCCATTCTGAACGCCTTCAGCAAACTAGGGACTGTACGCCACGAACCGGACTTGGGGGGTCCACGGAGGATCGACCTGTGGTTCGCAAGGCAGAACGCATCTCACCCCAGCTTTATTGCCGATATCGCAACGGTCTCAGAAGTTGGACGCAAGGATGCAAATCCCGTAGATTTCATCGAAGAACAATTACTCACACGGGTTCGCAAGACCAATCTTGAAGCCAACCGCTTCTCAATAAGCGTAGATGGAGATCTTGAAGGAGAGCCTGGTCGGCAAGTAATGCGCCTAAAGCTCCCCTCCAAGCACAACATACCGGCTCTATTTGGAACCGAATTCTTAGAATTTCTCGAACAGTGCAAAGCCGCACCAGATCTTAGACACAACTACTCCAAGTACAACGGAACAACCGCACTGAAAATTGGGTATGTTCCAGGCCAGCCTTTCTTCTCGATATCGTGCCCATCCTTTGAAACATCTTACTCCGCCACAAACAACCCCATCCACAACACATTAAAACGCAAATCAAAGCAGCTAAAACAAATTCAAAACACAAACCCCAAAGGCATCATTCTTTGCGCTGCAGACACGGACCTGGCCGAGCACCAAACCAGCGGAGGATGGCTCAGTGCGGATCACATTATTCAAAGCTTCCTTAACGCAAGCTCTTCCATTTCCTTTGTCTTAGTCATTTTCACACAAGAGGATTACCGCCCAGGGCGAGGAATCTCGGGCCCTTATATAAAATCAAAAACGTACTTGAGCAGTTCCGTGGCAGCACCATCTCTTGAGCAATGGGCCATCGACTGCTTGAATGCAGTTCATGCGCACCTTCCTGCCCCAATCAACACCAGCATCAACGCATTAAACCACCTAGACAGTCACTGGCGTCGCGAGGGTCGCTCTTTTTTTGGCTCATTCTCCATGAAAAACAATACAATCCGCATTTCTGCTCGTGGGCTCCTGAGCTATCTTGCCGGGAAAGTATCACAGGAAGATTTCTTGAAAGCACACCAAGCCGGCGATGGATGGGTAACCGTGTTTGACGTCATGGCGCGACAGGGGCGCACAATTCAATCGATTCGCATTGAGAAGAACGATGATTTGGATGACGATTGGGCAGTATTTGATTTTGGCCCACCCGATCCTGCCGTTACTCCGCTGAAAGCCCCCAAACCGCCTGCAACAGGCTCCTAACACCACTATTAGGCATAAATACCGTCTGCCCTTGGACGCACGAGATTCGAGGGCTTGCTCAAGAGAAGGAGGGTTTCAGTCTAACCGTCTTTGCTGGCCACCGCCTTCAAGGACATCTTCCCGGCAGCACCACATCCTCGCTTTCGTCGGACGAGTTGGCTGCGCACAAGGTGCTCCCGCTCGATGAGCGCCACCTCGCCGCCCTCCTCTACCTCGACCAGCCCACGCCCTAGGCTGCGCGCGGCCTGGGCGAAGAGCGGGCCGAGGCAGCAGGCGGCGGTGGACCTCGTGGTGGAGGTGCTCGGGCAGGAGGAGCGCGCCGAAGCGCTGGACCGGTTCGATCGGGCGCAGCTCGCGGAGGTGCTCGCCGTGTGCCGGCAGGCGCGTACCCTGTCCGACGCGGGCCGGGCCCTCTTCGCGCAGTCGCGCTCGCAGAAGAAGAGCGTCAACGACGCGGACCGGCTGCGGAAGTACCTCGCCCGCTTCGAGCTGAGCTGGGCCGACGTGGCGGGACGCGGGGCCTCCGGGATGGCCTGAGAGAGCAGGCAGACAAGCGCCTACGGGTCGCTCGACGCCGGGGTCGAGTCATGAGAAACGCCCGCGCGTGACGAGCGAGACGGCCCTGCATCCTGGAACGGCATCCGAACAACCTACGCTGGGGCTGTTGCGGCTGACGTGGCCCATCTTCCTGGAGTTCCTGCTGTTCATGCTGATGGGCACGGCGGACACGCTGATGCTCAGCGGCGTCTCCGACGATGCCGTCTCCGCGGTCGGCGTCGTCAATCAGTACATCTTCCTGTGCATCCTCATCATGGAGGTCATCAGCAACGGCGCCTCCATCGTCGTGGCCCAGTACATCGGTGCCCGCAGAGCGCAGGAGGCCGCCCGGATCTCCGCCCTCTCCATCACGTTGAACTTCCTGATCGGGCTCGTGGTCAGCGCGGGCCTGTTGTTGTTGGGCGACACCATCCTGACGCACATGAACCTGCAGGGCCCGGTGCTGGCCCATGCGCGGACGTACATGGGCATCGCGGGCGGATTCCTCTTCATCCAGGCCCTCATCAACGTCTTCTCCAGCCTGATCCGCACCTACGGCTTCACCCAGCAGTCCATGTACGTCTCGCTGGGCATGAACGTGGTCCACGTGCTCGGCAACTACCTGCTCATCTTCGGAAAGGCCGGCTTCCCGGAGCTGGGCGTGGCCGGGGCCGCCATCTCCACCGTCCTGAGCCGCTCCGTCGCGCTCGCCGTCTTCGTCTGGATGCTCTACCGGGTGATGGACGTCCGGATGGCGCCTCGGGATTACGTGGCCTTCCCGGGCGACTACATCCGGAAGATCCTCAAGGTGGGCGTCCCCTCCGCCGTCGAGCAGATGACCTACCACGCCTGCCAGACGGTGTTCCTCTACTACGTCACCTTCCTCGGCTCCGAGGCCCTGGCCTCCCGGCAGTACGCCCATGCCATCTCCCAGTATGTCTTCCTGTTCAGCCTCGCCATCGGCATCGGGACGTCCATCATCATCGGGCGGCTGGTGGGGGCGAACCGCCGGGAGGACGCGTACCGGCAGGCCCTGCGCAGCCTCAAGTGGAGCGTGGCCATCACCGTCCTGGTGGATGTGGTCGCCATCCTGCTCCGCAAGCCCTTGGTCGAGCTGTTCACGGACAATGGCGACATCATCCGGCTGACCTCCCAGGTCATCGTCCTGAGCCTCGTCCTCGAGACCGGGCGCTCCTTCAACCTCGTCCTGGTGAATGCCCTGCGGGCCGCCGGAGATGCGACCTTCACGGTCTACATGGGCTTCCTCTCCATGGCCTGCCTCAGCCTGTCCCTGGGCTACCTGTTCGTCTTCAAGATGAACCTGGGACTGGCCGGCGTCTGGCTCGCCGTCGCGGCGGACGAGTGGACCCGAGGCATCGTCTTCTGGTTCCGGTGGAGGAGCCGGGCTTGGGAGCGGCAGTCGCTCGTCGGACCGGCGGTGGAGCAGCCCGCCACGGTGGCCGCCGCCGGTTGAAGCCCCCTGCCGTTTTGTGGGGGAACTCCGGCCGGCCTGTCTAGAATGCCCCCCGATGCGAACGCGCAGGCCCCTGGTCGTCATCGATGCTCTCGCCTCGCTGGCCACCGCCTTCAAGGACATCTTCCCCGGCAGCACCACGTCCTCGCTCTCCTCGGACGAGCTGGCCGCGCACGTGGAAGAGCTCGGCCCGCGCGCCGCGCTCAAACCCAAGGTACTCCCGCTCGACGAGCGCCGCCTCGCCGCCCTCCTCTACTTCGATCAGCCCACGCCCCAGGCCGGCCTCCTCATCGACCTGCGCCGCTCCGTCCGCGTCAGCGACAGCCACTTCGCCCGCTCCTTCTGCCGCGTCTTCAATGACGACCTGACCCACGTCTCCTCCGCCAGGAGCCTCGACGAGCACTGGGCCGCGCTCGAGCAGACCCGGCTGCGCCGCGCCGTCGCCCGCTACCTCAACTACCGGCCCCACAAGATGTCCAACTGGGTCCGCGCCATGGAGGACTCCATGGCCCTCACCTACGAGGGCCGCAACGTCCGCCACTGCCTCATCATCGCCCGCAAGGCCAACCGGCTCGTCCAGAAGCTCCAGAACAAGTTCATCCCCCTGCCCGGCGGCCTCTCCATCGAGAACGCCCTGCTGCGCGAGAAGTGGATCCGCACCGTCGTCGACGGCCGCCGCGTCGCCCTGCTCGCCAGCATGCAGTCCGGCACCATCATCGGCTTCATCTCGCTCGCCGAGGTGGACCGCAACGAGGCCGCCCTGCGCTACGCCCCGCACGAGACGCTCGTCCCCGTCCAGGCCGTGCTCGCCCATGCCACCCATGACGTCGCGCTGGTGACCTCGCCCCAGAACGACCTCTTCATCCTCAGCGGCAAGGGCTCCGTCTTCCAGAAGTCCCACGGCCACTGGCGCGTCCTCGACTACGAGGCCCTCCACGAGCGCATCTCCTCGCGCTTCCGCGAGGACGTCGTCATCGGCGTGCTCCGCGCCGCCATGGACCTGGCCTACGAGCGCACCGGCGCCCTCTTCTGTCTGCTCGACTCGCGCACCGAGCTCACCGACCTCATCCCCGACCACGGCCACCCCCTGGCCGCCAACAGCCACCTGCGCCGCAGCCTCCGCGGCCAGAACATCTCCATCTGGGCCCAGCGCCAGGTCATCACCGCCGCCGCCGCCACCGACGGGGCCGTCGTGCTCGACCAGGACGGCAGCGTGCTCGACATCGCCTGCATGGTCTCCAGTCCCAAGGAGATCGCCCGGCTCGGTGTGCGCGAGCCCAGCATGCCCGGGGCCCGCGCCCTCGCCGCCTGGCGCGCCAGCTTCCGCGGCGTGGCCATCAACGTCTCCGAGGACGGCCCCATCACCGTCTACGAGCGCGGCGCGGAGATCGGCCGCATCGGCTGAGCCGCTCCGCCCGCTCCCCGGGAGAGCAGGCTTCCGGGCCCCTGGCGCCGTCCACTCCGCCCGCGCGCACACCGGGGGCCTCGGCTACTGTCCGCGCCCTCACCGGGGGCCCGCGCGCCCCCACCTGTCTGGAGGGTTCGTGAGGTACTTCGTCATGGTCGCCGTGGGGACCACCCTCTGGGGGTGCTGGCCTCTCGTGCTGCGGCCCACGGGGCTCACCGGTCCTCAGAGCGCCCTGCTCATGATGGCCATCATGGCCCTGCCCACCCCCTTCGTCCTGCGCCGCGAGGCCTTCCGCGACCGCCGCGCCACCCTCGCCCTCGGCGTGCTCTCGGTCTGCGACGCCGCCAACGCCGCCCTCTACTTCGCCGCCGTCCAGCGCGGGCCCGTCACCGTCGCCGTCCTCACCCACTACCTCGCCCCCCTCCTCATCGCCCTCGCCGCCCCCTGGGTCCTCCGCGAGCGCCGCTCCCCCCGCGCCCTCCTCGGTGCGCCCCTGACGCTCGCCGGCCTCGCCCTCATCCTCGGCACTCCCCAGGACGGCTTCGCAGATCCCTGGACCGCCCTGCTCGGCGGCGCCAGCGCCTTCTTCTTCATGGCCAACGTCCTCGCCTCCAAGGAGGCCGCCCGCTCCTTCTCGCCCCTGGCCATCAACTCCCTCCACGCCATCCCCTCCGGCCTCCTGCTGCTGCTCGTCTTCGGCCGCGGCGCACTGCCCCCCGCACTCGACTCGAGCCTCCTCTACGTCGCCGCCGGCACCGTCCTGTGCGGCATCGTCGCCAACAGCCTGTTCTATTCCGGACTCCGCCACGTCCCCACCGCCACCGCCGGCGCCCTGACGTACCTGGAGCCGCTCACCGCCGCGCTTCTCGGCGTGCTCGTCTTCGGCGAGGCCCTCGGGCCCCTGGGGCTTCTCGGCGGGGGGATCGTCCTCGTCTCCGGCGCCTGGGTCGCCAGCGAGTCCCGTGCCTCTACTCGGCCCGCTCCGGCCCCCACGGGTACGGGGTGACCCATGGGGACCGGGGACTCGAAGTGAGGCACGGACTGGAGGACGGGGGCGGGCACCCTCACCCCGACCCTCTCCCGAGGGGAGAGGGAGTGGTTCTTGGGTGGGGGTCTTGGGGGGTTGCTGGGTGGGGCGCTGCTCCTACTTCTTCAGTTGCTTCTCCAGCGCGGCCCGGACTTCCGCGGTGAAGCCCCCCAGCAACTGGCTCCCCGTGTCGATCAGCGGCCTGCGCACGTGGTTGGGGTTCGCCGCCAGGTGCTTCACCAGCTCCTCCTCCCCCAGCGCCCCCAGCTCCCCCTTCCTCTTGGGGGCGATCAGCTCCCGCACGCCGCCCATCCTCGCCGCCAGCGCCCGGACCTCGGCCTCGCTCAGCGGCTTCTTCACCAACTCCCGCACTTCCGCCTGCACTTCTTTCTGCGCGAGAAACTCCCGCGCTGACTTACAACCCGTTCAACCGTTCTTGATATAGAGCGTGATGGACATGCCTCCCGTGTAGCAGTCCCCTCGCACTCCCTCAATTCCCCGCTTGCGCTCGGGTACGGGGGAGTGGTCCTCTTTGGCTGGCCCCGTCCGTCCGTGCCCGCGGGAGCAGTACCCTCATGGAACCCTCTGTCGATAGCCGCGAGTACCGCGTCGTCTTCTTCTGCCCGACCTCGAGCGCCCAGCTCGAGCACATCGAGGCACCCGTGCGCCGCGTCCTCACGCGCATCTCCGCTCCCCCCGCCGAGCTCGCCCCCCTCGAGGCCGCCGGTACGCTCGGAGAGGCCGGCTGGCGCGTCTATCTGGTGCGCTCCATGACCGAGCGCTCCGCCGCGCACGCCCTGGCCGCCCATGTCACCGAGGCCGCCTCCGCCATCGCCACCGAGCTGGACACCGAGGTGCTCGGGCTCTACGTGGACGTGGGCAGTGACTCGGCCCGCATCTGCCGCTGCCTGCCCGACGAGAGCCCAGAGACTTTCGCCGGCCTCCGCCGCAAGGTGCTCGACCGCACCGCCGAGTGGCTCGACGTCAACCCGGCCAGCCTCTCGGCCCTCTTCCACCTCGGTCTGGACACGGACGAGGAGATGGACGCCGAGGACCGCTTCGTCGAGACCAAGCTGCGCGAGGCGCGCGAGTTGATGCAGCGTTATCGTCAGGGCAAATGAGGTCTCGTACCCCGGCGGATCTCGCCGGCCGCTGTCCCGGTTGCTACCTGCCCACCGCCCTCTGCCTCTGTGCCGAGGTGCCCCGGCTGCGGACGCGCACCCGCTTCCTCGTCATCCGCCACAACAAGGAAGCGCACAAGTCCACCAACACGGCCCGGCTGGCGGGGCTCGCCCTGGCCCAGTGCGACATCCTCACCTATGGGGCCCCGGGCCAGCCCTTCGACGTCTCGGTGCTCACCGCGCCGGGCACCTGGCTGCTCTTCCCGGATGCCCAGCCGCCCCCGCCCGGCACGCCCCCGCCCGAACGGCTGGTGGTGCTGGATGGCAACTGGACGCAGGCCCGGCGTATGTACCAGCGCCTCCCCGAGCTGCGCCGGCTGCCCGGACTCGCCCTGCCCCCTCCCCCTCCGGATGCCCGGCGCCTGCGTCGCTCACCCCACCCCTATGGCATGTCCACCGTGGAGGCCATCGCCGGAGCCATCTCCGTCCTCGAGGGGGAGGAGGTGGCACGCCCCCTCTACGCGCTCCACGAGCTGATGATCGACCGGGTGCTGGCCGCCCGCGGCCGCCTCGACGACGACGAGTGAGCTTCGCCGCAGTGCGCCACGGGCAGTGCGGCCAGTTGACCGAGTGTCGAGTAGGCGTCACGGGCACACTCCCAGTGGTAGTGTGGGCGGCGCGATGCAGAAGCTCATCTTCGATTACACGGTGCAGAGCAATCTCCGGGTGCTGGGACAGCCGCTCGCGCCCGAGCATGTCCCCGGGCTGGCGGCGCTGGGAGTCGACCCGAGCAAGCCGCTGCTGCCCGCGTACCCGGTGGAGACGTACACCGCGCTCATCGACTTCATCACCGGACGGCTCTGGCCGGACCTGCCCCAGGAGGAGGCGGGCTTCGAGCTAGGCCGGGCCTTCATGCGCTCCTACCAGGAGACGCTGATGGGCAAGGCGGTGTTCTCGGTGACGAAGCTGCTCGGGCCGCACCGCACGCTCGAGCGCATGAGCCGCAACTTCCGCAGCGCCAACAACTACACCGAGACGCGCCTGCGCAAGGTGGGGCCGAGCACCTACGAGCTGTGGTTCAACTACGCCCTGCGCACCGCCTACTTCCGGGGCCTGCTCACCGAGGCCCTGGAGCGGGCGGGTGCCCGGGGGCTCTCGGTGACGCTCGCCGCCAGCACGGCCAGCGGCGAGGCCACCTTCCGCATCTCCTGGGGAGAGTAGGCGGCGCCCGGCGGGGAGACCCTCCGGGCCCGAGCTCGAGCAACTGGTCCGACAGTCGGACCAGTTGGTGAAGCGCGCGGCCGGAGGGACGGCTGGCTCAGAAGCGGAAGTTGCCGCCGTTGAGCGTGGTGGAGCTGCCGCAGGCCGCCGTGGTGGCCTCGCGGTTGCCGCTGGTGGTGGGCGCGTTGCTCTCCCACACCGCCGCCCCCGTCGAGGCGTTGTACTTGACGAACTTGTACTGGATGGCGGTGGCGGGGCTGAGGTTCACCGTGCCGCTCCAGGTGGCGTTGGCGCCCGTGCCCTGGATGGTCAGCTTGAAGCCGTTGGCCGGAGCCCAGTTGCCCAGCTGCGTCTGGTTGCCCACCACGTAGAGATCCTGCCCGAGGGTGGTGTTGGCGTTGGCGATGCTGAAGGTCACCGGCACCGTGGTGCACGAGCCTCCGCCCGTGGTGCCCTTCGTCCACACCGTGTAGCCCGACCCCGAGACGGCCAGCGTCCAGCCCGTGCCCGGGTTCCAGTCCGTGGCGCCGATCTTCATCGCCGTGTTGCCGTTGATGATGGCCGCGTACAGGCCGTTCTCGGCGCGCTGGATGGCCACCGTGGACGTCGAGGTGAGGCCCTGCGCCTTGCGCACGTCCATCAGCGCCTTGATGGGCGCCCGCAGGCCCCAGTCGTAGATGTGCGCGTAGTACACCGAGGGGATGCCCGGGTGCGTCAGCACGTAGGCATAGCCCTGCATCACCTTGTCACAGGGTACCGGCCAGTGGTTCTGCCCGTTGCCACAGGACTCGCTCGGGCCGGTGTCGTGGTTGTCCACGAACGTCACCATCTTCTGCGCCCACCAGCCGATGCCACCCGCCGGCTTGCCCGTGGCGTCCTTGAGCCGCCCGTACTCGTTGTAGGCCAGCGCCTGGTTGAGCAGGCCCTTGGTGGTGAAGTCGAACACGCCGCACGTGCCCTGCGTCCCGTCCACCCAGTTCATCAGCAGCTGCCGGTGCGCATCCACGTTGGCGTAGTTGAGGTCGGTCCAGATCTCCCCCACGCAGAAGTCCGGCTGCATGGCGTCGTGGTACAGCTTGGCGTAGCTGGCGCCGTAGCCCTTGGAATAGTCGTAGCGGATGCCGCTGAAGCCCACGCCCTTGAGCCGGGTGCTCAGCCAGTTCTTGATGTCCGTCTGGACGACGGCGTTGGTGTGATCGATGTCGCGGGCGGCGCCGTAGCTGTCCCCCGTGTCCGCGGCACCCGTGGAGCAGTTGCACTCGTCACCGGCGGCGACGGCGTACGTGCCCCAGGCGGGGTTGGTGAAGTCGTACCAGCCCGTCGTCCCCACGCGGTGGTTGATGACCACGTCCGCCACCGACTTCACGCCGGCGTTGGAGAAGGCGGTGATGGCGTTCTTCAGGTCGGTCTCGCTGCCATAGCGCGAGTTGAGGACGTTGAGCTGGCGCGGCAGGTAGCCCTGCGTGGAGCTCGCGTCGGTGGGCGGTGGGAGCCACACGTGGGTGAAGCCCATGGCTCCCAGATCGCCCGCCTTGCCCTGCAGCACGTTGTACCAGTTGGGACTGGTGGCGTTGGCCGAGTTCCAGTGAAAGCCCTGGACCATGATGGCCGAGCTGGCCTGGGCCTGCTGGGTGGCCGCGGTGGCCTGCCCTGCCGGTGCCAGCCAGGCCAGCACCAGTGCGGCGCATGACGACAGCATGGAGCGGTTCATCTCGTGTCTCGTCTGACGGGGAGGTTCGAGGGCGAGCGGTCCCCTTCCACCACTTTCGCCGCGCGTCACTTGATTGGCGCGCGCAGCGTGAAGTCAAGGCGCTCCAGGGCTTTTCTGGCCTTTCCCGGCTTCTGATGACCCGTGACTACGGCTCCGGCTCGGAGCCCTTCACCGCTGCCATCCAGTCGAGCAGGGCCAGGGGCTCCCAGGGGAGGTCGTCCGGCCAGAGCCGCACGTCGCCGTCGTCGCCGATGGAGACGAGCGACTGGCCATCCGGGAGGAACTCCACCGCCGTCACCGCCCCGGTGTGCCCCTGGAGCGCCCGGTGCGCCCGGGTCTTCAGGTCCCACAGCCGCACGCTCTCGTCCGCGGCCGTGGCGGCCAGCCGCGTACCGTCCGGCGAGAAGGCGATATCGAGGACATCGGAGACATGGCCCCGGAGCGGAGGCTCCTGGGGCTCGCCAGTCTCCGCGTCCCAGAGCCGCAGGCGGGGATCATGCCGGTTCCTGCCCACCACGAGCCTGCCGTCCGGCGAGAAGAGGACCTCCTCGAGTCCCGTCCCGCTCGAGTCCTTGCGCCACACCAGGCCACTCTCCGGATTCCAGAGGCGGAGGGTGTGGTCCATGCTCCCGGTGACGAAGCGCCGCCCATCCGGGGAGAAGGCCACGGCGCGGACCTCGTCGTCGTGGAGCCCCAGGCGCCGGCCCTTGCCCGAGGCCACGTCCCACGTCCACACCGCCTTGTCCTGCCCCACCGAGACCAGCCGCGTCGCGTCCGGCGAGAAGAGGACCCGGAACACCTTCTTCTCATGGCGGCCGAGTACACGCACCGCACCGGAGCTGATCTCCCACAGCCGCACCTCGCCGTCCTCGTCCGCCGAGGCCAGCCATCGGCCATCTCCCGAGACGTCGAGCGTGGTGATGGGACGGGCATGGCCCGGGAGGTCGCGCTCCAGGCGCCCGGTGCTGCCGTTGCGCAGGTGGAGCCGGTGGCCGCTCCCGGCGGACATGAGCCACCGGCCATCCCGGGAGAACACCGGTGGGACGAGGGCACAGCCGCGCTCCTCGCGCACGAGCGTCCCGGCCGCCGGGTCCAACACACGCAGCGTCCCCTGCTTGTCCAGGGTGGCCAGCCGCGTGCCATCCGTGGAGCGGCTCAGCGCGACGAGGGGCGCCGGAGCCGTCGCGAGGACGCGATGGAGCTCCATGTCCACGGCGAACAGGCGGATGGTGCCATCGGAGCTGCCCGCGGCGAGGTGGCGGCCATCCGGAGCGTAGCGGAGCGTGTAGATGGCCTCCGGAGACGCGAGCAGGACACGGGCCTTGCCGGTCGAGACATTCCACTGGTGCGCGATGGGGCCCTTGCCATAGGCGGTGACGTAGCGGCCATCCGGAGAGAAGCCGAGGCCGTTGATCATCCCCTCCTGGCGTCCGAGCATCCGGCTGCGCCCGGTGGCCAGGTCCAGGAACCGCACCTCTTCCTCCAGGTTCGCGAACACCAGCCCGCCGCCGTCGGGCGAGAAGGTGAGCGCCGAGGCTTTGACGGCGTGCTCGCCCAGGGGCCGGGGGTTGCCGGTGCGCGTGTCGAAGACGCGCAAGGTGCCGTCACGCCCCACCACGGCGGCCAGCTCGCCGCGCGGGGAGAGCGCCATGGCCGTCAGGTACCCGCCATCCTCCAGGGGCCGGAAGGTGCCGCGCGTCAGGTCCCCGAGCACCGCGCGCTTGCCGGGGGTGGTGCGGAAGAGGACGTATCCGCCGTCTGGCGAGACCATCAGCTCCTCGACGCCTCCGTGCCCCGTGGCGAACGTGCGCGGTGCACCGCCCTTCCGGTCCCAGACGAAGAGCTGGTCATCCACGCGGCTGTGGGCCAGGAGGTAGCGGCCATCCGCGGAGGCGGCGAGCGCCGACACGGGGCCGGCGAGCGTGGCGAAGAGCCGGCCCTCGCCCGTCTCCAGGTCCCACTGGCGGAGCGTTCCGTCCTTGCTGCTGGAGACGAAGCCGCGCGCATCGGGAAAGGGCGCGAGCCGCCAGGCCTCGTCGGTGTGGCCGGAGAGCACCTGGTGGGTGCCCTTCTCCAGGTCCCAGAGGCGCAGGGTGTGGTCATCGCTGCTGCTCACGAGGCGCCGGCCCTCGGGCGAGAAGAGGAGCGCGTTGATGACCTCCCTGTGGCCGCGCAGCACGGTGGCGAAGCCCTGGGCCCGGGCATCCGCCGCGAGCGTGCGCACCTCCGGCCAGCGGGTGAACCCGGGAGACAGGCCGCGCAGCAGGCGGATGGCCGCGAGCGGATCCGACTCCACGGCGCGGCGGGCCTCCACCAACGTGAGCTGGTCGGCCTTCGCCAGTGCCTGTTGCCGCGCCTCTTCCGCCTCGCGGCGCGCCGACTCGGCCTCCACCTGCTTGCGCTCGGCCCGATCCCGCTCGTCCAGGATGCGGCCGACGCTCACCGCGCCCAGCAGCGCCAGCAGCGCCGCCGCCACGCCCATCACCGACACGGCGGCCCGGTAGCGCCGGACGAATCGGCGCAGCAGCTCCACCCGCGAGTACTCGTACGCCCCGACGATCTGTCCCGTCTGGAAGCGCCGCAGATCCTCCGCCAGCTCGCGCGCGCAGGCGTAGCGCCCGGCGGGCTCTCGCGCCATGGCCTTGGTCACGATGGCCACCAGGTCCACCGGAATGCACCGCTCGCGCTGGGAGAGCGGCGGCGGCGGGCCCTGCACCACCCGCTGCAACACCTGTCCCGAAGAGCCCCCGTCGTACGGCTGCACCCCCGCCAGCAGGTGGTAGAGGATGGCGCCCAGCGCGTACACGTCGGCGCGCTCGTCCACCGGGTGGCCCGCGGCCTGCTCCGGCGGCATGTACGCCGGCGTCCCCATCACCGTGCCCACCCGCGTCATGCCCCCGTCCTCGGAGTCCGAGGCCGTGCCCATGCCCGTGCCGCTGGCCCCCTCGGACCCGGGGCCGTGCTCGCGCGACAGATCCTTGGCCAGGCCCCAGTCGATGACGACCGTCTCGCCGAAGGCCCCCACCAGCACGTTGGCCGGCTTGAGGTCGCGGTGGATGATGCGCTCGGAGTGCGCGTACGCCATGGCCTCGGCCACCGCGAGCACGTGCGGCAGCAGCGCCAGGCGCTCCTCGAGCGTCTTGCGCTCGGCGATGACGTCCGCCAGCGAGCGGCCCGACACCAGCTTCATGGCGAAGAAGGGCTCTCCCCCCGGCCAGCGCCCCGCCTCGTACACGGGCACGATGGCGGGGTGCTGCAGGCGCGCGGTGACGAGCGCCTCGGCCACGAAGCGCGACTCGGCCTCGCGGGCCGGCGCGAGCATCTCCTTGATGGCCACGGGCCGGTCCAGCCGCAGGTCCCTCGCGCGCAGGATGCGGCCGATGCCACCGTGGGCCAGCTCTCCGGCGATGGCGTAATGGGACGGGTCCACCACCGGCAGCGTCGCGCCCGGGGCCGCCTCGGAGGCCTCGAGGGCGGCCACGTTCACGCCCGCGTGCAGTGTGGTGGCGGTGCCGAGGGTGGACTCACCCGGCGAGCCGGTGTCCGGCGGGCGGGGGTGCACGAACGTCGCCGCGCTCCCGGAGATGGATGCGTCCGGCCCCTCCGTGGGACCGGCTCCCTCTTGCCGCATGGTCTGGCTCATGGATGCCTCCCCGGGCCGCAACCGTGCGAGCCCTCGTGGCGTCCGTGAGTCTAGCCCCAAAAAAAACCGCGGCCCGCTTCCCGATGCCCCCCGGCATCAAGAAGCGGGCCACGTAGAGTCCCGCGTGCCCCCCCGGACCTCGCGGGAATCCAGAGGCGCCTCCCCCCTTTGCACTGCAAGGCGCCTCCTGGGGTATTCTCAGCTCCGAAGTGCAAGCCCCCTCGCTCTGCGGAACCGCCCCCCGTTTTCTGAAAGCACCTTCTCATGGCCGCTCGGCTGGCGCTGTGAGTTGGCTCACTCCAACGGTGTGAAATGGTTCACACCCCCCTCCCCGGCCCGCACTCCGGGTGCGGGCAAGCAGGCGCTCCCAGCGGGTCCCCCGGCGCCGCGACCACACTCCCCACTTCGGTGGAGCGCGGGTGGTGCGATACCGTTGGGACCCAAGACGTTCTTCTTCCAGGAAGGTACATGCTGCGCACCCTTCTCACGAGTCTCGCTCTGGCCCTCGGCCTCGCCGCATGGACCGCGTCGGCGGCGGAGCCCACCCCCAAGGCCCTGCCCTCCCGGGAGGAGCGTTTGGAGAGCCTGGCCCGGCTGTGGGGTCAGGTGCGCTACCGCCATCCCGCGCTGGCCTACAAGAACATCGACTGGGATGCCGCGCTCGTGGCCGCCATCCCCCGGGTGGAGGCCGCCAAGGATCGCGCGGCCTACGCCGCGGCCGTGCAGGACATGCTGGACGAGCTGAAGGATCCCGCCACGCGCATCCTGCGCCCGGACGAGCAGCAGGAGGGGACGCAGAAGGGGCCCTCGGTCCCGGTCCGCGAGCTGCGCACCTGGGAGGCCAAGGACGTGCTCGTGCTGGATCTGCGCGCCGTCAGGGACTCCGCCGTCATGGCCACCCTGCGCACCCGGCCCGAGGAGCTGCGCCCGGACATCTCCAAGGCCAAGGCCGTCATCGTGGATCTGCGCGCGCGGGGGCTGGAGCCCAACGCCGTCTGGTCCATGTCCACGGCGCTCGGCCGGCTCCTGCCGTTCCTGATCAGCGAGGAGCTGCAGGTCCCCGGCGAGCGCACGGTGTTCCACTCGGGCTACCGCGCCCAGACGCTCGGTGGGACGAGCGGCGGCTACACCACCTCGTTCCTCACCACGGCGGGCGAGGAGCTCGCCCCCAAGGCGGACAAGGCGCGCCCGGTCATCTTCCTGCTGGATGACAAGTCGTACCTGGATGCGCGCGCCCTGACGATGAAGGCCCAGGGGCTGGCGCAGCTCGTCACCGAGGGGCGGCTGGACGATGGCGCGGTGGTGGACCAGACGCAGGTGGAGCTCGGCGCGGGGCTGACGGCCTCGGTGCGGCTGAGCGAGCTGGGCATTCCCATGCGCGCGGACGCCGTGCTGCCCAAGCGCGCGCGCTCGGACAAGGACGAGACGCTCCAGAAGGCGCTCGACCTGGCGAAGAAGCCGGCGAAGAAGGGCAAGGCGGCGCGCGAGGCCGAGCTGCCCCCCGCCCGCTGGCAGGCGGACCGCAAGTACGAGGAGATGCTCTACCCGAGCCGCGAGTACCGGCTGCTCGCGCTCTTCCGGCTGTGGAACGTCATCCACTTCTTCTACCCGTACAAGCACCTGCTCAGCCGCGACTGGGACGGCGCGCTGACCACGTTCCTGCCGAAGTTCGAGAAGGCCAAGGACGCGTCGGAGTACGCGCTCGCGGTGGCGGAGATGAGCACGCTCGTGCAGGACGGGCACACCAACCTGCGCGGCCACCCCGAGCTGGAGAAGCGGGGCATCACTGGCGTGAGTGCGCCCTTCGAGGCGATGGAGCTCGACGGCGCGGCGGTGGTGATGAGCGTGTGGAACGCGGAGGCCGCGCCGGGGCTCGCGCGGGGCATGGTCATCGAGACGATCGACGGCAAGCCGCTGGCCGAGCGGATGAAGGCGCTGGAGCCGTATGTGACGGCCTCGCACCCGGTGCACCTGCGGCACCGGCTGCTGGCCAAGGCGCTGGCGGGGCCCGAGGGCTCCCAGGCGACGCTGGGCGTGCGCGACGGCGGGCAGACGAAGCAGGTGCGCTTCACCCGGAGCATCCAGTCGCTGCAGAAGCCCAAGCAGGGCGAGGCGTACCGCGTGCTGGCGGACAACACCGGCTACGTGGACCTGACGCGCCTGCAGACGTCCGAGGTGGCGGCCATGTTCGAGAAGCTCAAGGGCACCAAGGCCATCGTCTTCGACATGCGCGGCTACCCGAACGGGACGGCCTGGGCCATCGCGCCGTACCTCAACACGCGCAAGGCGCGGCAGGCGGCGGTGTTCGAGCGCAACGTCGTGTCGGCGGCCGAGACGACCGGCCGGTACAAGTTCATCCAGGAGCTGCCCAAGGCGGACGTGCCCCTGTACCGCGGCAAGACGGTGATGCTCATCGACGAGCGCGCCATCAGCCAGTCCGAGCACACGGGCCTGTTCTTCGAGGCCGCCAACGGCACCACGTTCATCGGCAGCCCCAGCGCGGGCGCCAACGGCGACATCACGGACCTGGTGCTGCCCGGTGGCATTTCGATGATCTTCACCGGCCACGACGTGCGGCACGTGGACGGCCGCCAGTTGCAGCGGGTGGGCCTGCGGCCCCAGGTCTTCGTGCGGCCGACGCTCCTGGGCATCCAGGCCGGCAGGGACGAGGTGCTGGACAAGGCGCTGGAGTACCTGCGGGGCGGCAGCGCGGCGGTGGCCGGCGACTCGTTCCGGTAGGAGCACCGGGACTTGTCCCCCGGGGAGGGCCGGGCGCTGGTAGCTTTCCAGCGCACCGTCCCCCTACCCCGGAGAGAGACATGCCGACCCTCATTCCCGCTCCCACGCGCGTCACCGCCGCGGGCAACAAGCCCAAGCTGATCGACGAGTACGTGGGGCGGGTGAACACGAAGCAGGCCGAGCTGAGCGTCGCCCACATGCGCAGCCCCGGCGGGTGGCTGGAGCCCGGCCAGACGCCCGAGTTCCGCGAGATCACCGTCGTCATCAAGGGCGTGCTGCGCGTGGAGCACCAGGGCGGCCAGCTGGACGTGCGCGCGGGCCAGGCCGTCATCACCGAGCCCGGCGAGTGGGTCCGCTACAGCACCCCCGAGGCCGATGGCGCCGAGTACATCGCCATCTGCCTGCCGGCCTTCTCGCCCGACACCGTCCACCGCGACGCGTAAGCCCGCGGCCATTTCCCCTCGCCCCCCGGGAGAGGGACGGGGTTAGGGTATCGGGTGAACCCGGGTTGAACCCCCTGCCCCCACTGCGGGCCACGGGTTGAAGAACGGGCCCGGGCACCCTCACCCTGACCCTCTCCCGAAGGGAGAGGGGACAGTGGGTCACTTCCCTGAAGGGGATTAATCGACCTTCTTCATCTCCACGACGAAGGAGCGCGGCTCGAGGAAGCCCGTCACCCTCGGGGCGCGCAGCATCTCCCCGTTGGACGAGATGAAGGCCACCGTGGGCAGGCCCTCCACCCCGAAGCGCTCCATCAGCGCGTCCAGCGCGTCATCGCTGTTCGTCGCGTCCACCTTCACGTTGATGAAGCGCCCCGACTCGCTGATGACCTCGACGGCCGGGTACGTCTCCCGGTCCAGCTCCTTGCAGGCCGCGCACCACTCCGCGAAGAAGTCGATCATCACCGGCCGGCCCTCGCTCTTCGCGCGGGTCAGCACCTGCTCGAGGGACTCGGGCGAGAAGCTGTTGCCCTTGGCCGGCAGCACCGCGTGCCACTCGAAGGTGGGCGCCTTGGGCGCCTCCATCACCCCGAGCGACACCCAGAGCGCCCCCGCCGACTTCGCGTCCATGGCGCCGCCACGCAGCACCAGCGCCACCACCACCAGCGCCACGCCGAAGCCCTTGAGCGTGAAGTCCCGCGCGCCCTCCTTGAAGGACAGGTGGATGGCGCCCAGCAGCACGCCCACCACCGCCAGCACCGAGGCGATGAGCGCACCCGGCGTCCGGCCCAGTTGCTCGGCCACGCCCTTCACCGCCCCGCCCACCGCGGGGAAGCCGTCCCGGAGGTACGAGATGGCGAGCGCCACCAGCACGATGCCCAGCACGCTCTTCACCCACTCCATCCACACCCCGCCCCGGGGCAGGCGCACGGTGAAGACGCCAATGAGGAAGAAGGGCACGCCAATGCCCAGCGCGTAGATGAAGAGCAGCACCGCGCCCAGCACCGTGCTCTGCGACTTGGCCACGAAGGCCAGCAGGCCCGTCAGCACCGGCCCGGTGCACGGGGCCGCGAGGAAGCCGGACACGCTCCCCATGAGGAAGGCGCCCGTGAGGCCCGAGCCGCCCACCGAGTTGAGCCGCTGCTGCAGCCCCTGGGGCAGCGCCAGCTCGAAGGCGCCGAACATGGAGGTGGCCAGCAGCAGGAGGAACAGCGCCAGGCCCGTCACCACCACCGGACTTCCCAGCATCGAGCCGAAGGCCTGTCCCGTCTTCGCCGCCAGCACGCCCAGCCCGCTGAACACCACGCCCATGCCGATGATGTAGGCGCTGGTCAGCACGAGCGCCTTGCCCCGGCCCTCGGCCTTGCGCGCCCCGAAGACGGACACGGTGATGGGGATGAGCGGGTAGACGCAGGGCGTCATCGCGGTGAGCAGGCCCCCGGCGAACACCGCCGCCGCGCCGAGCACGAAGCTGCCGGACTCGAGGAAGCGCGCTGCGTCCAACCCCGAGCTCGGGCCCGTCGGGAGGAGCCAGGGAACGACCGCCACGGCCAGTCCGAGTACCGCCGCAATGATTCCCACCTTCTTCTTCGCGTCCATGTCGCTCCTGTCACCTCGCGGCCCCCTATATACGCGCGAGCGGCCGGTGGTTGCACCCGAGGTTGTTCCCGGGTGCGCGCTCCCCCTCCTTCGCCTCGTCCCTTGGCCGAGGGGCGGGCTTCCCCAGGGGCCACGGCTCCTACACGGAGGGAGAGGCGGACGAGGGCGCCGGCGCCCTGCGCTTCAAGGGCACCAGGAGCCCCACGAAGGCCACCGAGAGCACCGTGCCGAGCAGGAACACCTGCGCGTAGCTCCAGTGCAGCTTGGAGTACAGGAGGCCGGCGAGGGGCCCGCTCGGGCCCTTGCCAATCACCTCCACGCTCGCCAGCAGCGTGTAGTGCGTGGCCCCGATGCGCCGGTCCACCCGCGACATCATGAACGCGAACATCGTGGTGGTGAGCACCCCCCCGAAGAAGTGCTCCGCCACGGTGGCGGCGATGACGCCCGTCTCGGTGGGACCCTGGAGCGCCAGCCACCACTCCCACCCGAGCGGGAACACGCGCAGGCACGAGGCGAGTGCGAGCGCCCCCAGCACCGGCATCCGCGTGGCGAGCAGCCCTCCCGCGGCCGAGCCGAGCAACGACGCCACCGTGCCCCACGTCCCCACCCACTGGCCGATCTGCGAGGCCTTGAAGCCCGCATCGACGAGGAAGAGCTTGAAGAGCACGTCCACCATCGTCTCGCCCAGCTTGTAGGTGCCGATGAAGAGCAACATCCACCCCGTGCCGGGCAGCAGCAACACGGCGCGAAGCTTGTCCCGCAGCTCGGACCAGGACAGCCGCTCATCCTTCGCTCCGGGTTCCACCGTGCGCCGGGGCTCCCGCGTCCCGAGCACCACCCCGAGCACCAGCAGCGACAGCGCCGCCATCGCCAGGAAGAGGCCCCGCCAGTGGATGACGTCGATCATCCAGACGAGCAGCCCCCCCGCGGTAAGCATTCCCAGCTTGTAACCCATCACCTGGGCCGAGTTGCCGCCCCCCAGCTCATGGGGCTCCAGCAGATCCACCGCGAAGCCGTCCACCGCGATGTCCTGCGTGGCCGCGAAGAGGTTCATCAGGAAGACGAGCCCGAGCAGCAACGGCAGCCGGCCCTCGAGGGGCACGAAGGCCGCCGCCGCGCAGGTGAGCACCAGGCCCAGCTGCATGGGCACTATCCACGACTTGCGCCGGCCGATGCGCTCCGAGCCGTAACGGTCCACCAGGGGCGCCCACAACGCCTTGAGCATCCACGGGAGCGCCAGCACCTCGAGGAAGGTGATGGTCAGCACATCCACGCCGCCCGCGCGCAGGTAGATGGGCAGCGCCTTGGCCTGAAAGCCGTAGGGCATGCCCTGCGCGAAGTACAGCGCGCCGAGCAGCCCCACCTTCCGGTACGAGAGCCTCTTCACCTCTCGAACCCTAGCGGAGAACCACCCCGCGCGCTCGCCCTACCCCTCCTTGCGCAGCACCAGCAGCTTCGACATGTACCAGCGCTCCGTCTTCACCACCCGCAGCCCGTGGCGCGCGAAGAGCTCCGGCAGCTCCAACCGCGTGTAGTCCTGGAAGTAGGGCTCGTTGAAATACGCCTCGAAGTGCTCGAAGGGGCCCAGCTCCCCGGGGGTCTCCTCCGCCTGCTGGATGGCATCCATGAAGAGCAGCGTCCCCCCCGGCTCGAGCACCCGCGCCATCTCCGCCGTGACGCGCTCGATGGCCGGCAGCGGCAGCTCGTGGAACAGCCAGATGCAGGTGAGCAGATCGAAGCGCTCCGTCCACTCCGGCAGCAGCTGCTCGGCGTTCATCTGCAGGAGCGTGGCCTTGCGGCGCAACAGCCGGGCCGCCTCCAGGTAGGCCGGAGAGAGATCGATCCCCGTGTACCGGTGCCGCCGGTTCTGCAGCCACGCCTGGCCCATCCACGTCGCCGGGCCACACGCCACGTCGAGGATGTCCAGGTGGCTGCCCTCGGGAATCTCGTCGATGACGCCCTGGCGCATGAGCCGGTTGGCGCCCATGAAGAGGAAGCGGATCTGCCACTCGTACGTCAGCGCCGCGCGCAGCGACAGGCCCCCGTTGGCCTGGTTGTGGAAGTCGGTGAGGTAGTAGTCCGGGTAGGGGAACGAGTCCTCCGGCTCCACCGGCAGGGCCTGCAGCCCGTTGCGCTGCTTGTAACGCACGCGCCCGATGTCCGAGAGGATGGCCCCGAGGAACAAAGGCAGCGTGAAGAGATCCTCCCGCTCGGCCCGCGCCAGGGCCTCGCGCTTGCCGGGCTCCGCCAGCACACGCTCGTGCAGGTCCATGGCCCCCGTGAAGCTCTTCTTGAAGAAGGAGAGATCCACGCCATCGAGGGGCAGCGCGCTGGCCCAGCCGGTCATCAGTCCACTCGCGTGGAGCCCCACCCGTCCGGCCGTGCGCAGGCGAGGCAGCACCTCCGCGAGCGGGGCACTGAATTGCCCGAGCTGTGCCAAAGAACTAGAAATCGTGGAAATCGCGGTAGACATGGACTCCCAGTAACATTCGGGGCTGACATGTCCAACCCAAATGGCATCGTCGCATGGCCTGAGAGAAAGAGAGGAGCGCATGGTGCCGAGGAGCAGGGAGCTGGAGAGGCGCTCATGAAGTTGCTCGTCCTGCCTCCGCACCGGGATCTGACGCTCGCGCCGGACGGGCCCGAGGGCTGGGAAGTGGTGGACGTGGCGCGCGACTTCTTCCGCCGCGTCCTCGCACCCGAGGCCCTCGCACGGGAGGCCGAAGCACGGGAAGACGGCCCCGCCACGGCCCAGACGATGCGGGAGCTGCTCCTGCTGCGGGCCGCGCAGGCCCTCCTGGAACGCGGGAGTGGGGACGCACACGCGAGCCTGCGGGCATGGGGAGCGGTGCTGAAGGCGCTGTCGGGTCCGCCCTCTGGAGTCCGGCTCGAGCTCGACGGACTGGAGCTCGAGGGCGGCACCACGGAGCGGAGCGCGGACGTGCTGCGCGTCGCGGGACGTCCCGCGCCCTATACGGAAGAGCTGGCCCTCGCCTCCGAGCGCATCGTCCAGGCGGAGCGGGTGCGGCTGTGGCTGGAAGGCGCCTCGCAGCTTCCAGCGGCAGTGTGGCTGGCACGGGTGTGTCCGGCGACGGTGGCCCTGGAGCTCGCCGGCCCCTTCGCGACGGCGCACCGCAAGGTGCTGAGCCGGATGTCCGCGTTCCACCGGGCCTCGTTCCCCGAGGACGTCTCACCCCTGCGCTGGCGGGTGGTGCCACTGGAGGCCGAGCCCGGACCGGAGTCCCTCGTCTGGCTCCCCGCCTGGATGGGACTGGAGGTGCACGCTCCGCCGCCGCCCTCAGAGGGGCCTCAGATGGACTTCATGTCGCTGGAGCGTGAAGGCCCCTACCCGCGCGGCGCACCCGGACGCCGCCCGGGGCAGATCCTCGGGGAGGCCTTCGCGGCGGACGTCCGGGCGTTCACGGGAGGAGCACCCTGGGCGGGCCACGTCGGGTTCATGTCGCTCTACGCTCCCGAGGCGCTCGTGGAGAGCGGTTGCCGCGTGGCGATCGTGGGCTTCTGCACCCTCGGCGAGGGGCACGTGAGGGACCTGGATGGATGGGGGCACTCCCTGGGACCCCGGGGCGCCCTGGACGCCCATCTCCAGCGTCTGCGTGAGGCGGGCGTGCGAGTCGTCGCGGAGTGGTGGGTGGGAGCACCTCGCGTGGATGAGGCGGTGTTGGAGGAAACGCTTCGAAGGCTCGAGGCGGAGCCGCTCTTCGATTGGGTAGCGGGCGTCCATCCGTTCCAGGCGGGGGCGGGACGCACGCCAAGGGACTACAGGGGCTGGTACCTCGACTGGGGAGATCCTCCCGCGGACCACGATCTCGCGCGGACCCGGCGCTTCGAGGCACCGGGCACGGTGCCACCCGCACGGCTCCCCGAGGTGCTCGAGTCCCTGGACGGCCGGCTCCATCGGCACAGGCTCTCGAGTCCGGGGCGAGTCGCGGGTGCCTATCTCCACATTCCGCCATCGAGGGAGCCCGTGCCCGCGCCGCCTCCCCAGGTGGAGGCCCCCGAGATGCCCGGAGGCGCGCCACCACCGGAGCCTCCCCGCCCCTCGCGCGTCCGGCTGGAGCAGGACTGCGCGGTGGTGCGGCTCCCGGCGTCGCTCGAGGGAGTACCGGGAGAGGCCTGGTACGTGGCAAACCTGCGCACGGGCAGGAGCCTCGCGGTGGAGGCGTGGCTGGCGCCCCTGCTGGAGGCCCTGCGCGGCTTCACGCCGGTGGAGGAGGCCTTCGCCGGAGTGCCAGAGCCACGGCGCGCCTCACTGGTCGACACGCTCGTGGGCGAGTCCACTTTGGAGCCCAGATTCAAGACCTGATCCCGGACACCCGCGGCCATTTCCCCTCTCCCTTCGGAAGAGGAAAGGCAGCGTGAAGAGTTCCTCCCGCTCGGCCCGCGCCAGGGCCTCGCGCTTGCCGGGCTCCGCCAGCACACGCTCGTGCAGGTCCATGGCCCCCGTGAGAGAGGAGCGCATGGGGCCAGAGAGGCGCTCGAGAGGCGTCTCGGGTCCAGGGGCCTGGAGCAGCGGGCACGGGCCGAAGACGTTCTGGCGCACTCCGGGGAAGGACCCGCCTGCTTTTTCCGGCGGGGTTGGGTGAACGGGGCCGTCTTTGACGATTCCTGTGACGCGCGTGTGATGGTGTCCGTGAGCCTGAGAGGAATTGCGAGAAGGCAGTCCCGCGAAACGCAAATCTTCACATGACCCTCCGACAAGTCATTCGAGAAAGGACATCACCCGCCATGAAGACATACGACTCGATCCGCACCCCCATCCTGCCACCGAAGGCACCTGCCGCCCCCACGGCGCCTCTCCCCCCCACCACCGAGGCGCCCCCCTCCACCGGAGCGGCTCCCTCCGCGGTGCAGCAGGCGCACAACACCGATGCCTTCATCCCCACGCCCGCCGAGGCGCTCCAGACGCCAGCCGCCGCGCAGCGGCAGTGGACGTTGGCCCCCACCCTGGACAGCGTGAGCAAGGGCGGCGGGCTCGTCACCCTGCGACAGGGCATGGCGGGCGACAGTGTGATGGAGCTGCAGCGCATGCTCGGCCTGCCCGCGGCGCAGCAGGACGGGAAGTTCGGCGAGGGGACGCGCGCGGCCGTGGAGTCCTTCCAGAAGTCCGCGGGCCTCAAGGTGCCGCCCGGCCTGGAGGGGCAGGTGGGTGCCACCACCCTGCAGACGCTGGAGAAGGCCGCCGTCAGCCGCCCCACCTCCGGTGCTGGGGCCACCGTTGACCTGGACCAGGAGCTCGCCAGCCCCCGCTCCCTCCTCTCCCGGGCCATCGGTCATGCCGAGGGCAACCTCGACGTCAACGGCAACACCACCGGCGCCTACGACGGCCACACGGACCCGGGGAACGGCAGGCTGAACAAGGGAACCTTCTCCTACCAGCACGGAGCCGCCACTCCGGAGCAGGCGGATCAGGCCCAGCTGGCCAAGTTCCGCGCCCAGCAGCCCACCTACGAGGCCGCCGCGCGCAACGCGGGCCTGGACCCCAACCATCCGCTGCTGGCCGCCGCCTACTTCGACACCTTCACCCAGTCCGAGGCCGCCGCCAACCTCCGCGGTGGCTTCCTGGATCAGCTGCCCGCGCTGGCGCGCAAGGGTGTGACGCCGGAGAACATCATCGACATCCGCGTGCAGTCCTACGTGGACCCGTCCTCCGGCCGGCTGGACGCGCCCGGTTTCGGCAATGATCCGGTGGAGCTGCGCCGGGACCAGACGCGGCGCATGGACGCCATCGTGTCGGTGCTCCAGGGCGAGGGCAAGGGCGGCACCACCGGCCCCACCTCGCCGGCGCCGGCGGGCTCGCCCCCGGCCTCCGGCACGCCGCTGAAGAACGGTGCCACGGGCCCCGCGGTGGAGTCGTTGCAGAAGCAGCTCCAGCAGGCGGGCTTCGAGCCGGGCGGCACCGACGGCGCCTTCGGTCCGAGGACCGAGGCGGCGGTGAAGGCCTTCCAGAAGGCCCAGGGCCTCGACGCGGACGGCGTGGTGGGGCCGAGGACGAAGGCGGCGCTCGACATGGCCACCCAGGCGCCGTCCACCCCGTGGACCCCGGCGCCGTCGCTGGCCGACGTGTCCAACGGCAAGGCCGTGCTCAAGCAGGGCATGCAGGGTGACAGCGTGAAGGACCTCCAGAAGCTGCTCGGCATCGAGGCGGACGGCAAGTTCGGCAAGGGGACGGCGGACGCCGTGGCGGCCTTCCAGAAGTCCCGCCTCCAGGTGCCGCCGGGCATGGAAGGACAGGTGGGCGGGACGACCCTGGAGACGCTCGAGAAGGCGGCGGCCTCCGGCCAGGTGGGAGCGGGACAGGGCTCCGTCAACGCCAACCACCCGCTCCTCCAGAAGCTGGCGACGGGCGCTCTGGACAACGGCCCCTACGGCATGTGCGTGGCGACGACGATCGGGAACATGGACAAGCTCGGGGTGCCGAACTTCCCGGGCGGCACCTCGGATGACCCCAACAACCCGCGCGGCGCGATGGTCCGGATGATGCGGGAGGGCGGCTGGACGTCGGTCCCGCTGCCCGGCTCGGAGCCGCGCAGAATCTCCAGCCCGGCGTTCGGCGACGTCACCGCCCATGTCATCTCCGCCGACGCGTACGAGCGGATGGCGCAGGCGGGACAGATTCCGAGCGGCGCCCTCATCTTCCAGACGCGGCATGGCTGGGACTACGACGGTGGCTCCAACGGCAACGACATGGGCATCGTGCGGGACAACGGCCGGGTGACGCACAACTTCGAGTCGATGGCCCCCATCATCTACGGCGACGCGAAGGAGGTCGTGCTCCTGGTGCCCAAGGACGCCCTCCAGTAGCGGCCCCTTTCTCCTCTCCCGGCCAAGCCTATCCCGTGGGCCCGTTTCTTATTCCAGGGGATAGACCCGCCGGGGGGCCGCTCCGGCCCCCGCTGTCGGACGGGCTGGCACGCCCCGCCTATGCCTTCACGCCCCGGCACGCGCTGGCGCAGTACGCGGCCACCGGCTGCCTCAACGTGTCGGACAACGAGTCATGGGTGGACGCGCGGCCGGGGATGGGACGTGAGAGGTTTCTCGGATGTGGTGTTCGAGCTGATGTCGGACTTCGCCCGGGGCGGGTTGGATGCCCGCCGGTGGGTGGAGTCCATCGAGCGCACCGAGCTGTCTAGAAGAGCGGCTCGATGTTCCAGTCCTGGACAAGATCCGCGCCGCACTGCCAGTCATGCATGGGAGTCCCGATCGCGATGTTGTTGAAGTACGGGTGCGCGCAGCTACTGACATTGGCGAGGCTCTTGAGATAGGTGACACCCGCCGTGGGGCTTGGCACGGACTGCCAGTTTTGCTCCAACAGAGCGCTATTGCATGCAACCGTGACAAGGCGACGGGTGCTGTAATCTACGTGCAAGCAGCCAAACGTGGCATGGTTCTGGAGTCGCCAGGCATTGGTCGCGCTATTGTAAAAGGTCGTCCAGTGGTACCGAGCGTCTCTGCCCACCGTCATGAAGCACGCCCCGACGAAAACCGCGGGGTTGCCGTTGGCCAGGGTGGTAGGCTCCACATACATGCAGCGCTCTTGACCATTCGCGCAGTTGCCAGAATCGCACCGGATCTTCACCTGCTGGCCATCCACAAGGCCCTTCTGGCTCTCGCCGAGCGGCTCGCTGGGGCCTTCCTGCTGCGATTCGGCTCCACAGGCGGACATCAGCAGGGCGCAAGCCGCCAACAGGGCCAGGGTAGAACGGGAGTGGGGGTGTGACATACAGGTCTTCTCCATGCGGAGGGAACGTGAGCTGGCCTGGGAATCAGGCTTTTCTTGTTCTACGCAGGGCGCGTCACACAAAGCGTTACAGCGACATCGGCGGGCGATATTTCAGCCGCGTCGGCATGGCGGTGTGACGTTTCGTGTGGCGTTTGGGTGTCTGTGACGGTTCCTGTGACGCTGGTGTGATGAGGGTCCGTGAGAGTCAGTTCCCCCTCGTCTCACGAATGGTATGCACCCCCACGCGCGCGCTCCTCGCCGTCTGCTCATGTTGCTGACCACGGGAATCGTGGCCGTTCTGGTGCTCACGGGGATTGTTCTCTCCTCCCGTTCCACACCGGAGGCCTCGGGTGTGCCCGCTGGCTCCGGCGATTCGGTGCTGCGTGGAGAGACCGTCCGGCTGCTGATCGTCGGAGATCCCTTCGCGTCGGCGCTGGAGGAGGCCTCCACCGAGCTGGAGCAGCTCGCCGGGGGCAAGCTCGAGCTCGAGGTGGTCGGCTACGACGACGTGCGGCGGCTGACCCTTCGTAACGCCCAGGACAAGGTGAGCGCGTACGACCTGGTCAGCTTCGACGTGGTGTGGGCGGGCGAGTACGGCGAGCTGGGCGTGCTCCTGCCGCTGGAGGAGCTGATCGCCGGCTCGCGCACACTGGTGGAGCCGGAGGACTTCCTGGACATCGCGTATGCCCAGAGCCGCTACCACGGGCACCAGCTTGGCCTGCCCATCCAGCCGCACCCGGAGCTGCTGTGGTACCGCAAGGACCGGCTCGCGGCGGACGGGCTGCGGCCGCCCCGTACCACCGAGGAGCTCCTCCAGGTGGCGCGGCACTACCACAAGCCGGAGGCCGGGCAGTACGGCATCGTCTGGAACGGACAGAGAGGCCAGGCCTTCGGCCAGCAGATGGCCCACTTCTATGCCGCCTTCGGCCAGCCGCTGCTGGACAGGTCGGGCCGGCCCACGCTGGACACGCCCCAGGGAGTGGCCGCGGCCCGCTTCGCACTCGAGCTGTTGAAGGTGTCACCGCCCGATGTCGTCAACACCGCATGGGACCAGCGCCCACGGCGCATCGCGCAGGGCGGGGTGGCGATGACCTACGAGTGGGGGGCCCGTGCCTTCCTCGTCGAGGAGTCACCCGCCTCGGCCGTGGCCGGGAAGATCGGCTACGCGGCGGCGCCGCATGCCTCCGGGGTGGAGCCGGTGACGCCCATCGGCACCTGGAGCCTGGGCATCCCCGCCAACATCGGCCCCCGCGGGGAGCTGGCCTGGCGGATGCTCTCCTGGCTCACCTCGCGACAGGTGCTGAAGGTGCTGGCCCGGTATGGCAACGGCGGCATGCCGCGCAAGAGCCTGCTGTGCGACCCCGAGCTCGTTCGCCGCTACCCGGTGTTCTCCGTCGTGGATCAGCTCTCCCAGGCCGGCCAGCTCCAGGACTGGATGCGTCCCGCCGTACCGCAGTGGCCGCAGCTCGCGGAAATCCTCGGCACCACCTACCACGACATGCTCCTGGGCCGGCTCACCCCCGAGCAGGCGGCCGCCCAGGCCCAACAGCGGGCGGAAGCGCTGTTCGCCCTCCGCGTCCCGGGACACTGAGATGACTCAGGGCCCTGCTGCTTCGCCCCCACCCGAAGGGCCCCCTCCGTCCTCGCCCCGGCGCCGCGCGCTGCTGCGCTCGCCGCTCTTCCTGCGCATGGTGGCGAGCGTCACCGTGGTGTTGCTCATCCCGGCGATCATCACCTCCGTCTACAACGTCCAGCGCTCCTCCACCGCGCGCCTCGAGGCCAGCCACCCGCGGCTGCTCCAGGCCACCGAGGCCAAGGCCACCGCCGTCGAGGCCCTCCTGTTGCGCTCCATCAGCGACGTGCTCCTGCTGGGCCAGGCACCGTCCCTGCAACGCTACGCCAAGGCGCTCGCCACCGCCCCCGCCCCTCCCTCCCAGGACGTGCTCGAGCTCTTCCACACCCTGCTGCGCCGCTCGGGGGGGCTCTATGACGGCGTCAGCGTGCTGGATCGCACCGGACAGGAGCAGGTGGTCGTCACCGCCGAGGGCAAGCGCGTCCATACCGCGCCGAAGGAGGCGCTGCGCTCGCGCGCGCACGAGGCGCTCTTCTCCGGCGCCATGAGTCTCACCGGCATCTCCGGCCGGCTGGCGCCCGTCTATCTGAGCCCCCTCGAGCTGGCTCCCCCCTCGGACGGAGCCCCGCCGTCGCCCGCCCGGCCCTCCCTCCGCTATGCCTTGCTGCTCTTCGCGCTCGATGGGAGCGTCGCCGGCGTGCTGGTGGTCTCCGCGCCGCTCGAGCCCCTCCTGCGGCCGCTCCTGCCGGATGAGCCCACCGACCGCGTGTACCTGGTCGATGCCTCGGGGGACTACCTCGCCGGCCCCGAGCCCCGGCAGCTCCACGGCAGCGGGCCAGGCACCGGCATCTCGCTGAGAAGTGAGCGGCCGGAGGACGCGGAGGAGATCCTCGGCCGGCCAGTGGGGACGCTGCTCGACACCGCCGGGCGGCCGGGCTACCTCCAGGCGTTCGCGCGCGTGCGCCCCGCGGGCCAGGGCACCATCCAGTGGACCGTGCTCTGCGAGCGGCCCCTGTCCGCCATCCTCGCCAGTGAGCGGGAGATAGAGCTCGTCATCGTCGCCACCACCGCCGGCTCGCTGCTGCTGGCCCTGCTGGTGGCGCTGTACTTCACCCGCGGCCTCGTCGGCCCCATCCACCAGCTCGCCACGGCGGCGGGTGCCCTCAGCCTGGGCCACTGGGAGATGCCACTGCCCTCGTATGAGCGCCGCGACGAGCTGGGCGAGCTGACCGCGTCCTTCGCGAAGATGGGCCGGCAGCTCCAGGCCGCCTGGGTCGAGCAGCAGCGGCACGTGGAGGCCCTGCGCCAGGCGCATGACGAGCTCGAAGAGCGGGTGCGCGAGCGGACCCGGGAGCTGCGCGAGGCCCACCACCAACTCCTGGAGGCCGCGCGCGTGGCCGGGCGCGAGGAGATCGCCACCACCGTCCTGCACAACGTGGGCAACGTGCTCTGCAGCGTCAAGGTCTCCACCCAATTCATGGAGGATCGGCTCCGCCAGTCGCGCGTCCAGCCTCTCTCCAAGGCCCTGGCGCTGCTGGGGGCCCACCAGCAGGAGCTCTCCCGCTACCTCTCCGAGGATCCCAAGGGCAAGCTGCTGCCGGCCTACCTCGGCTCGGTGGCCGAGGTGTTGTCCGAGGAGCATGCGAGTCAGCAGCGGGAGCTGGAGGAGCTCCGCAAGAATCTGGACCACATCCACAGCATCATCAGCGTGCAACAGTCGCTGGCCTCACGGCCGATGCAGCTGCTCGAGGACGTCGACGTGTGCGACACCGCCGAGGACGCCCTGCGCATCCAGTTGAGGCAGTCGCTCTTCATCGAGGTGGTGCGCGACTACGGCCGGGTGCCGGTGTTGCGCGCCGACCGGCACAAGCTGCTGCAGATCCTCGTCAATCTCATCAGCAACGCCCAGCATGCCCTGATGGCCGCCACCCCGCCCCAGCGGCGCCTGGAGGTGCGCATCCGGGACCTGGGCCAGAGCCTCCAGGTGCGGGTGAGTGACAACGGCATCGGCATCCCCGCGGAGAACATGCTGCGCATCTTCCAGTATGGCTTCACCGCCAGGAAGGACGGCCACGGCTTCGGGCTGCACAGCTGCGCGCTGCTGGCCCAGTCGATGGGAGGCAGCCTGCGGGCCCAGAGCGAGGGGCCCGGCCAGGGCGCGACGTTCACCCTGGAGCTGCCGTGGACGCCGAGGGAAGCGGCCGGGGACCCTCCGGACGACCCTCACGGGCGGGCCATGGGCCCTCGTTTGAGCCACTGAACCAGGGTGGGCCATGGCGCTCCCCGCGATGTCCCGGCCTGGCTCAGCCGCGCCGCGGGGGGAGCTGGCTCTTGAGGGCCTCGAGCTGCTTGCGGTTCTCGATGGCCAGCGTGCGCAGCCGTACCGCCGTCTCCAGCGTGTCCAACAGCCGCCGCACGCCGCTGTCCTTGGAGAGGTAGCCGAACGGGCGGTGCTCGTTGATGACCTCGTACGGGTCCTTCACGTCCTGGTAGGCGGAGTAGAAGATGACGGGCATGTCCGGCTGGCTCTTGCGTATCTCATTGCAGGCCCAGAAGCCGTCATGCCCCTTCATCTTGATGTCGAGGATGACGGCGCACACCTCGTCATCCACCGCGGCCACGCCCTCCAGGGCCGAGGCGAACAGCCGCACCTGGTAGCTGCCGGAGAGCAGCAGCGCCAGCGAGCGGCGGATGCCCGGATCATCGTCGATGATGACGACGCGGGGCAACTCGGAGGCGGCCGGCGTCTCGCGTGCTACATCCTGCCGTAGCAGCGCATCGAAGTCGTCGAAAGCCAAGATTGCTCTCCAGGGGCGCCCCTCACGAGGGCCGTGAGCAACTCGTGACTTAACGTCCTCATCCGGTACACGCAAGCCACCGTGGCTCGGCGCATCGCATCATCCCGCCAACGCCCCCAGCACCTGCGAGACGAGCATGGGCAACTCGGGGGACCCGCCGGGCGGGCCAGGCGCGCGGTCCGCCCCGAGCCGTTGCAGGACGCGCTGCCGGGTGACCGCGCTGGCCAGGGGGTGGGAGTGAATGGAGCGCAGGGCCTGCTCGAGCTGGGGCAGCGGCTCGGGCCGCGGGGACAGCTCCGCCAGGGCCACCAGCACCTCCAACACCAGCGGTACCGCGCCCACCTCCATGGCGGTGCGCAGCGCCCCGTCCAGGTGCGCCCGAGCCGCCGCCGGCTCGCCGCGCGCCAGGGCCACCCGCCCCAGTCCCAGCCGGGCCTCGGCCAGCCCCCGCCGCTCATTGAGCCGCTCGCATACCGCCCACGCCTCGGCGAAACAGCCCCGGGCCCGCTCGGCCTCGCCGCGCAGCAGGGACACCGTGCCCTGGCCGCACAGCGCCGCCACCAGCGTGCCCGGGTGCCCCGTCTCCCGCCCCGCCCGCAGACAGGACTCGAAGCACGCCGCCGCCTCCTCCAGCCGCCCCTGCGCGGTGAGCACCCGGCCCAGCTCGGCCCGTGGGGGCACGCTGCCTCCGCCTGGCTGCTCCAACACCGCCAACCCCTCGCGCAGGGCCCCCTCGGCGTCCTCCCACCGGCCCTCGAAGGCGAGCACCCCCCCCAGCCGCCCCAGGCAGGCGGCCAGCTCCCGCTCCTCGCCCAGGCGGCGGAAGGCCACCAGGCCGCGCGAGAGCAGGTGGCGGGCCTGGCGAGGCTCCCCGGAGAGGAAGAGCACCTCCGCCAGGTGGCGGCGGGCCACCGCCGCCCCGCGTGCCTCCCCCCGTGCCCGCGCCAGGGCCAGGCTGGTGCGCAGGCTCCAGCGCGCGGTGCCCAGCAGCCCCTGCGCCAGCGCCAGCCGTCCCGCGGTGACGAGCGCCGCCCCCAGCGCCGGACTCGCGCCCCGCTCGCGCACCAGGCGCAGGCCCTCCTCCAAGAGGGCCGCCGCCCGGGCGTGCCCCGCCGACTCCAGGGCGAAGCGCCCCCGCCACACGAGCAGCCGCCCCCGGAGGAAGCGCTCCTCGGGGCCGCCGCCCTCGGGCCGCACCCTCCCGGCCAGCTCCGCCAGCAACGCCTCGGCCTGTTGAAAGTGGCCCAACTGCTCCTCCGCGGTGCACAGGCCCTCCAGCGCCCGGTCCACCAGCTCCAGCCGGCCCGCCTGGGCCGCCCAGGCCAGCGCCGCGCGCGCGTTCTCCAGCTCCACCGCCAGCGCCGCGAGCGCCTCGCCCCGCCCCCTGCCGTGCAGCTCCCCACCCAGCCGCTCCAGCAGCGCGCTGTAGTGCTCGGCGTGCCGCTCCTGGGCGCGCCGCTCCTCCTCGGGGGCCGCCCGCAGGGCCTCTCCGGCATAGCGGCGCAGCAACTCGTGCAGCACGTAGCGCCGCGTGGGCGTGCGCCGCACGAGGAAGCGCGCCGCCAGCGAGGAGAGCAGCGGCAGCGAGGCCTGCGCCACCTCCAGCGCCGCCGCCCGCGAGGCCCCACCGCGGAAGACGCTCAGCCGCCCCAACACCCCCTGCTCCTGGGGGGAGAGCCGCTCCCAGGCGTGGAGGAAGACGGCGCGCAGGCTGCGGTGGCGCTCGGGGCCCGCGCGCGCGCCGGCCAGGAAGTCCAGGTCCCGCTCCACCTCCGCGGCGATCTCCTCCACCCCCAGGTGGCGCACCCAGGCGGCCGCCAGCTCGAGCGCCAGGGGCAGCCCCTCCAGCCGCCGGCACAGGCGCACCACGGTGGGCTCCTGCGCGGGCTCCAGACGGAAGCCGGCATTCACCCGGGTGGCGATCCGGACGAAGAGCTCCAGCGCGGCCCGGCCGGGCTCACCGGGCGCGGCGCCCTCCACGCACGGCAGGCCCTCGAGCACCAGCTCCCACTCGCCCCGCACCCCCAGCCGCTCCTGCGAGGTGACGAGCAGCTCGAGTCCGGGGGCGCGCTCGGCCAGCTCCACCAGCAGCGGCGCCGCCCCGAGCAGGTGCTCCATGCCGTCGAGTACCAGCAGCAGGTGGCGCTCGCGCAGGTGCTCGAGGAGCTGGCCGAGGGTGTCTCCGCCACTGGCGGCCTGAAGCCCGAGCGCCTCGGCGATGGCCGGCCCCAGCAGCTCGGCCGAGGTGACGCCCGAAAGCGGCACCAGCCAGGCGCCGTCCTTGAAGCGAGGCGCCTGACGGCGAGCGGCCTCCAGGGCGAGGACGGACTTGCCCACCCCGCCGGGGCCCGTGAGGGTGAGCAGGCGGCAGTGCGGGTCCTCCAGGCGCTGGGCGAGGGCGGCCAGCTCGGCCTCTCGGCCGACGAAGGAGGCCAGCGGGGCGGGCAGCGGCGAGGCGCGCGAGGGGCCTGGGGGCCTGGGCGGGCCGAGGCCGGAGCGCAGCAGGGCGGCCAGCTCCTGCGTCTCCTGCTGGGGGTGCACACCAAGCTCGGAGGCGAGCAGCGTGGCACAGGCCTCGTACTGCGCGAGGGCCTGCTCGTGCTGGCCGCACGCTTCATACAAGCGCATGAGGTGACAGTGGGCCTGCTCGTCCAGCGGCTCCACGTCCACCAGGCGCAGGGCGTACGGCAGGGCCTCGCGAGGCTGCTCGGCCTGGAGGTGGCGGGCGATGAGCTGCCGCAGGGCGTGGACGAGCCGGGTGTGCAGGTGCTCGGCCTGGGCGGCGTGCCACTCGAGGAAGGTGGGGCATCCGTCCAGCTCCAGCTCGAAGCCCTGGAGGAAGTCGCCGCGCCAGAGGGCCACGGCCTCGGCGAGCTCCCGCGGGGAGGCGCTGGAGGCGCGGGTGAGCAGCTCGAAGCGCTCCACGTCCACCTCAACGGCTTCACGGGCGGCGAGCTCCACGCTGGCGTCGTCCACGTCCAGCCAGTGCTCGCCCAGGGAGAGGTGGAGCTGCGACAGGGCGCCGCGCAGCGAGTCCATCCGCTGGGGAGTCTCGGTCTCGGGCCAGAGCAGGAGCGCGAGGGCCTCGCGGGTGTGGCGGCGGCGCGTGAGGGCCAGGTACGCCAGCAGCGCCACCACCTTGTGAGGCACCCCCTCCACCGGGGTCCCTTTCAGCCGGAGCTCCAGCGGGCCGAGCAGGCGCAGGGCGAGGGAAGGCGGGCCCGCGTGGGCCTCCATTCCTCGCGAGACAGCGGAGGGGGGAGGCGGGGCCACGGGCTCACTCCGCTCCCGGGCCACGGGCGCGGGGGGTGTACGGCCCTGGCTCAGCTCCGAGTGGAGGCGCCGGCACTCCTCTCCGGGGCGCACCCCCAGCTCCTCGGCGAGCGTGGCGCACAGCCGCTCGTACTGGCGCAGTGCCTCGGCGCGCTGTCCGCTCCAGGCCAGCAGGCGCATGACGAGCGCATGGGCCTGTTCATCGAAGGGCTCATGCGCCGCCAGCCGCCTGGCGAAGGGCAGGGCCCGCGCGAAGTGGCCTCTCGCGGCGTGCGCCTCGGCGAGCCGGCGCAGCACGTCTCCCAGCCCACCGCGCAGATGCTCGGACTGGGCCTGCCGCCAGGCCTCGAAGTCCTCGCACCCCTTGATGCGCACCCCCTGCAGCAGCTCGCCGCGGTAGAGGGTGGCGGCCTCGGCGAGCTCCTCCAGCCCCTCCTCCGGCCCTCCCTCCGCCCGGGGCGAGCAGGCCGCGCGCAGCTGCTCGAAGCGGTGCACGTCCACCCAGGCCGCGGCGCCCACCGGCAGGGCCACCGTGTCGCGCTCCACCTCCAGCACCTCGGTTCCCAGCGCCTGGGCGAGCTCCCACAGCGCGGTGCGCAGCGAGGCGCGGGCCCGGGCCGGCTCGTGCTCGGGCCACAGCAGCCCCGCGAGCAGGGCGCGCTCCTGGCGCCGGCGCGTCAGCGCCACGTAGGTCAGCAGCGCGAGGGCCTTGTGGCGGACGAGGGCAACGGGGGCGCCGTCGCGCTCTACCCGGGGAAGACCCAGCAGGTGAAGCCTCACAGCGGTCATTGAGGCACAGTCTAATGGGGCTTCTCCCGGAACTCCCGGAAATCGTTTCATGAGCGCCACACCCTGCAGGGGAGCGCCAGCGACGAGCGTCAGGGCGTTGTGTGACGGTCGGTGTGACGCTCGTAAGCGAGAGTCCACACGGCCCCTGACTTGCCGCCTGCTCCTGCCGACGCATCAAGTTCCGGCGCACGGCGGCAGGAGCAGGTCCGGTGCGTCATTACGGGACGTACACCAGGGCCCACTGCTGGCTCGGGCCCCCATGCCACGGCCACTGGATGAGAGACAGCGCCTCGGTGGTGCCGGCGAAGTCGACGTCGATGGCGTAGTCCTGCCCGATGAAGATCTGATGAGTCGGCGCGATCTTGTAGAAGCCGTCAGCCAGGGGGACCAGTTGGTGGAGCTGATTGCTGGTGGTGGAGTTGGACACATCATACTGGCACGGCCAGGTGATGGCCTTGTATCCCCGGTAGTAGCTGGCCTGCTCGATGCTCAGGCAGAGGTCGCCCGGGAGCTTGCTCTTGATGCGGTGGGAATTGCTGGCGGCCACGTAGCCGGTGATGTCGAAGCGCTGGTCCGTCCTCGCGCTGTTGCAGGCGTACTGCCGGATGGGGGTATCCTGCCCGGTCACGGTGGCGCACAGGCCGCTGTTGCGATTCCTCAGCATGTAGTCCGCCGAAGCCGTCGTGCTTCCCAGCATCGTCGCAACGGCCACCAGCATCAGGCTCTGCTTCAGGTTGATGAACATGTTCTCGTTCCTATTCAGGGGGGGCCTCGTCCCGTCTGGCGACGAGGTGTTTCCTGTATCGGACACGTGCGTTACAGAGTTCGTCTCACGGAACGTCACACATATTTTTTCACTCATCCACGTGTGTGACGCGGCGCTCAGTAGGTCCAGATTTCGTGGTCGCGCAGCTCCACCTCGGCCCAGCCACCGACGGGCCCCCAGAACTCGATGCCGCCGATGATGCCGCCCGAGTACCGCATGTCCGCGGGCAGCGGAGTGGGCAGGCGGCCCTCCTGCTGGAGGCGGCTGATGACAGCGGGGATGTTGATGGAGAAGTCGAGCCAGGGCGCGTCGTTGATGGAGTTGTAGCACCACAGCTGCGACGAGCTGTAATTGTTGGGCTTCACCCCCCAGGAGGCGCCGTTGACCTCGAAGGTGCGCTTCATCTCCTCCTTGATGACAGTCACACCCGCGCGGGTGGCCAGGTACGCCTCGGTCTGCGAGGGGCCGGGATCCGGCATGCCCAGGGCGGGCGGCGCGCCCACGTACGTCAGCAGATCGATGGACACCTGGCCATCGAGGCTGGGATTGGAGGGTACGACCCAGGCGAAGTAATACGGCATGCGCGCATTGGAGTTCTGGTTGCAGTAGCGGGCGCGCACCTGGAGATGCACGGAGTGCACCCAGGAGACGTAGGGCCAGTGGTGGGTGTTGGAGAAATCCCAGGCGGGGAAGCTCCTGGGGTTGTTGATGTACTGCTCGAGCCCCACGTACTGGTACCCGTTCTGGCCCGAGACCGGAACGGAGATGATGTGGGCCTTCCAGCGGCCGGCGGACGCATCCCACTCCCAGTTGAACCAGTTGGGGCACAAGCCACCGGTCCCGTAGGTGTCGTAGCCCACGCCTCGCACGGCACAGGTGCTTTCGCTGCTGCTGGCGACCGCGTAGCCCAGGGTGCTGGAGCAACCGCCGCCCTGGCAGAAGCGGTGCTGCTCGGGGCTCTTCGTCCACGCGTTGGGAATGTTCATGAAGGGATCCCAGCCGCGCGCGGTCAACGCCTGCGCGGCGCTCCCCAACGGCTCCTCGGGCTTCTCACCCTCGGGGGCCCCGCACGCGCCAAGCGCGAGCAGGAGGGAGACGGCGGTCTTCGATGCGAAGCGCTTCATCTGCATGGGGGCGTTCATGCCCGGACTCATGGGGTGCGGCCGTCACGGAAAGCGTCACACCAGACGCCACGTCCCCCCCTACGACCGGGCGCCGCCTCGCGGCAGGGTGAGGACGAAGCGCGTGCCCTGCCCCTCCTGACTGTGCACCTGCACCGTGCCCCCGTAGAGCAGCACCAGCTTGCGCACCACGCCCAGCCCCAGCCCCACCCCCGTCTCCGGCTTGGTGGAGAAGAAGGGCTCGAAGATGCGCTCCAGGTTCTCTGGCGCGATGCCCGGGCCCGTGTCCTCCACCTCCAGCCGCAGGTGCTCGCCCTGCTCCACGGCGGAGATGCGGATGGACCGCGCGCGCTCGCCCGCCGTGTCCACCAGCGCGTCCCTGGCGTTGGACACCAGGTTCTTGAGCACCGAGTAGAAGTGCTCCTCCCGCCCGGTGAGCACCGCCTGCTCCGGCACGGCCAGCTCGGTGCGTATCGCATGGGCGCGCAGATCCTCCTGCATCTCGGCGAGGATGGAGCGCGCCAGGGCCGCCAGGGGCACGGGCTCCCGGCCGGGGCTCTCCCGGCCCAGCCGGGAGTACTCCAGCAGCAGCCGGGTGATGGCCAGTCCCCGGTCCACCTGCGCCACCGTGCCGCGCACCGCCGTGTCCAGCAGCGCCTCGTTGTCGTTGAGCTGCTTGAGCAGCGTGGCCACCCGGAGGCGCTCCTCCGGCGTCAGCCGCTCGCGCACCTCCAGGTACAGCTCCTGGAGCCTCTGGCTGTTGTCCTCGCACAGGGTGGAGTCGGCGGCGCCCGAGCCCAGCACGCGCGAGAGCATCAGCCGGGCGCCCGCCAGGGCGTTGCGCATCTCGTGGGCGAAGCCCCCCGCCATGCGCTGCTCGGTGGACTCGCGCTCCAGCTCCACCACGCGCGCCTGGGCCCGCGCGAGCGCCTCGGTGCGCTCGGCCACCAGGTGCTCGAGCTGGGCGTTGCGCCGCCGCAGCGCCATCTGGCGCACGCGCCCCACCAGCGCCAGCGCCCCCACCAGCGCCAGCACCGCCCCCAGGCGCGCCCACCACGTCTGCCACCAGGCGGGCCGCACGGCGAAGGCGAACCGCGTCACGGGCCCATACTCCCCATGGGGGTAGCGGGCGCGCGCGAGCAGCTCGTAGGGGCCGGGAGGCAGGCCCACGTAGCGCAGCCGCCCCTGCTCCGGCTCGGGGCGGAACGCCTCGTCCACCCCCACCAGCCGCACCTGCCGCTCCACGCTCCCGGGGTGCAGAAAGCCCATGGGGGCCACATCGAACTCGAGCGTGCCGTGCTGGTAGGGCAGCTCCAGCGGCCGCGGCGCCCGCAGCAGGTCCACGCCCCCCGCGGTGGCGGACGTGAGCAGCATGGGAGGGGGAGGCGGAGGGCCCCTGTAGCGCGCCCCCAGGAAGCGCCCCAGGCCGGCGTTGGCGCCCACCCACACGTCCCCGTTCGGCTCGGCCAGGAACGCCCGTGCGTTGCAGTCGTCCCCCGGCAGCCCGTCCGCGCTCGTGAAGTGCTCCACCACCCGGCCTCCCTCGATGAGGTCCATCCCCTTGCCAGAGCCCGCCCACAGCCGGCCCGCCGCGTCCTCGCCCAGCTGGTACAGGGTGTTGCTGGAGAGGCCGGAGTCGCGGTCCAGGTGCGTCCACCCGGAGGTGCGCTCCCCGTCATAACGGAAGCAGCTCAGGCCCGAGCCCATGCGGTAGGCCACGCACAGCTCGCCATTGCGCCGCTCCATCACCAACAACACCTGGCCGGCGCGCAGGCCCTCGGCCGTCCCCAGGTGGCGCACCTCGCCGCGCTCGAGCCGCACCTGCACCAGCCCCATGATCCCCGTGGCCCACAGCCGCTGCTGGCTGTCCACCAGCAGATCGTCCACCGGCCAGCGCCCCTCGTGCGGCGGCCCCAGGGGCGGGTGGGTGAACCGGGGCGCCACCGCCGAGGCCTCGCCGACGAAGAGCCCCTCACTGGAGCCCACCCACAGCCGGCCCTGCGCGTCCAGGGCCAGGTCGAAGATGGCGGCGTCGCGCGAGGCCCCCTCCAGGGCGAAGCGCTCCAGCCTCCGGGTGCGCGGCTCATAGCGGAACACCTCGGAGGCCACGCCCGCCAGCCACAGCCGCCCATCGGCCATCGGCTGCACGGCCATCAGCGAAATGGAGGGCACCTCGGGCTCCACGTGGAAGCCGGCCTCGGTGGCGCGTGCCAGCCCCTGTCGGGTGGCCGCCCAGAGCGTGCCGGCGCTGTCGCGCACCAGGGACCAGACCGTGCGCTGGCCCAGCCCCTCCTCGGCCCCGTAGTGCCGCCAGAGCCCGCGGCCCGCCAGCCGGTACAGCCCCCGCGAGCCCACCCAGAGCGAGCCCTCCCGGTCCACGAAGAGGCTCTGGAGGGGAGTCCAAGGCAGGCCCGCCATGTCTCGCGGCTGGCCCTGCTCCACCATGAGCAGCCCCCGGGTGGAGCCCACCCAGGTGGTACCGCTCGGGTCGGTGGTGATGCCCGCGATCCACCGCTCCCTCACGAGCGCGGAGAAGTCCTCCACGCGCCGCGACTGAGGGTGGTAGGCGACGAGCTGTTGCTGGCCTCCGAACCACAGCCGGCCGCTCCCGTCCGGGTGCAGGGCGTGGAGCCAGCTCAGCGGCGGCAGCCCCTCGGCCTGACTCAAGGTCCGCCAGCGCCCCTGCGCGGTCCGCTGGTGCAGCAACAGGCCTTCATGCGCGTACAGCTCGCCCTCGGGGGTGGAGAAGAGCACCTGGGTGGACTGTCCGGGGGCGTCGGAGACGCGCTCGAAGTGGTCCGCCTCCCGTTCGCGGAAGAGGCCGGCCTTGGAGGAGGCCCAGGCCGTGCCCGCCGTGTCCGTCACCAGGGAGGCGAGGGGGGCTCCCATCTCGCGAGCCTCGTCCAGCACACGCCAGCGCCCCTGGTACCAGTGCGCGGTGCCCCGATGCGTCATGCACCACATGCCGCCCTCGCGCCCTGGGGCCAGCCGCAGCACGAAGCCCGAGGTGACCCCCGGTGGCAGCGGCACCGGCTGGAAGCGATGCCCGTCATGGCGGTAGAGCCCATCATCCGTCCCCACCCAGAGCAAGCCGGTGGAGTCCTGGGCGATGGCGCGGATGTTCCACTGGCCCAGCCCCACCTCCGCGCCATACGGAACGAAGGGCAGCCGGCCCGGAGGGGTCTGCGCCGCCGCCAGCGGGCACAGCAGCAGCACCCCCAGGAGCAGGCCCCGCAACCCTCCCGCCAGGAAGCACTCCGGGGGGGAGGGCGTTGCTTCGTGGCGGCACGCGGCGCCAGGCGAGGGCTGGTCAGGACCCATTGAGGAAGACAGTGTACAGGAGCCCTTGGACGCCGAGGGATCCTTCCGATACGGCGGGATGCTCCGACACGCGCCTAGGCGGGGCGGCGGCGGAAGAGCACGGCGGCGCTCTCCGTCATCACCACCTCGCCCTGCTGGTTGCGCACCTCCATGCGCGTCCGGACGGTGCCTCGGTCCGGCTTGCTGCGCGAGGGCGTGACCTCGAGCACCTCGATGCGGGCCGAGATCGTGTCCCCGGGCCGCACCGGACGCAGCCAGCGCAGCTCGTCCACGCCCGGCGAGCCCATGCTGGCGGAGTCTTCCAGCACCGAGCGCACCAACAGCCGGTGGCAGATGGCGGCGGTCTGCCAGCCGCTCGCGATGATGCCGCCGAAGATGGAGCGGCGGCCCGCCTCCTCGTCCAGGTGGAAGGGCTGGGGATCGTACTGCTGGGCGAACGCGAGGATCTCCTCGCGCGTCACCTCGTGCGAGCCGAGCTCGTGCACCTGGCCCACCTGGAAGTCCTCGAAATAGCGCATGTGTGTCTCCGGATGTGTCCGCGCCGGGAGCATGTACCGGTTCGCGGGCCACCCCACACCGCTTTCGAGAAGAACCGCCTCCTGGTAATTGAGGCACGGGCCCACGGGCGGGCCTCTCTCTCCGGTGGCGGCATTGGGCTCAACGGACTTCATCAGCCTCGACGACTCACTCTGGCCCTTGCTGGTGGCGGGATTCGTGGGGCTGCCCACGCTCCAGCAGCAGGAGGAGCACTTCGCCCAGCTGCTCATTCACCTGCGGCGGGAAGAGAAGTGCCTGCTCATCCTCGATACCCGTCAGGTGCGGATGATGACGGGCGAGCATCGCCAGAAGCTGGTGCAGTTCGCGCGGGAACACCACGCGCTGATTCGCACGCAGGTCCTGGGCTGCGCCGCCGTCATCACCTCGCCCGTGATGAAACTGGCCGCGAGCCTCGTGCTCCACTTCTCCCCGCCCCCCATGCCGTACTTCATCACCCACTCCCTGCCCGAGGCGGCCAGGTGGACGGCGAAGTGCCTGGACGGCGCGGGACAGTCCCACGCCGCCGAGCGCATCCGGGTCCACCTCGGCCCGCCCCTGGAGAGCCTCGCCGGCTGAACGCCGCGGCTCAGCGCGCGCCGAACGTCTTCACCATCTTGTTGTAGACGCCCATGATGAGCAGCGGTCCCACCCACATGCCCACGAAGCGGCTGGCACGGGTGCGCTGCGTCAGCTCCGCCCCCAGGGCGAAGGCCATCGCGCACAGGCTGGCGAAGAGGAAGAAGTCCGAGGGGATCTTCGCGGTCTGCTGCTCGAGCAGCCGGGTAAACGAGCCCTCGGTGTGCTCGGCCCGCATGACCGTCGCGGCCCGGTAGTCCCGCTCCGACCGCTCGCTCGCCGGATTGATGTCCTGCTGCATGACGCCCTCCTGTCCTCGGAGGGGGAACGTCCCCCTCGCCGCGTGCGCACACCGTTGCGCCGTGCACCATATTGAGGACGTCCAGCGGAGGAGGCGAGATGGGGGAAGCAGGCACAGTGGCAGGCGATGGCTTGTGTGACGGGTTGCTCCCGGCCGCGGAGGGCACCGGTCCGCTGCTGCAGCGCGACTACTGGGCCATCATCGACCGCTGCGGGTGCTCGCCCGCGGAAGTGACGGAACTGGTGGCCTCGCGCTTCGCGGAGTTCGCGCCGAGGGAGCTGGTCGTCTTCGAGCCCGAGGCCGAACGGGAGGGGCCGCTGGAGCCAGGAGACGAGCTGCGGGTGCGCATCCGCGGGGCGGGGAGCTTCCGCGTACGCATCATCCACCGGGATCGCCAGAGCCTCACGCTGGCCACCCTGCCCGGGCACCCCGAGGCGGGCCGCATCACCTTTGGCGCCTACCGCAACGAGCGGGGCGACGTCATCTTCCACATCCGCAGCCGGGCCCGTTCCGGCTCGCGGGTGAAGTACCTGGGGTTCCGCACCGGCGGCGAGGCCATGCAGACCAACACCTGGACCGATTTCGTGAACGCCGTGGCCCTCACCGTGGGCGAGGGCATCATCGGCTTCCTCCACGCGGAGAGCACCGTGATGGAGGAGGAGCACGAGAGCGCGGACGACGTCCAGGGCCCCACCTTCCTCGCTCGCGGAGACGAGACATGACGCACGTCGAGTGGCGCTGGCTGCGGGGCTGGTCGGCGGACGAGGTGCTGGCGCGGCTCGACGAGGCCTCCACCCGCCCCCTCAACTTCGAGGCGGCCGAGGAGGAGATGACGCTCGACAACGGCTGGAACCAGGTGGAGTCGCAGGCCGTCATCGCCCGAGGCCGTCCGGGCCCGCCCTCCGGAGAGGACGCGTTCGCCAAGCTGAAGCATGCCGTCACCTACTACGGCTTCTCCGACCCGCGCGTCGTGTACGGGCACTTCGACGCCGCCGTGCCGCTGCAGGGACGCCCGGTCCTGCTCGAGCTCAAGTCCATGGGCCTGCACTACCTCTGCCCGGTGCGCATCGGCGCCCTCCGCTCCGAGCAGGAGGGAGAGCGCACCGTCTACGGCTTCCGCATCGACACCCTGCGGGGGCACATCGAGGCCGGGCGGGAGTGGTTCCTCCTCATCAAGGACCACCGCACGGGCGAGCTGCGCTTCCACATCAAGGCCTCCTGGCGCGAGGGCCAGTTCCCCAACTGGTGGAGCCGGCTGGGTTTCGCGCTGATGGGGCGGCGCTACCAGCGCGCCTGGCACCACCTGGCCCACGCCCGGCTGCGCGAGCTGCTGCGCACCGGCCACCTGGAGCACCACCCCGATGCCGAGGCGCTGGTGCACACGCACCTCGAAGTGGATGGGACGCCCGTGCAGTTCTACTCGCAGAAGGGCTTGGGCCGCCGGCTTGGCGGCGTCGAGCGGGAGACGGAACACATGAGACGCGACGCGCTGCTCAACACCGTGGGCTTCGGAGTGCTGGCCGGGATGCGGACCTTCAGCGCCCCCGCGCTCCTCAGCCATCAACTCCTGCAGCAGCCCGTGGATGCGCCCAAGGGGCGTGTGCACGCACTCGCGTCGAAGCGGACCTCGCGCGTGCTGACCGCGCTCGCCCTCAGCGAGCTGGCCGCCGACAAGACGCCGTGGATCCCCTCGCGCATCTCGCCGCCGGCCCTGGTGGGCCGGGTCCTTTCTGGCGCACTGGCCGGTGCCGCCGTGGCCGCTCCGCACCGGAAGCTCTCCGTGGGCCGGGCCCTGCTCGGCGCGGCGGCGGCCGTGGCCTCGTCCTTCGCCTTCTACAAGCTGCGGCAACTGGCGACGCGGGAGTGGGGCATCCCCAACGTGGTGGCGGGACTGATGGAGGACGCCGTGGCCGTCGCGCTCGGCAACAGGCTGCTCGCCCGCATCGGCTGAGCGGGACGGGGAGCGGAACACTTCATGTGAAGGAGGCAGGCGATGCGGTACGGATGGAAGGCGCTCACGCTGGCGGGGCTGCTCGGGGCGGCCGGCCTGACGGTAGGCTGCGAGGAGCGCGGGAGACGAACGGTACGGGACGAGGCCCGCAAGGCCGGGCAGGCGGTGGACGAGGCGGCCCAGGACGCGCGCAAGACCGCCGAGGAAGCGCGCAAGACGGCCAAGGAGGCCGAGGAGGGCTTCCAGGAGGGCCTGGGCGGCTCCGGCGAGACTCCGAGGGAGAGCGAGAAGACCGAGCGCCGCTGACCGGGAATACCGAGCCTGGGAGTGAGCGGTTGCCACGGCTACCCTCCGGGGACGTGAGGGCGATGCGCAAATCGCATGAGCCCTTGGGTTTCCCGAGGTGTAGATAGGGGGGCGTCGGCGGCACCTGACGGAGAAAGCACGGACATGAACACATCCACCAGCACGACCCTCGCGCCCCCCGCGAAGCTGCCCGGTCCCAACGAGCCCTGCTGGTGCGGCAGCGGGAACAAGTACAAGAAGTGCCACCGCGGCGAGGACTCGCAGGCCCGCGCGCCCGCTCCCGCCGCCCGGCGTGTGCGGCCCGGCGCCGTCAGTCCCCGCCGCTCCGTCCCCGCCCATATTCCCCGGCCCGATTACGCCGACACGGGCCGCCCCGGCCCCGGCGTGAAGGGCGATCCCGCCACCCGTCTGGAGCGCATGCGCAAGGCCTGCCGCGCCGCCGCCGAGGTCCTCCAGATCACCGGCGCCGCCGTGAAGCCGGGCGTCACCACCGATGCCATCGATGCCCTCGCCCACGAGGAGTACATCCGCCGCGGCGGCTACCCCAGCACCTTGAACTACCACGGCTTCCCCAAGTCCCTCTGCACCTCGGTCAACGAGGTCATCCTCCATGGCATCCCGGACAGCCGGCCCCTGGAGGACGGGGACATCGTCAACCTCGACATCACCATCTACCTCGATGGGATGCACGGGGACTGCTCGGCCACCTTCCCCGTGGGGAAGATCGACTCCGCCTCCGAGCAGCTGCTCCGCGTGACTCGCGAGTGCATGATGCTCGGCATCGAGGCCGTCAAGCCGGGGCTTCCCATCAACGTCATCGGCCGGGCCATCGAGGCGCACGCCAAGCACTATGGCTACGGCGTGGTGCAGTCGTACTGCGGCCACGGCATCGGGGAGATCTTCCACCTCGAGCCGCAGGTCAACCACACCTTCGACTACCACGCGACCGACGTCATCGAAGAGGGCATGTTCTTCACCATCGAGCCCATGCTCACCATGGGCTCCATCCGGCACCTCGACTGGGATGATGGGTGGACCGTTGTCACCGCCGATGGCAAGCGCTCGGCTCAGTTCGAGCACACCATCTATGTGACTCGCGATGGGGCGGAGATCCTCACCCAGTTGTGACGGTGACGTCTTGACGGGGTGACCCTCACCCTGACCCTCTCCCAAAGGGAGAGGGGATTCACACGGGTTCAACCTGGGGCCCGGGCACCCTCACCCCGACCCTCTCCCGAAGGGAGAGGGAGTGGTTCTTGGGTGGGTTTCCTGGTGGGTTGTTTCTTGGGTGGGCTTCAGGCCGCTTGGTCCTTCTTCGCCGCCGTGGGCACCTGCAAGCCCGCCGAGCGCGCCAGGCCCATGACGCCCTCCACCGCCGCCGCGATGTAGCCGAACGGGTTGGCTCCATCCACCGCCGTCACGTGCACCTCCCCCATCTTCTGCTGGAACGCCGCCGCCACCTGCGGCAACTGCTGCGCCAGCACCAGCTGGATCGCCTCCGGCGACAGCGTGTTGTCGATCTCCTTCAGCGACCTCACCTTCGCCAGCTCCGGCTCCTGCGTGATCCGCGCCTTGCGCGCCTCCATCTCCGCCATCGCCAGCTCCGCCTCGGCGATCGCGCACCGCGCCTCCGCCACCTTCGCCTGCGCCCTCGCCCGCTCCGCCTCCTGCTGCAGCACCGCCATCATCGCCCCGTGCCGCGCCGTCTGCGCCTGCTGCTCCTGGTGCAGCTTCTCCAGCTCCGCCTCCGCCCTCACCGCCGCCATCTGCCGCTCGTGCGCCACCCGCGCCGCCTCCGCCTCCTGCTCCAGCTTCAGCCGCTCCAGCTCCGCCTGCGCCTTCGCCGCCGCCACCGCCCGCTCGTTCGTCAGCTTCGCCGTCTGCGCCTGCTGCTCCAGCTTCAGCTTCTCCAGCTCCGCCTGCGCCCTCGACGCCGCCAGCGCCCGCTCCTGCGCCAGCTTCGCCTCCGACATCCGCCGCTCAGCCTCCAGCAGCGCCAGCTTCTGCGCCTCCTCCGCCTTCGTCTTCTGCTCCCTCACTTCCAGCTCGGCGTTCAGCTTCGTCAGCGCCGTCTCGCGCTCCAGCGACACCTGCGCCTGCCGCGTGCTCCGCTCCTTCGCGACCCGCGCCTCCTCCACCCGAGACTCGACCGCCAGCGACTCCAGCTTCGCCTGCTCCTCGGCCTCCTGCCGCTTGTGCCGGACCTCCTCCTCCGTCGCCAGCCGCGTCAGCGCGATCAGCCGCTCCGCCTCCGCCTCCTCCCGCTGGATGAAGCGCTCCTTCGACAGCTCCGCCTCGCGCGCGATCCGCTCCTGCTCCTCCCGGAAGCGCGCCTGCATGTTCGCGAACACCGTCTCCGACAGCACCCGCACGTCCTGGATCTCAATCGTGTCCAGGACCACGCCCCACCCCGAGTCCGTCCGGTCCTCCGGCCTCCCCTTCCCCGACACCACCGGGGCAATCTCCCGCATCAGCTCCGTGGCGATGCCTTCCTTGCGCTTGGAGAGGCACTCCTCCACCGACAGGTTCGCCACCAGCCGCCGCACCGCGCCCACGAACATCTCGCGCAGCAGCTCCGCCAGCTTCTGCTGCGCCCGCTCCGGGAAGGAGAAGTTCAGCATCCGGAAGGCCACCAGCGGATCCACGATCCGGTACACCGCCAGGCCCGTCACCTGCACGCCGACCTTCTCGTTCGTCACCTGGTCCGCGGTGAACTGCAGCCGCTGCACGCTCGTGGGAACGATCGCCACCGCGTCGCCCGGCAGCTTGAAGCACGAGGCGCCCTGCCCGCTCACCTCGCGCACCCGGCCCCGCCGCATGTGGATGAGGAACTCGCTCGGCCTCGCCGTCACCAAGCCCCACTTCTTCATCTTCTCCGGGTCCTCCTCCGGCTTGCCCGCCCGCCACCCTTCCTGCGAGTACCGGCGCGGGCCCTCTCCGCCCCCGCCCGGCGGCTCGCCCCCACCGCTCCGCGCCAGCTCGTTCCTCCCCCCCACCGACAGCTCCATGGCCCCCACGGCGTTCAGCTTCACTGCGCGCTTCTCGTTCGTGCTCATCGGCGTGCCCTCCGGAAGTCTCGGACTCCCGGAATTGCAGTCTGTTGGCCAACCCCTCAGTGCCCTGAAATCGCGCACTTGGCCGATCAGGGTGGTCCACCCTGGCGCACTTGCCCCGAAGTGGAGCGCCCCGCTCCGGCGCAATCCGTGATAGAGGACTGAATTGGTCCGATTCGCGGTTGGAAGAGACCAGGACGCCCGCTCCTTATGTCGTCTTGACCGGGGGGGGCCCTCTTTTATATTTGACCGGTCCAGTCCACATTAGGTGTGTCCATGTAGGAGCACCTAGAGAGCACGCGGGGTTATCCGGCCCCCACGACGAGCGGACGGACAGCCGCCCGGAAGGTTTACCGAGATGCTGAAGCTGCCCATCTACATGGACAACCACGCCACCACCCCGCTGGATCCGCGGGTGCTGGAGGCGATGATGCCGTACCTCCGTGAGGACTTCGGCAATGCCGCGTCGCGCAATCACCCCTTCGGCTGGAAGGCCGAGGCGGCGGTGGAAGTGGCGCGCAAGCAGGTGGCGGCCCTCATCGGCGCGTCCGACAAGGAGATCGTCTTCACCTCGGGCGCCACCGAGTCCGACAACCTCGCCATCAAGGGCGTGGTCGAGTTCTACAAGGACAAGGGTGACCACATCATCACCCTGAAGACCGAGCACAAGGCGGTGCTCGACACCTGCAAGCGTCTGGAGCGCGTCCGCCAGGAGCGGCTGGACGAGCTGAAGCTGATGCGGCTGGCGCAGCTGACCGGCGCGCCCGTGTCGCGCGACCACCTCGCCGAGCTGACCATCAAGCACGACCTCGACAACGACGCCGTGTACCGCCAGTGGGCCGAGATGCCCACCGGGGGCGCGCGCGTCACCTACCTCGAGGTGGAGAAGGACGGCCGGATCGATCTCAAGAAGCTCGAGGCGGCCATGACGGACAAGACCATCCTGGTCTCCATCATGCTCGCCAACAACGAGATCGGCACGGTGCAGCCGGTGGCGGAGATCGGCAAGCTGTGCCGCCAGAAGGGCATCCTCTTCCACTGCGACGCGGTGCAGGGCATCGGCAAGGTGCCGTTCAACGTGGAGGAGATGCACGTCGACCTGGCGTCCGTCACCTCGCACAAGATGTACGGCCCCAAGGGCGTGGGCGCGCTCTACGTGCGCCGCAAGCCGCGCGTGCGCATTGCCCCCATCATCGACGGCGGTGGCCATGAGCGCGGCATGCGCTCGGGCACGCTGAACGTGGCGGCCATCGTGGGCTTCGGCAAGGCGGCGGAGATCGCCCGTCAGGAGATGGCCGACGAGTCCGCGCGCCTGCTCCGCCTGCGCGAGAAGCTGCGCAAGGGCATTACGGACCAGCTGGACATGGTGACGGTGAACGGCTCGCTGGAGCACCGGCTGCCGGGCAACCTCAACATCTCGTTCGCCTACGTCGAGGGCGAGGCGCTGATGATGGCCATCAAGGACGTGGCGGTGTCCTCGGGCTCGGCGTGCACGTCGGCCTCGCTGGAGCCCTCGTACGTGCTGCGCGCGTGCGGTGTGGAGGAGGAGATGGCGCACAGCTCCATCCGCTTCGGCCTGGGCCGCTTCAACACCGAGGAGGAGGTCGACTTCGTCATCAAGCTCATGGTGGACAAGGTGAACCGTCTGCGCGAGATGAGCCCGCTGTACGAGATGGCCAAGGAAGGCATCGACCTCAAGAGCATCGAGTGGACGGCGCACTAGCGCGCGTCCTGAGGCCCTCCCCCGCTCGGAGGGCAGGCGGGCCCGAGGCCCCGGCACGGTCGCCGGGTAACGGGCCCGGTGACACGGCTTCATATAGGTAAGGGAACACCATGGCTTACAGCGACAAGGTCATCGACCACTACGAGAACCCCCGCAACGTCGGCACGCTCGACAAGGCCGACCCCAACGTGGGCACGGGCCTGGTGGGGGCTCCGGCGTGCGGCGACGTGATGCGCCTGCAGCTGAAGATCAGCGACGAGGGCATCATTGAGGACGCCAAGTTCAAGACGTTCGGCTGCGGCTCGGCCATCGCGTCCAGCTCGCTGGTGACCGAGTGGGTGAAGGGCAAGACGGTGGACCAGGCGATGACCATCTCCAACAAGGACGTGGCGCGCGAGCTGGCGCTGCCGCCGGTGAAGATCCACTGCTCGGTGCTGGCCGAGGACGCCATCAAGGCCGCCATCGACGACTTCAAGAAGAAGCGCGAAGCGCGGCAGCAGAAGGCCTGAGCAGAACGGGTTGAAGGAGGAGGCACGTGATGAACGAGCAGGCGACTACACAGACGAGCCCGACGCAGACGGCGCCGGCCGCGAAGCCGGCGCGGGGCATCACGCTGCACGAGAGCGCGGTGGGGCAGCTGAAGAAGCTGCTGGAGGAGCGGCAGACGCCCGAGGCGGGGCTGCGCATCGCGGTGCGGGGCGGCGGGTGCTCGGGGCTGGCGTACGTGATGGAGTGGGCGGAGAAGCCGCGCGAGAAGGACAAGATCTTCGAGCGGGACGGGGTGCGGGTGTTCGTGGATCCGAAGAGCTACCTGTATCTGCTCGGCACGGAGATCGTGTACGAGTCGACGCTGATGGCCTCGGGGTTCAAGCTGAACAACCCGAACGTGAAGGGCTCGTGCGGCTGCGGCGAGAGCTTCTCCGTCTGACCCGCTGTCCAAGGCCCCACCGTGGAAATATCCCCTCGCCCTCCGGGAGAGGGACGGGGTGAGGGTATCGAGCATCCCGGGTTGAACCCCGGGAAGAGAGAGTCACTGGGGGCTCGGCCGAGGAAAGCCGGGCCCTTTGATTTTCCCCCGGAAAGGGGCCACCGAAGTGAAGTGCTGGAACTGTGAGAAGGACACGCAAGGGCGCCCGTTCTGCCCGGGGTGCGGAAAGATCGCGGCCCGGCCGCCGGGAGCCACCCACTTCGACGTCTTCGGTCTTCCCCGGGCGTACGACGTGGACGTGGCGTTGCTGGAGAAGCAGTACCGCGAACTCTCGTTGAAGCTGCATCCGGACCGCTTCGCGCAGGCGGAGGCGCGCGAGCGCCGGCTGTCGCTGGAGCAGACGACGGCGCTCAACGACGCGTACAAGACGCTCAAGGACGCCACGAAGCGGGCCTTCTACCTGTTGAAGCTGCACGGGGTGGACCTGGAGCGGGAGGACGCCGGAGCGCAGAAGGAGATGCCCCTCGAGTTCCTCGAGGAGGTCATGGAGCTGCGCGAGGCGCTCGACGAGGCGATGGAAGCGAAGAACCTGGACCGGGCCCAGAAGATGGCCGGGGACGTGGAGACCCGGCGCAAGGCCGCCCTCCAGGAGGCCGTGGACACGCTCCGCACCCTGGAAAAGGGCCTCCCGGTCGAGTCATCGGTGAAAAAGGCGTCGCACGCGCTGGGACGGGTGAGGTACTTCACGCGCTTCCTCGAGCAGGTGGAGACGTTCGAGGAGGAGATGCTGTCGTGAGCAAGAACGGCTACCTGCAGATTCATGACCCGCTCAAGCCCAAGGGGCATGCGGTGGGGATCGACCTGGGAACGACGAACTCGCTGGTGGCGAGCGTCGTCCAGGGCAAGCCCCGGTGCCTGGCGGCGGACGAGGGGGAGTCCAACCTCCTGCCCTCCGTGGTGCACTACGGGAAGGACGGGGGCGTGGTGGTGGGCGCGCGGGCGAAGACGCTCGTGGCCGAGCACCCCACGGACACCATCGTCTCCGTGAAGCGCTTCATGGGCCGCAGCCCGGAGGACGCGGAGACGCGCAAGCTGGGGGCCTACAAGTTCGCCAGCGGCGGCAAGGTGGTGCGCTTCGAGGTGGCCGGCGGCCAGCCGGTGACGCCCATCGAGGTGTCCGGCGAAATCCTGCGCGCCCTCAAGCGCCGGGCGGAGAGCCACTTCGCCGGCCGGGTGGAGCAGGCCGTCATCACCGTGCCCGCCTACTTCGACGACGCCCAGCGCCAGGCCACCAAGGACGCGGGCCGGCTCGCGGGCCTCGAGGTGCTGCGCCTGCTCAACGAGCCCACCGCGGCGGCGCTCGCCTACGGCCTCGACAAGGGCAGCCAGGGCACCTACGCCGTCTATGACCTCGGTGGCGGCACCTTCGACGTCTCCATCCTCAAGCTGGTGGACGGCGTCTTCGAGGTGAAGTCCACCGGCGGTGACTCGGCGCTCGGCGGCGACGACTTCGACCGGGCCATCGCCCAGCGCGTGCTGGAGACCCTGGGCCAGTCCTCCCCCACCCCCTCGCTGGTGGCCGAGGTGCTGGCCGCCTCGCGCAAGGCCAAGGAGGCCCTCACCGACGCGCCCGAGGTGGAGCTCACCGTGGGCTCGCACCGGCAGCCGCTGAAGCGCTCGGACTTCGAGGAGTGGATCCGCCCGCTCATCCAGAAGACGGGCGTGGTGTGCCGCCGGGCCCTCAAGGACGCGGGGGTGACGGCCTCGGAGCTGGATGGCGTCATCCTCGTGGGCGGCGCCACCCGGGTGCCCGCCGTGCGCCGCTTCGTGGCCGAGCAGTTCGGCCGCGAGCCGCTCAGCGACATCGATCCGGATCAGGTGGTGGCCCTCGGGGCGGCCGTGCAGGCGGACCTGCTCACCAACGTGGACCGGCAGGACGAGGTGCTCCTGCTGGACGTCATCCCCCTGTCGCTCGGCCTGGAGACGATGGGCGGCCTGGTGGAGAAGCTCATCCAGCGCAACTCCACCATCCCCACCGCCGCGGCCCAGGTCTTCACCACCTTCAAGGACGGGCAGACGGGCCTGGACGTCCATGTGCTCCAGGGCGAGCGCGAGCTGGTGGAGGACTGCCGCAGCCTCGCCCGTTTCACGCTGAGTGGGATTCCGCCCATGCCCGCCGGGATGGCCCGCGTGGAGGTGCGCTTCCAGGTGGACGCCGACGGCATCCTCGCCGTCACGGCCAAGGAGCAGAGCACCGGCACCACCCAGTCCATCACCGTGAAGCCCAGCCACGGCCTCACCGACGAGGAGATCGAGGACATGCTCCTCGACTCCATCGACCACGCCGAGGACGACGTGCAGGTGCGCCAGCTGCGCGAGCAGCGGGTGGAGGCCGAGCGCGTCCTCACCGAGGCCCAGCGGCAGCTCGGAGAGCACGGGGAGCTGCTGGAGGGCGGGGAGCGGACCGCCATCGAGGCGGCCATGGCGAAGGTGCGCGAGGTGGCTCAGGGGAACGACTACCTCGTCCTCAAGGAAGCCATCCATGCCCTGGACGACATGTGCAAGCCGTTCGTCGAGCGGGTGATGAACCAGGCCCTGACGAAGGTCGTCGCGGGCCATTCGGTCGAGGAGTTCTGACGTGCCCAAGGTCCACTTCAAGAGCCCCCTGGACGACGTCACCGTGGAGGTGACCACGGGGACCACCCTGCTGGACGCCGCCGAGAAGGCCGGCGCCCAGGTGGGTCACTCCTGCGGCGGGGTCTGCGCCTGCTCCACCTGCCACATCTGGGTGCGCAAGGGCCTCGAGTCGCTCTCCGAACAGACGGACCAGGAGATGGACCGGCTGGACATGGGCTTCGACGTCCGCCCGTACTCCCGCCTGTCCTGCCAGACCGAGGTGGGGAATGAGGAAGTCTTCGTGGAGATTACCGAGGAGTCCCTCACGGCCTACATGGATGAGAACCCCGCCGTCCGGCGCCGGCTCGAATCCGAGGGGAAATGGCCGTTGAAGAAGTGATGTTGAAACATGTGCTTGACGGGGCCGGTTCAGGCATCTATACACCGCTCCCGTCAACGCGACGCAACGCACCGCTGAGCGAAAAGCACCGCCTGCCCAGGTGGTGGAATTGGTAGACACACTAGATTCAGGGTCTAGCGCCTGCAAGGGCATGGAGGTTCGAGTCCTCTCCTGGGCACTGAAGAAGGCCTCCGGCTGAAAAGCCGGGGGCCTTTTTCTTTTCCGGCACCCTCCCGCGTCAGCCGGGGGTGTGGACGGGCTGCACCGCCTCGTGGGCCACATGGCTGGTGGCCTCGCGCGCCAGGCTGCCGCCCTTGCGGAGGTCCTTCAGCCGGATGCCTCGGAAGCGGACGGAGAGCGCCCCCACCAGCACCTGGCTCGAGATGGTGCCCAGCCAGGTGAGGATGGAGAAGGCCGCCGCGTCCTCGGGCGTGGCCCCCAGCAGGCCTCTCGCCACCCCGCTCGTCACCCCGAAGTAGATGCCCGTGCCCGCCGGCACCCCGGGCACCTGGCCGAGCGCGATAGCGCCCAGGATGACGGCCCCAGCGAAGAGGCCCCCGCGCACACCAATGCCCCGGAGGGCCAGCCCGTAGGCCATGGCGGGCGCCAGCACCGGCCCGGCGGAGAAGACCAGCGCCTTGGCCATGCCTCGGAAGCTGCGCGCGGTGCCCAGCCCCTCGGACACGTGCCCCAGCAGGTGCCGCGCCCGCGGCAGCCGGTGCTTGCGCTCCAACACGCGGGCCAGCGGCAGCGCGTAGTGGGCCAGCAGCACCACCAGCACCACCAGTCCCACGCACACCCCCACGGCAATCCGCAGCGGGCCGGCGAACCCGGACATCGTCTCGCCAAAGGGCCCGAGGAAGGACACCGCCAACAGCCCCATCAACGCGGCGAACTCCAGCAGCTTGCACACCAGCACCGAGCCCAGCGACTGCAGGAACGGAATCCGCTGGGTGCGCGACATCAGGAACGAGCGCATGACGTCCCCGAGCTTCCCGGGCACCGCGTTGTGGGTGAAGGCGCCAATGGCCACCAGGTGGTAGCGCTCGAGCAGGGGGACGGGCTTGCTCAGGGTCCGCTGCCACTGCACCGCCCGCAGCGGGATGATGGCCGCGGACAGCAGCATGAAGGGGATGAGCCAGCGCAGGTGGCCCGGCAGGTCGTGGATGAGCTTCTCTATCGGGAAGCGTGGGACGAGCAGCGGCCCGTCCCCCCCCGGATTCAACCGGAAGAAGACGCTGGAGATGAGGGCGACGGAAAGCACCACCCCCACCACCACCGCCAGCGCCTTGAGGAACGTCCGGCCGGCGCGGCGCTTCATGTCGCCTCCGCCCACCTCTCCTCTGGGAGCACCACGCGCCGGGGCCCGTCGCGGTACACCTCGGACAGCCGCTCGTGCAGCTGCGTGACGTGGCTCAGCCCGGACAGGTCCACCGGGAGATTCCTCGGCCAGCAGATGACGCTGTTCGTCTCCGTGCGCGTGAGGCCGCCGTGCGAGCCGAACTCCCAGGCGAAGCCCACCGTGCCGCCCTTGGACACCGCCTGGCCGTAGAGCACCAGGTCTCCCGCGGTGGGCATGTGGGGCAGCTCGCGCAGGAAGTCCGCCACCGCGCGGCGCGAGAACTCCGCATCCAGCGGCGCGCTGTCGATCTCCTCCGGCCCGTATACCCCTCCCCCGATGATGGCCACCGCCGAGTCACCCCGGCGCATCGCCACGATGGCGATGTCCGGATGGCCCATGGCCCTCGCGAGCACCTCCGGGTGGCGCGCCACCAGTTGCGCGGCCTCGAGCGGCTCGAGTTCGCGCGTGAGGTAGACGTGGGAGAAGTTGCCGGACTCGATGACCACCGGCTCCTGCGGCGCATGGGGCGCGTCCACCGGGTGCGGGCGGCCGTCGAGCAGCGCCCGTGCGATGTCCTCGGGCAACGGCAACGGCGCGCCGCGCAGGAGGATGTCCTCCAAGCGCTGGCCTCCGCGCTTCTCGATGGGGTGGCTGTCCACGTGGCCGTGGTCCGTGAGGAAGACGAGGTCGTAGCCGGGCTCCACCGTCTGGGCCACGGCGTAGAGCTCGGCGAGGTAGGCGTCCACGCGCTGCAACTCTCCGAGTGCCAGGGCCGAGCGCGGGCCGCGGCGGTGGGCCACCTCGTCATAGTTGCCGTAGACGAGGTAGACGGCGGGCACGCCGCGCACCATGTCCACCAGGGCCTTGGTATGGGCGAAGCTCCACCCGAGCCGCTGCAGCAAGACGCGGCTCACGAGGAAGCCGCTCTCATGGCGCCAGTCACGGAGTTGCCGGCCCCAGCGGTAGATCTCCGTGAAGGAGTTCCACGCGTCGCGCCCGAACGAGCGCAGGTACGAGAGCGGCGTCTGCGAGCGCGCCGCGACGATGCCTTCCATCTCGTACTTGAGGCTGCGGACCATCACCTTGTAGCGGGCCAGCGAGCTCATGCAGAGGCGGTTGTTGGCCTCGGCCTGGAAGAGCGAGAAGTACGTGTGCCCGCCACCGGACAGCAGGCTCGTGCCAGGGCGGCAACCCAGCCGCGACTCCACGGCGAGCGTGTCCGTGGGGGTGTTCATCTGCACCTTGCGGCCGAGCTCCCGATCGAACCAGCTGTAGGCCGGCAGGTTGGGATGGCGCAGGCCGTAGAGGAAGCCCGCCTGGAAGTAGGGCGTGGAGGCAGGCGAGCCCCAGAACGCTCCGTCCAGGGCATAGGTTCCCGAGGTCACCAGCCTGGACAGGAAGGGCATCCGCCCGGTGCGGACGGCCTCGTCCAGTTGGGCCTTGGGCACACCGTCCAGGTGGACCACGAGCAACTTGCGACGGCGTGAAGACGACAATGGGCCGACCTTCGACCCCACACGCCACACGTAGTCTCGAGCCCACGCCTGCAACTGCGGGTTGATGACTTCTTTCACGGTCTCTTCTCCCCTCCCCCCAGCACCAGGATGCGCTCCAGATGATGCGCACCCCAGAGGGCACCAGCCGTGCATTCCGGGGCGGTCCGCTGGAGGGCAACCAGCCGGGCAGGCCGCCCGAACGTCAAGATGGTCCCGCCCCTTCTGCGCGTGCCACCTTGAGCGGTGATGCTCACGACCGCGCTGCTGCTGACGACGCTGGCCACCGCCACGGCCGCCCCGCCCGACGCCCTTCCCACCACCGCGGCCTCCGCTCCCGCCGAGCCGCCGAAGAAGGAGAAGGGCATCGACGCCATCGCGATCCCCCTGGTGAGCTACAACTCGGACCAGGGCTTCACGTATGGCGGCGTGGCCGGCGCCTACCTGTATTCACCCGGCTACATCCCCTACCGGCACGCCATCTCCCTCCAGGCGATGTTCACCAGCCGGGGTCAGCAGAGCCACTACCTGCGCTACGACGGGCCGCGGCTCATCGGCCCCATGCGCCTGGAGTTCCGCCTGGAGTACCGCCGCGAGCTGCGCAGCCCCTTCTACGGGGCGGGCAACGTGTCCGCTCAGGACTTCAACGGCGACGAGAACCAGGAGCGCTTCAACTACACGAAGAACTCGCCGGGCGCGTGGTTCCGCCTGCGCGGCCGTCCCTGGGGAGAGACCCATCCCTTCCAGTCCTACGTGGGCTACTCGTGGCGCTACACGGAGGTGGATCCGTTCGATGCCTCGGTGCTGGAGCAGCTCAAGCCGGTGGGCATCCAGGGCGGAGCCACGGGGCAGCTCACCGCGGGCGTGCTCTGGGACACGCGCGACAACGAGGCGGATCCGGTACGAGGAGGTGTGGAGGAGGTGGGCCTGCGCGTGTCGGGCAGTGCCACCGGCAGCCGCTACCAGTACGCGGGCGTGACGCTGAGCGAGCGGCGCTACTGGCAACTGGGCCCGCGCTTCATCCTGGCGCAGCGGCTGACGCTGGACATGCTCTTCGGCCAGGTGCCCTTCTTCGAGTGGGTGAACACGGGCGGCGTGAGCACCTCCGAGGGCATTGGCGGGATGAGCAGCGTGCGCGGCATCGAGCGCAACCGCTTCGCGGGCAACATCAAGGCCTTCACGAACACGGAGCTGCGCTACCGGGCCTTCGACTTCAACCTGTTCGGCGCGCCGGTGATCGCCGGAGCGGTGGCCTTCGTGGACCTGGGGCGCGTGTGGCACCCGGGTGTGGAGAACGGAGCGTGGTGGAAGTGGCACCCGGGCGTGGGAGCGGGCCTGCGGCTGGCCCGGCGCGCCGCGGTGGTGCGCTTCGACTGGGCCATGTCCCCGGAGTCGGGCCGTCACCGCATCTACCTGAACTTCGGCCACATGTTCTGAGCTACTTCCCCTCGCCCCCCGGGAGAGGGACGGGGTGAGGGTGCCACGCCCCCCGGGTTCACACCCGCGCCTCGTGTTCCTGTTTCTGCTCCTGTTCGGCCTGCTGTGCCAGCGCCAGGCAGAACGAGAAGGTCGAGCCCCTCCCCGCATCGCTCTCGAACCAGATGCGGCCGCCGTGCCGTTGGATGATCTGCTCGCACAGGTGCAGGCCGATGCCCATGCCTCCGCGGTCCGTCTCGAGCCCGGCATGGGCGCGGTAGAAGCGCTCGAAGAGCTGGCCCTGGCGCTCCTTGGGGATGCCCATGCCCGGGTCCCGGATCGACACCACCCCCGTGCCCTCCCGGGCCGACACCCGGACCTCGATGTCTCCGCCCTCGGGCGAGTACTTGATGGCATTGTCGAACAGGTTGACCAGCACCTGATCGATCCGCTCGCGGTCCGCGTTCACGAAGACGCGGCCCTCCTGGTGCAGCAGGAGCTGGTGCCGGGAGGACACGCCCTGCATGCGCTCGAGCACGTCCGCCACCAACTCCCCGAGCTCGAAGCGCTGGCGCCGCAACGCGAGCCGACCGAGCTGGAGCCGGGAGACCTCGAGCAGCTCCTGCACCAACTGGGTGAGCCGATCGCTCTGGCGGTTGAGGATCCGGAAGGCCTTGCCCTCCCGGGGCTCGTGCCCGCCGGGCGTCCAGCGGTCCAGGAGCTGGGCATAGCCCTTGATGGTGGTGATGGGCGTGCGCAGCTCGTGGGCGGCGGTGGAGATGAACTCGTCGCGCATCCGCTCCAGGCGCTTGAGCGCGGTCAGGTCGCGCAGCACCACCACGGCCAGCTCCGGCGCGCGTCCCGCTTCGGTGGCGACCGGGGAAGCCGTCGCGCTGATGTGGAGCAGCCCTCCGTTGGAATGCCGGGCCAGCAGCTCCTCCTCGCGCACCGTCTCGCCACGCAGGGCCCGCTGGCTGGGGAGCTCGTCCCAGGGCACCGGGCGTCCGTCCGGATGGCGGATGTCGAGCAGCTCGATGAACCGCTCGAGCGCCTCCGGCATGCCGCCTGCTTCCATCCCGAACAGCGTCAGCACGGCCTTGTTCGCCTCCACGATCCGCCCCTGGGAATCGACCAGGAAGAGGGCGTCGGCCATGCTCTCCAGACTCGCCCGGTGGCGGGCCTCGGACTCGCGCAGGGCCGCGGTGTCCTTGCGGATGAGGGCGTACAGCAGGACCGAGGTGGCGGCGACGTACAGCCAGCCCTTGAGGACCTGCACCTGGACGAAAGCGCCCAGGCCCCTCACCACGCCCGCGAGGAGCACATCGGAGAGAAGGATCCACAACCCGGCGACCACGGCGTAGATGGCCACGGGCCGCCAAGGAGTGGAAGCACGCCCTGCTTTCAGCCCGGTGGACATGACACCTTCAAGCTAAACGGTGTAGCGGGGCACGGGCAGACGAAGAGGGCTGCTCGCCCGCGGAGCATGCGCGCGGGCTAGGGCACCTGGAACCGTCGGAGCGAGGACCAGGGGAAGGGCTTCCAGAAGGGCGTCGCCACCTCGTCACCCTCCAGCGAGAACCAGGGGCCGTCCTCGGCCGGGGACAGCACGTGGAAGTCCTGCGCCGGGATGAAGCCCTGGCCGAGCAGTGCCACACGCTGGCCCTCGGCGTTGCGCGCCACGTCCAGCACCAACACGGCATGCCCCGGGCTGCCCCCCAGCACGAAGAAGTCACCCGGCCGCACGTCCGCGCGCTTGGGACGCTGCCGCTCGGCGGCCAGGGACAGCGTGCCCGCGTAGGTGAAGACCAGGTCCAGGTACGCGCGGAACGAGGCCCGCGAGCCATCCACCGGCCCGCTCTTCACCCACGACACGTTGGAGCCGGACACCCGGGCGCGCTCTCCCGCCGCGTAACGCGTCCAGGAGGCCAGGTGCCCGCTGGTGAAGCGGTAGGCGATGCGCTCCTTCTGGCCCCGGGACCATTGCCACTCGGCATGGAGGCGGATGATGGAATCCGCGCACTGCTGGAGGTTGGCCGAGCCCACATCCAGCTCGGCCACCGCCGCGAGGGCGGCATGGTCGCCGGGCAGGATGTCCGCCCCTCCGAAGTCCTGCACCGGGGTGCCCGGGGGACGCAGCGGAAGGCCGCGCAACCACGCCCCGAAGGACCCGTCCTCGACCGCCACACGCGAGTAGCCGGACGGAGGCGGAATGGCCTCGGCGAGCGGACGGATGGAGCGCTCGGCGGAGAGCCACGGGTAGCGGGCCCGCTCCTCCTTCGAGGGCGGACGAGGCGCGGGGGAACCCGCCACCGCCCCTCCCGGACATCCCAGGAGGGCGGCGAGCGATACGAGCAGCAACAGGTGGTGGGACATGTTCCTCATGATCTACCTCCCAGACTCCGGCGCCCCACCCGCCTTGGAACTCAGGGGCAGGCGGTCGGAACGAAAGCCCCGTCGTAGGTCCCGACGCAAGTGTACTTGCCCATGGTGGGGTCGGTGGTCCGCTGCGTCACGGGACCACTGAGCTGCGACTGGCCGATGCGCACGTCGAAGTACCGCTGGCGGTAGACGCTGGCGGACGTGCCCGAGATGACGGAGTTGTGGACGGTGATGGTGCGGACCACGCCGTAGGTGGCGAAATCCGTAAAGGAGCTGAGTCCTTCATTGGCCTCCGTCGCGCCGCTGGCGGACAGGACACTGTTGCGCACGGTGCCGTTCCCCTCGCCCACGAAGAAACCCGTGCTGCGAGCTCCGCCCGCGCCAATGGCCTCCACATTGACGAGCGACGCGTCGCCATCGGTGTACACGCCCCAGTTGTCGGTGGCGCCGGTGGCCTTGGACGTCACGTTGCGCAGGTAGACGGTACCAGTGGCCACGTAGACACCGACGCTCTGCGCGCCGCCCTGGGCTTCGGCCTGGGACTCGATGAGACTGACCGAGCAGGAATAGCAGCGGAAGGCGCTGGGGTAGCTGCTGCCGCTGCCGTACGCGAAGGCGCGCACATTCTCGAAAGTACCTTGCGCGGTACTGAGGACGATGGCCCATGACCGATCGGAGCCATTCCGGGCGATGGCGACGAGGTCGTGGAAGTCGAAGTCCGTCACCACGCTGTAGAGGGCATAGGCCCGAGTGCCGCCGCCGATGTTCTCCACGGTCAGCGAGCTCAGCACCGCGCCCGAGGCCCCCACCACGGTCCCCTGCGTGGCGGTAGAGGAGCGCAGGGTGGTGAGCTTTTCACCGGAGCCCTCGAGATGGATGCCCGGCTTGAGGACGAGCGGCGTGGCCCCGAGGTCGTAGACACCCGGCTCCACCTTGACCCGCCACGTCTTGCCATCGGTGATGCCGTCGATGGCGGCGCGCAGCGCGGCTCCACTCTCCGCATCGGTGGCACCGGGGCTGACCACCTTCGTGCGCACGTACATCACGCCCGGAGGGCCCATGGGGCCGGTGTCGCCCTTGTCGCCCTTCGCCCCCGGGGCGCCGGTAGCCCCCATGTCACCCTTGTCGCCCTTCGCGCCCGCGCCGCCCGTGTCACCCTTCGCCCCCGTGTCGCCCTTATCGCCCGTGTCACCCTTCGCGCCCGGAGCGCCGGTAGCACCCGTGTCACCCTTATCGCCCTTCACGCCCTGGATGCCCTTGCAGACGTAGCGGGTGTGCGAGGCCTCCACCTCCGCACCGTCGAGTGTGCCGTTGCGGTTGGCATCGCGGCCGACCTGCATCCGGGTACCACCCGCCTCGCAGTTGGAGCCCGGCAGCTCATCCGACGTCGCCACCAGCGTGCTCAGCCCATCCAGGCCCATGGCGCCCGTGTCGCCCTTGTCACCCTTCAGTCCCTGGGTGCCATTGCAGATGTAGCGGGTGAGCGTGGAGTCGATCTCCGCGTCATCGAGCGTGCCATTGCGATTGGCATCGGCACCCACCACGAACCGCACACCGCCCGTGGCGCAGAGGGTCCCCGGAGCTTCGGCCGCGGTCACCACCAGCGTCCGAAGGCCCTCGGCCCCCGGAGCGCCCGCGGTGCCAGGCTGACCCGGCGTGCCGGCCTGACCCGCGGGACCCTGGGGACCCTGAGGCCCGGTCTCTCCCTGGGGACCTGGACTGCTGCTGCACGCGGACAGGAAGGCGACGGCGACGGTACGAAGAACGAAGGATCTCGAAACCAAAATGGCACTCCGAATACAGGGGATGTGCCTGCTTAGCCGGAGCGGCCAAACCAAGGAAGGCCCCCCTCCCGGCCACTCCGCGTGCCCTCTTCCGCAGCGGAACCAGTCAGCAGGGCAGCCGCTCGTCACACAGCCTCGCGAGGAAGCAGCTCCTCACGGACGCAGCCTCGCTCCCCTCCCATGGCCCATGACCTGCCTTGCGGGCCCTGCGGAGCACGCCCCACCTTGTCTGGAACCCCCCGTTGCAAGGAGGCCCCCATGAGGGCTCGCTGGCCGAACCTCCTGCTGTCACTCTGGCTCATCATCGCGCCGCTCATCCTCGGCTTCGACTCGCCGCAGGCACGGGCCAACACCGTCACCGTGGGCCTCTGCCTCTTCCTCTTCGTGCTGGTGGCCGACTCCATCCCGGCCGTCCGGTTCGTCGACACCGCGCTCGGCCTGTGGCTCGCCGCCTCGCCATTCGCGCTCGGCTACAACGACCAGCTGGTCCCCACCGCGCACAACATCATCGTGGGGCTCGCCGTGGCGGTCCTGTCGCTCGCGCCGGTCAGACGGGCCGGGCAGCTCAGGCTCCGCCCGAACCGCGAAGTGCACGCCTAGGAAAGACCCTCACCCTGGCCCTCTCCCAAAGGGAGAGGGGACGTCCCCGGCTCACCGCAGGGCGTCGAGCCACGAGCGCAGCCGCGCGTCCGGCTGGGCCTCGCCACGCACGCCGGGCTCCACGTCGAGCTCCAGCGTGTGGAAGCCCCGCGCGCGGATGCCCTCCAGCAGCGCGGCCCGCTTCTCCGCGTCCGGGGCGAACAGGATGCACCCGTCCCCGCCTCCGGCGCCGGACTGCTTGCCCACGCACCCGTAGGCCAAGGCCATCGCCAGCACCCGGTGCATCGGCTCGGTCTCCAGCGGGCCCAGCTCCTGGAGCAGCGCGTGCTGATCGCGCACGGCCTCGGAGAAGGCGCGGAAGTCCCCGCCCCCGAGGCCCACTTCAATCTCGTGCCCCAGCGCGTCCGAGCGCTCCACGAAGGCCCGCCGCCCCGCCTCGCCCATCTTCGCCTCCACCTGCGAGATGAGCACGCGCGTCGAGGCGCTCTCCCCCGTGAAGGCATAGCCCAGGGACAGCTTGGGCACCGGCATGCGCCACACGTCCACCGTGGGAGCCGCATCCAGCGCCGCGCGGTAGCCGCCCGCGCTCGACGCCTCGATGAGCGCCGACACCTCGTAGCGCCGGTAGCGCACCACGCCGCCCGCGTAGCTCGCGGCCACGTCGCCGCCGCTGCCCTTCCCGCCCTGCGCCGCCGCGTGCGAGACGAGCGCCACCTTCAGCGCGTCGAACTTCTCCTCGAGCACGAAGCGCACCGCGTCCGCGGCCAGCACCGTGGCGCACGCGCTGCCGCCCATGCCCAGCTTGCGCCCGTTGGCATCCACCGCCGACGGCGACACCGCCAGGTCGAAGCCCACCGACTCACGCCCGTGCAGCCGCAGCGCCTCGTCCAGCGTGCGCGCCACGAAGGAGAAGCCTGGCGGCACCTCGCGCTCCCACTTCACGCCCCGGGGCGTCGTCCGCCCCGCCAGCGTCCCCTCCTCCACGCACACGTGCACCTGGCTGTCCGAGCGCCGGCGCACCAGCGCGGCCGTCCGCGGGCCCACCGCCGCCACGCGCGACACGCCGCCCCACAGCACGGCGTACTCGCCAGCCACGAACAGCTTCCCAGGGGCCGAGAGCGCGCGCTCCATCAGAAGAGGTGCTCCGCCAGCAGCGTCGCGTCACCGCCCGGCACGCACCGCACCACCTCGGTGGCCCCGCACGCCATGGCCGCCGCCTCCGCCGCCAGCTCGTGCGCCGCGTCCGTCAGGATGCAGGGGTTGGGCCCCGCGTCCAGGGTGAACCACACCGGCACGCCCTTCTTCCGCTGCTCGCGCAGGGAGTGGATCAGCTCCAGCGTCTTGGGCATCAGGTAGCAGAGGGGCGGATCCGCCGCGAGCGACGTGGCGTGCATCCTCCACGCGTTGCGCTCGCACATCTCGCCCAGGGCCTGCAGGTCCTTCTTCGCGAGGAACTCGCGGGCGCGCACCACCTCGGCCTCGGCGTCCTTCACCCAGGCCGGGTAGTAAGGGCTCGTCTCCACGGCGTTCTTCATGCCGTCGCGCGACTTCACTTCCTTCTCGTCGCGGCTGACGATGGCCACCACCATGCGCAGCTCCGGCCAGTGCTTCTCGTCGAAGCGCTGCACCGCGTAGCTGTCCGTGCCGTCCGGGCGCTCGCCGCGCATCCACTCGCAGAAGCCGCCCTGCACGCTGCGGCACGCCGAGCCACTGCCCAGCCGGGCCAGCATGCTCGCCGCCTGGGGGTCCGCCGGCAGCCCCGCCGCCGCGCGTGCCGCCACCGCCAGCGCCGCGAAGCCCGCCGCGCTGCTCGCCAGGCCCGCCGACGCCGGGAAGTCCCCGCGCGACACCATCTTCGCCGGGCCGAGCTTCGCGCCCTTCGCCTCGGCGCGCACCGTGTCCAGTACGCGCAGCACGCGGTCGCGCTCGCTGCCCTTGGCCACGTAGCCGTTGAGCTCCACCTCGTCCGCCGAGCCGACGCCGAAAGCCACCGTCGTGCGCACGGACAGCGGGGACAGCGTCATGGAGAGGCTCGACTGGTGGGGGAGGATGAGCGCGTCATCCCGCTTCCCCCAGTACTTCACCAGCGCGAGGTTGGGGTGTGCCCGGACGGTGGCCTTCATGCCGCCCCCCGGGTGCCCTCGGCGCGCGGGCCCGCGAGTTGGCTGTCGAAGCACCGGATGCCGAGCCGCGTCAGCTCGTGCACCACCGGCCCCGTATCCTGGAAGAGGCCGATGACGGCGCCACCGTCTCCGCCAGCTCCCGTCAGCTTGGCGCCCAGCGCGCCCATGTTGCGCAGCCGGTGCACCATGTCATCCAGGCCCGGCGAGGACAGGCCCAGCGCCGCGAGCAGGCCGTGGTTGACGTTCATCACGTCCCCCAGCGCCTCCAGGTCGCCCTCCTCCACCGCCTCGGCGCCCTCGGAGGCCAGCAGGCCAATCTCCCGGAAGATGCGCTGGTAGCGCTCGGACCAGCGCTTCTGGCGCTCGCGCAGCGCGCCCACCGTCTGCTTCGTCGGGCTGCGCGCGCCGGCCATCACCACCACCAGCTTCACCGCCTTGGGGCTCTCCACCACCTTGGCCCGGCCCTGCTCCGCGCCCGGCTTGCGGCGGTAGAGGATGAGCTGCTCCATGGCGCTCGTCGTGTGGTCCACCCCCGACGGCGTTCCGTGGAACTCCTGCTCCATCTCCCACGCCACGGCCGCCACCTCGGAGGCCGTGCCCTTGCGCCCCGCCGCCTGCAGCAGCACGCGCGAGCACGCCACCGACAGCGCTCCGGAGCTGCCCAGGCCCATGGACAGAGGCAGGTCCGTGTCGAACGACACCTTCACCCCGGGCTCGCCGCACGCCGCCATCGCACGGGCGAAGGCCGCCTTCAGCACCTTGCGCTGCTCGGGCATGAGGGCATCCGGAATGACGAGCTGGCACTTGTTCGCCGGCTCGCCCTTGGCCGTCACGCCGCGCGACAGCGGGCCCGCGAGCGCCGGGTAGCCGTACACCACGCTGTGCTCGCCCAGGAGGATGACCTTGCCCGCGCCGAAGCCGGTCAAGGAGGAAGTGTCGTTCGTGTCCATGATGTCCTGTCATGGCCGGGGCGGGAGGAAGACCCCTCGCCCCAGCCCTCTCCCCGTGGGAGAGGATGGTTACCCGTCGGTGCCGGTGGCCGCGCGGAAGTCCGTCTCCGACAGCGAGTCGATGATCTCCCGAGCCTTCTCCACCTTCACGTGTCCCGCCGTCACCAGCAGCTCGGCGATCTTCTCCACCCAGTCGCCGCGCGCGCCCGCCGTCACCGCCACGCACCGCGCGTGCATCGCCATGTGGCCCTTCTGGATGCCCACCGAGCCCAGCGCGCGCACCGCCGCGAAGTTCTGCGCCAGTCCCACCGCCGCGAAGACCATGGACAGCTCGCGCGCCGACTCCACGCGCAGGATCTTCATCGCCACCTGCACGCCCGGGTGGATCTTGATGGGACCGCCCACCATGCCCAGCGCCATGGGCAGCTCGATGCGGCCCACCAGGTGCCCGTCATCCACGTGCCACGTCGACAGCGGCCGGTACTGCCCATCCCGGCAGGCGAAGGCGTGCGCGCCCGCCTCGATGGCGCGCCAGTCCTGGCCCGCGGCGATGGCCGCCGAGTCGATGCCGTTCATGATGCCTTTATTGTGCGTCGCCGCCCGGTAGGGATCCGCCAGCGCGAACCGGCTCGCCTGGTAGATGCCCTCGGCGATGCTCTCGCCCGGCATGTCGAAGTCCGCCAGCAGCTCCACCGGAATGCGGCACATGGCGCGCGCCAGCCGCCGGTCCGCCAGGTTGGAGAGGATGCGCAGGAACACCTTGCCGCCGGTGAGCTGCTCGAGCAGCGGCGCCACGCCCTCGGCCATGGTGTTGATGAGGTTGGCCCCCATGGCCTCCTGCGTGTCGATGATCAGGTGGACCACGAGCAGCGGCTCGCCCCGCGGACCCTCGGGGGCCGGCAGCACGCGCACGTCGATGTCCTTGCAGCCACCGCCGCGCTTCACCATGGACGGATGGAAGCTGTTGGCCAGCGCGAGGATGGCCTCCTTGGCCGCGACGATGCGCTTGGTCGCCTCGGTCGGATCCCCGTACCGGGTGAGCTGCACCTGGCCGATCATGATCGGATCATCGGCCTCGGCGCTGAAGCCACCGGCCTCGCGGACGATCTTCGAGGCGAACGACACCGCCGCCACCACGGACGGCTCCTCGACCGCCATGGGCACCAGGTAGTCGCGGCCGTTGATCTGCAGGTTCAGCCCCAGCCCGAGCGGCAGGGAGAACGTGCCCACGGCGTTCTCGATCATCTTGTTCGCCAGACCCGGCTGCAGGGCGCTGATGCCCTGGAGCTGCGCCAGGTCCATCTCGTCCAGGCCCAGCATCTGGGAGAGCTTCTCGTGGCGCTCGACCATCGACAGCTTGTGGAAGCCAGACAACCGGGACGTCAGCGATTCAGACATTCGTCGTTTCTCCACTACGGAAGGCGATTCGGAGCCGCGGGAATAATCCCTACAGTGCCGCGAGCCAGTCCTTCAACTCCCCCACGATGATGCGGGGTCTCTGGCGCAGCTCCGCGCAGTTCCTGCTACCCGTGAGCACGAGTGCCTGTCGCAGGCTGGCGAGGATGGTGGCGAGTGCCTGCTCGGCCCCTGCCAATCCGCCCTGCTGCTGCGCGCGGAACAGGGGCAGCGCCATGCCGGCCACGTCCGCGCCGAGGGCGAGCACCTTCGCCACGTCCAGTCCTGTGCGCAGTCCGCCGGAGGCCACCAGCCGGGCGTCCGGGCCCACGGCCCTCCGCACGGTGGCGATGGCCGCTCCCGTGGGGATGCCCCAGCTGGAGAACTCGGCGCCCACCTGGGCCTGCACGCCCGTGGCGCGCAGCTGCTCCACCCGCACCCACGAGGTGCCACCCAGTCCGGAGACATCCAGGTTGCGCACGCCCAGCTCCACCAGCCGGCGCGCCACCTCGGGACCGATGCCGCACCCCGTCTCCTTCACCAGCAGGCGCGAGCCGAAGGCGCGGACCAGCCCCTCCACCACCTTGTAGCCGCCGCGGAAGTCGCGATCGCCCTCGGGCTGGGTGAGCTCCTGGCCGGCGTTGAGGTGCAGCGCCATGCCGTCGGCGCCAATGGCGTCCGCCAGCCGCCGCACGCCGTCCACGCCCAGCCCCACCGCCTGGTACAGGCCGATGTTGCCCAGCAGCGGCACCGTGGGCGCCACCTGCCGCACCTGGAACGACTCCCCTGCCTGGGGGTTCTCCGCCATGGCGCGCTGACTGCCCACGCCAAAGGCCAACCCGTGCCGCTCGGCCAGCAGTGCCATGTCCCGGTTCACCACCCCGGCCCGCTCCGTGCCACCGGTCATGCCGGTGATCAGCAGCGGATGGCGCAGCTTCTTGCCGAGGAACTCCGTGGAGAGATCCACCTCCTCCACGGCCATCTCCGGCATCGCGCAGTGCACCAGCCGCACGCACTCCAGCAGCGTGGTGTTCTGTGCCGGCTCGACGTCCCCGGTCGCGCACAGGTCGAGGTGGGCGTCCTTGCGCTTCGCCGTCGCCTCATCCATGACGTCCCGCCTGCCCTCTTTAAGAACCATGTGCTTGGAAAATTACAAAACCGTCGAGAGTGTCCGTTATCCTTGATTCCCTAGCAAGTAGGGCAGGCAGGCGCAAGCCACGGCTGTTGCCCGAGCCTGGACGGGGAGTGCGGGTGGACGGGTGGGAGGGCGGACGGTATGAGGGCGGCGTGAGTACTCCCGCGCCCAAGGTGGTCATCTTCCTGCACAGCGGAGACTACGATCGGGTGCACCAGGGGCTGTCCATCGCGGCGGCGGCGGTGGCGTCGGGCCGGCGCGCGGAAGTGTACCTCTTCTGGTGGGCGCTGGAGCGCTTCCTCCAGGGCCGGTTGGACGAGCCGGACTTCCAGCCCCCGCGCGAGGACGTGGCGGACCGCTTCGAGACGCGCCGCATTCCCACGCTGCGCCAGTTGCTGGAGCACGTGCGCGAGTCCGGACTGGGCACGGTGCAGGGGTGTACGGGCTCGCTGGGGGCGCTGGGGGCCGAGTCCCAGGCGGACAAGGGGCCCATCGATGGCTGGGTGGGCTGGAGCGCCATCCTCCAGCGGACCGCGGGCGTGGTGGACCGCTTCTACCTCTAGCCTCCGCCAGCGTTGCCCGCGCGTTTGACGCGTCCCTCCGCCTGCTTACGTTGAGCCCGTTACCCGAGAGGGGAAAGGAAAGGCAAGGCAACGTCATGAGCGCTGGCGGGATGTATGGATCGTCGATGCCCCAGGGGGGTGTGCGCGGAAGCGGCTGGGGCCACCGGCTGAGCAACGCGCTGAAGACGACGGTGCTGCTGGCGGGACTCACGGCGCTGATGTTGTTCGTCGGCGAGCGCCTGGGGGGCCCGCGGGGGCTCGCCGTCGCGGGCTTCTTCGTCGTGGTGATGAACTTCGGCTCGTACTGGTTCAGCGATCGCATCGCCCTGGCCATGCACGGGGCGCAGCCGCTGGAGTACGCCGAGGCGCCCTGGCTGCACCAGATGGTGGAGCGGCTGGCGGCGCGCGCGGGCATGCCCAAGCCGAAGCTGTACCTGCTGCCCACCCGGACGCCCAACGCGTTCGCCACGGGCCGCAACCCGGAGCATGCCGCGGTGGCGGTGACGGCGGGCATCGTGGACATCCTCAATCAGCGGGAGCTCGAGGGCGTGCTGGCGCACGAGCTGGCGCACGTGAAGAACCGAGACACGCTGATTGGCACGGTGGCGGCCACGCTGGCGGGCGTCATCAGCTACGCGGCGCAGATGCTCTTCTGGTTCGGCGGCTCGCTGCTCAGCCGGGATGACAACGAGGAGGGAGGCCTGGGCCACGCGCTGGGCAACCTGGGCGTGCTGCTGGTGGCGCCCATCGCCGCCACGCTGCTGCAGCTCGCGGTGAGCCGCTCGCGCGAGTACGGCGCGGACGCGACGGGGGCGGAGCTGTGTGGAGATCCGGATGCGCTGGCGGATGCGCTGCTGAAGCTGGAGCGGGGCGCGGAGCTGATGCCCTACGACCGGGCGCCGGCCACCTCGCACCTCTTCATCGTCAATCCGCTCTCCGGCGGTGCGATCATGCACCTCTTCTCCACCCACCCGCCCATCCCCGAGCGGGTGCGCCGGCTGCGTGAGATGGCGGGGCCCCGGAGCGCGCGCGGCTGGAGCAGCGCCTGGGCGTAGGGGGAGAGGCTACCCCGCGGCCGACACCGGCGGCTTCACGTCCGCCGGCAGCGCGGGGGCCACCTCGTCGAGCTTGTCGAAGTGCTCGAAGGGGTTCTCCAGCATCTCGCGGAAGGTGTTGGCGAGGATGCTGGCGTGGAAGCCGTCGATGAAGCGGTGATCGAACGAGGCGTTCACGTTCATCAGCTTGCCGGGCACCACCTTGCCGTTCTCCACCACGGGGGCGTCCTTGATGGCGCCCGGGGCGATGAAGATGGGCACGCGCGTGTAGGGCACCAGCGGCACGTACGCCGTGTCCAGCCCCAGCGAGCCCACGTTGGTGATGATGGCCGAGCCGAACGCGTCCCGGGGCATGCCCGCCCACGTCATGTCCCAGTTCAGCGTGTACATGAAGAAGGAGATGAGCCAGGTGAAGAAGTTGAGGAAGGCGTAGGGCATCTTGTGGATGGTGCCCTTGCCCTTCTCCAGCATCTCGTCCTTGCGCTGGCGGACCTTCTGCACCGCGGCCTCCAGCTCGGCGGCGATCTCCCGGAGGGACTTCTGCTCCGCGTCGTCGATCTTCGCCGAGGTGAGGTCCACCTTGCCGCCGTCCGTCTGCACCACGAGGGTGGAGATGGTGATGCGCTTGCGCAGGTAGATGCGGTTGTAGCGCAGGATGGCGTTGGCGTCGGGGCAGCGGCGCAGCGCCTCGGCCATGGCCTTGGCCAGCAGGTGGGTGACGGTGAGCCGGATGCCCGTCTTCTGACGGAACTCCTCAATGTAGGCCAGCGCCTTGTCCATGCGCAGCGTCATCGTCCCGTACACGGTCGGGTCATACGCCGTCTTCCAGCTGCCGATGGCCAGCTTGCGGAAACTGGAAACGTTCTCCTTGGGAATGAGCTCCAGGTGCGCCATGACTCGATGTTCCTCCAGAACGGTGCTCCAGCCCCCCAGCTTTACGTTTTTCCTGGTCCCGGAGAAAGCCCCCCTGCCCTGCGCGCCACCACCCGGGCCTTCCAGGCACCCCAGCACCCTGGCTCCTAACTTGAGCAGCGGACCCCGGCCCCGCTGGAGGGAAGGAGCGGGGCGGGGCCTGCTTCATCGCCTGGCGGGCGGGCGACGAGACCTATTGACGCCGCGCCGCCTGACGCTAGGCTGCGCCGCTTTTTGCATCATCCCCGGAGGTCACCCCCGTGTTGGAAGTTCTGCTCGTCGTCGTGTCGGTGCTCTTCCTCGCCACGCTCGCGTACGTGTTCTTCGGCCAGAAGCAGGCCGCGACGCTCCCCTCGTCGTCCTCGCCCACGGCGCGGGCCGAGCTGGAGTCGGACACCAAGGCGCGCGCGAAGCTGGAGGCGGAGCTGGATCGCAGGCGCAAGGAGGCCGATGAACAGCGTGCGCAGCTGCAGGAGGTGAAGGAGCAGCTCAAGCAGGCCAAGCGCAAGCTCTACGAGCAGAAGGAGTCGGAGAAGGGGGAGAAGGATCTGGCGCGGGCCCGCGCCGACGTGGAGCGCAACGCCTCCCTGCAGCTCGAGGTGGTCCGGGGTGAGCTGGCCCAGGCCGAGGCGGAGATCTCCCGGCTGAAGTCCGAGATGGAGATGGGCAAGGGAGGCCGCCGTGGTGGCGCTCCCGCCGCCGCGCCCGCTCCGGTGGCCACGCCGGCGCCGCAGCAGCTGTCCGCCCCGGCGCAGCCGGAGGAGCGGGTGGTGAGCACGGCCACGACGGTGGTGCCCGCCGCCGCCGCCGAGGCCGCCGCGGACAAGGGGCAGCGCCGTTACCGGGAGCTGAACGACGCGGACCGCGAGAAGATGGAGCGGCTGGAGCAGACGGCGAACAAGGAGCGCAGCCGGGCGGCCGAGCTGGAGCGCGAGGTGAAGCGCATCAAGGGCCGGGCCGACTCGCAGCAGCGCATCTTCTCCGCCAGCAAGAACGAGCTGGAGCTGGTGAAGGACAAGTACAAGGCGCTGGAGAAGCGGCTGAACCGCACGCTGCTGGAGCGGGATCTGCTGCGCCGGGCCATCAAGGACCTGGAGAAGAAGACGGGCATGCTGGCCGAGCGCACGGAGCTGACGCCGGACGAGATGGCGGCGAGCGACCGGAAGGTGGAGGAGGCCGCGCAGGTCCGGGCCACGGCGGAGGCGGCGCAGCAGCAGGCGGTGGCGGCGGCGGCGAGCGAGCCGGCCAGCGCGACGGGCGAGCAGCCCGCGAAGAGCGAGTCCCCGCAGGACGAGAAGCCCTCCACGCCGAACGCCTGAGCCGCACCCGCAGCACCCCCACCAACAGTCCCCCCAATATCCCCCAACATCCCCTCTCCCCCTGGGAGAGGGACGGGGTGAGGGTATCGGGGGCCCCGGGTTGATCCCCCGGGCCCCCACCGTAGGCCCGTCAGTCCAGCGGAGCCGGCGTGTAGATGACGAGGTCGTCCAGCGTCGTGCGCTGGAAGCCATTGTCGTCCAGGCCGCCCGCGATGAGCACCGAGCCATCCTGCAGCACCGTGCACGAGTGCTGTTGACGCTGACGCTCCAGGGGCTTCAACCCGAGCAGCGCGGGCGCGGCGCCGTCCTTGCCGGGAACGAGCAGCTCCACGTGCGAGTCGCTCACGAAGCTGCCCGCAGAGTAGCGCAACCCACCCAGCGTCATCACGCGGCCATCGGGCAGCGCCACCGCGCACAGCCCGCTCCGGGCGAACACCTGGGGCCCCGCGCTCACCTGTGCCGCCGTGCCCGGAGACACGAGCTCCGAGGAGGCCAGGAAGCGCGCCTCCTCGACGTGGCCGGGCGAGTCATACCCTCCCGCGTACATCAACTGCTCGGGCCCGCCGAACGGCACGAGCGCCGCATCACGCCGAGGCTCGCGCAGCCGCGCGCCCTCGCCCACCGGGACGAAGGAGCCGCCCTCATAGGAGAAGAACAGCACCTCGGGCCGCAGCGACGTCCCGTCCGAGCCGCCCACCACGGCGATGCGCCGGCCGTCCTGCACCGGCATCGCCGCCATGCCCACGCGGGGCACCGGCGTGCTCACGGAGAACACCTGGCCCGTCGCGGGATCATAACCCTCGGCCTCCGCCACCACCGCGCCGCCCGCACCGACTCCGCCGACGAGCAGCACCCGCCCCCCCGAGTCCACCGCCGCCGCGTGCTGGCTGCGCGCCGCCTTCAACTCCACCGCCGTGGACGTCCCCTGGGCCACGTCGAGCACCTGGGCACTGCGCACGGGCAACGCGCCCTCCACCGACTCCACCTCGCCACCCGCCAGCAGCACCTTGCCGCCCGGCAGCCGCGTCGCGGTGTGGAACGCCCGCTGCGTCTCCAACGACGGCACCCGCGCCACCGTGCCCGTCACCGGATCGAAGAGCTCCGCCGAGGCCACCGTGGTATCGGCGCCGCCCGAACTGGACTGGAAACCTCCGGCCAGCAGCACCCGGCCGTCCTCGAGCAGCGTCGCGGTGTGCGCCGCGCGAGGCTCGGCGAGCGACACACACGTGCCCTGGGTGGTCCCCGGCCGCATGTACGCATCCACCGGGCGGAGGGCGACACGGACCGTCGGGCGCGCGGCTCCGGCCGACTCCGGGACCTCGAAGGACTGGGAGCGGCCCAGGGCCACCACGCGGCCCCCCGAGCGGGGCAGATCCGTATAGCCGCGCACCTCCAGCACGCGCCCCTTGCCGGGCGGGACGGTCGGCAGCTCCGCCGTGCCCTGCTCCACCGGGACATAGCGCTCCACGGGCTCCATCTCCGGGCCGGTGACGCGGAAGCGCAGGTAGCGGGCGCCCTGCAGCACGGGGGAGACACGGCAGAGGTCGGTGAAGAGCTTCGCCTCGTAGCGGGCCTCCCCGGAGCCGCAGCCGCTCAGGAGCCCCAGCGCCGTCACCCAGGCCTTCCAACCCGGCGACCGCACCCTGCCCTGTCCCCTGCCCCGGCCGGCGGACGAGGTCCACCCGTTGATACTCCGCCTCATGGTGTTCCCCTTTTGCGGTCTCAGGTCCTGGCGCGGGCTAAAGATGGCTTGCGCTCGGGCCGTCGTGAGCGTAGCGATGGCCTCTGTCCGGGGTCAACGCGGCCCCTGTCCCTGAATGAAGCTCTCGCTCGCCACCCGCATCTTCCTCGGCTACGCGGTGGTGCTCGTCACCTTCGGCGCGGTGTCGCTCTTCAGCGTGGCCGAGCTGCACCGCAACCGGCTGGAGATCCGCCTGGTGAGCCAGGGCTACCTGCAGCTGTCGCAAGACGCGGCGGCGCTCGAGTCCTTCCACACCAACCAGGAGAAGGACACCGAGCGCCTGCTCGAGGAGGGCAGCGTGGAGACGCGGCGGGCCCTCATCCGGCTGGCCCGGCTGTATTTCCCCTCGCTCATGACGGAGCGGCTGCAGGCGGCGAAGGCGAGGGCCCACGAGGTGCGCACCCTGGCTCCCCTGGGCGAGGTGCACTTCGTCCAGGATCTGGAGTCGCGCCTCGGAGAGCTGGCCAACCGCTACCAGTCCTACGGGCGGGCGGCGGAGGCCGTCTTCGCGGTGCTCGCCCACGAGAAGCCCGCCGCGGACGAGGTGTCGCGCGCCACCGCCGAGCTGCGCCAGCAGGAGTCCTCCATCGGCCGGGACATCCGCTTCCTGCGCGCCGCGCTGAGCAACCGCATCCGCGAGCGCGTGGACGGGGCCGAGGATCGCGAGCGGCGCACGGGCCTGGCCATCATCACCCTGTCCGTGCTGGCCATCGGCGTGGGCCTCGGAGCCACGGCCTGGTCGGCCCGCACCCTGCGCCCGGTGCGCACCCTCATCGAGGGCGTGTCGCGCATCGGCCGCGGCGACTACAGCGCCCAGCTGGGCGTGCGCGGCGACGACGAGGTGGCGGTGCTCGCCCGCGAGTTCGACGCCATGGCCCGCTCGCTCCAGGCGCGCGAGGCCCAGCTCAAGGCGCAGGCCGAGGCCCTCATGCGCGCCGAGCAGCTGGCCGCCGTGGGCCGCATCTCCGCCCAGGTGGCCCACGAGGTGCGCAATCCCCTGTCCTCCATCGGCCTCAACGTGGAGCTGATGCAGGACGCCTTCGAGCGCGCCACCTTCGAGTCCCCGACGGATGCCCGCGAGGCACGCGAGCTGCTCGCCGCCGTCACCCGCGAGGTGGACCGGCTCACCGAGGTGACGGAGCAGTACCTGCGCATGGCCCGCCCGCCCCGGCCCAGCCTGGAGCCCACCGACGTCACCGAGGTGCTGGCCAGCGTGCTGGACTTCTCCCGCGAGGAGCTGGAGCGCGCCCACGTGGAGGTGGTGAGCGAGCCCGCCGCGCAGCCGCCCCAGGCCCTGGCCGACGAGGGCCAGCTGCGCCAGGTGTTCCTCAACCTGCTGCGCAACGCCCGCGAGGCCATGCCCGACGGCGGCCGGCTCACCATCGCCACGCGCGTGAACGAGCGCGACGTGGAGGTCGCCATCCAGGACACCGGGCGCGGCATGACCGACTCCGTGCGCTCGCGCATCTTCGAACCCTTCTTCACCACCAAGGAAGACGGCACGGGGCTGGGCCTCGCCGTCTGCCAGCAGATCCTCAAGGCCCATGGCGGCTCGCTCGGGTGCCAGAGCGAGCCCGGCCAGGGCACCACCTTCTCCGTCAGGCTTCCCCGCGCATGAGCTTCAGCTACCACCGCGATGTCCTGCCCAACGGGCTGCGCGTCGTCACCGTCGAGACCCCGCACCTGCACACCGCCCTGCTCGCGGTGTACGTGCGCACCGGCAGCCGCCACGAGACGGCTGCCAACAACGGCGTCAGCCATTTCCTCGAGCACCTCTTCTTCCGCGGCAGCGAGGGCTGGCCGGACACCGTGAAGATGAACTCCGCCGTGGAGGAGGTGGGCGGCAACCTCAACGGCGTCACCACGCGCGACCACGGCTACTACTACACCCCCCTGCACCCGGCGCATCTGGGCGTGGGCCTCGAGGTGCTCGGGGACATGCTCACCCGCCCCAAGCTCACCGACATGGAGGTGGAGCGCAACATCATCCTCGAGGAGATGCTCGACGAGGTGGACGAGAAGGGCCGGGACATCGACATCGACAACCTGTCCAAGCGCGTGCTCTTCCCGGACCACCCGCTGGCCTTCAAGATCGCCGGCACCAAGGAGTCCGTCTCGCTCCTGTCCCACGAGCAGATCCGCGAGCACTTCGCGCGCCACTACGTCACCGGCAACATGGTGGTGACGGCCGCGGGCCGGGTGAAGCACGACGAGGTGCTCGCGCTGGTGGAGCGCCACTTCGCGCGGCTGTCCCGTGGCCCCGAGAGCATCGATCTGCCGCCGCCGCCCACGCCCGCCGGGCCGCACCTGCACGTCGTCACCCACGACGAGTCCCAGACGGAGTTCCGCATCAGCTTCCGCACCGTCCCCGAGCACCACGACGACTGGCCCGCCCTGCAACTGCTGCGGCGCTTCCTGGATGACGGACTGTCCTCGCGGCTGCCCTTCGAGATCGTGGAGAAGCGCGGGCTCGCGTACTCGGTGCACGCGTCGCTGGAGGCCTTCCACGACGCGGGCATCTTCGAGATCGAGGCCGCATGCGCGCCGGACCGGGCGTCGCTGGTGGTGGCGGAGGTGTTCCGGGTGCTGGGCGAGCTGAGCACCACGCCGGTGGGCGAGGAGGAGCTGGCGCGCGCCCGGCGGCGGCACCGGATGCTGCTGGAGTTCTCGCAGGACTCGCCGGGCGAGCTGGCCGGGTGGTTCGGCGGGACGGAGCTGTTCCGCCGGCCCGAGTCCTTCGGCCGCAGAGCGGACCTGGTGGACGCCGCCACGGCGGAGCATGTGCGCGACGTGGCCCGGCGCTACTTCGCCCGGGAGAACCTCACCGTGGTGGCCGTGGGCCAGCGCAAGGGCATCAAGGCCCTCGAGAAGGTCGTCGACACCGCCGAGGGGCTGCCCTCCTCGAAGTGAGGGGGGCGAGGCCTACCCAGCGAGCGCGTAGTTCTCCAGGAGTTCCAGATTGCTGCGCACGGCGGGCTCGACGTTCCTCACGTAGATGGGCGTGCGCAACGCCCACGCGAGCCGCAGGGGCTCGAAGAGCAGGGAGTGCAGGTAGCTCTGCGTGAGAATCCTCAGGCCACTGAAGTCGAGCACGATGGGCTCACGCCGGAGGATGCGCGGCGTGATTTCGTTCTGGGCGAGCTGGATCGCAGCGGGGGTGTTCTCCGCCTGCTTCTGGATCTCGAAAACAGTGGCCTCGGACGGGGCGGGATCGAACCGGACCCAACGATGAATGGCGCGTTGGGGTGTTCGCTGCTTTGCCCGCTCTTTGATGGTTTCAATGAGCGCGGGGTAGTCGACCACGCCCCCGACAGGTAGCTCGAATCCAACGAGCGTTCCGGGGAAACCGATGCCACGGGGCTCTATGAAGCGTAGGCTGTGGTTTCCCTCCTCATCGACCCATCCCGATAGCAGAAGAGTGGCTCCCCGGGTCGCAATGAGCAATGTGCCACCCGTCAGCTTAGCCATCTCTGCGATGAAGAAGAGGCCCATGCCAGCGTTCTGTTGGGTGCCCGTAAGCCCCTCCTCGAAAGTTCCCGAGATATGAGGCCAGAGCGATTTCTCAAGTGCCGCTTCGGGGTCCGACAGGTTGGGATGCAAGGAGCGCAAGCTGGCCGGAATGCCAATCCCTACGTCGGCTACTGCGAGTTGCAGCATCGACCGGCCCCCCTCCTCCCAAAGGTCGGCACTCACAACACCACCTCCCGGAGAATGGCTGTGTTGGACCACGTTCCGGAGGAGTTCCACGATCACGTACCGGAGAGTGAGCCGTGTATCCTCCAGGCTCGTATCGGGGATGAGGGCTCTCGAAATGTCGTTCGCGAAGGGCTCGATCTTCTCAAAGTTGTCGACCCGCTGCGGACGGAAGCGAGCGGGCTCCCATTTTCTGCCAGCTGGAAAAAGTCGTGCACGCGCCTCCGGATTCTTCCCAATCGCAATCTGCTCGACCAGCTTGAGCGCACGTCTAGGAATCGCGCCAGCCCTCTGGTCGAGCACGCTCGCAGCCACAATGGCCGAACGTACCCACGTGCGCGCAAGAGACAGCAACTCGAGTTGCTCCGGTTCCGGGCCTGTTCCACTCAGCCACTGCAGGAGTGGAGCAGGATCTTCGAGGGACAGGGGAAGCGGGCTCTCCGGCGACATGGCACAACCATGTCGACCCAGCGGAGCCAAGTCAACGCAAGTGACGCCGCTTGGGTAACCGGCTCGACACGAGCCAGTACGCCCTCCGGGTGAGCGCCCCTGGGTCCACCTAAGAGACCGGTATCTTCGGTGGCCATGAGAACCTACGCCCGACTCGCGCTCCTCGCCGTCCTCTGCCTGTGCACCGCCTGCGGACTTCGTTCCACCCGGCAAGTGGACTCCTCGAACACGGCCGATGAGGCCCAGTTGCTCCAGCTCGAGAAGGACATGTTCACCGCCATCCGCACCCGGGATCGCCAGATGCTCGAGCGCATCCTGGATGAGACCTTCGAGCTCCGCGTCCCGGGCAGTCCCCCGGTGGAGCGTGCCGGGTTCATCACCGCCATCCTGGCCATCCCAGGCACCATCCTGTCAGTCGAGTCCGATGACCTGGAAGTCCGCACCTACGGCGACGTCGGGGTCCTCATCGGCCGGCAGCGCGCCCGGGTCCAGATGGAGGACGGCGCCACGGTAACCGACGTGGGCGCCTTCACCGACATCGCCATCAAGCGCGGAGGGCAGTGGCGGATGGTGCTCGCCCACAGTGTCACCCTGCCCCAGTAACCCCACTCCGTCTCACTGTTTCCCTAGAATCCGGGAATAAGTAGTTGACACCTGAATCATGATTCATGAACGCTCCCCGGCGGTGCCGTCCCAGGAGGACGGCATGCCCCGGAGGAGCACCATGGAGCTGAAGCGGCTGTCGAGCGCAGTGCGTTGTCTGTCCGTACTCGTCGTTGGGTTCGCCGCGGCTTCCGCCAGCGCGCAGACGTGCCGGGATGCGGTGGTGCTGGTGCACGGCAACACCTCCTACCCCTCGGACTACAACAACACCTACAACACGCTGATCTCCCGCGGGTATGCCGCCGCGGACATCTTCCGTCCCAGCTGGGGCTCCAAGACGTGCGCCGCCTGTAACGACCACTCCGGCTCGGAGGAGACGCCCGTGCGCGACGCCATCAACCAGGCCCTCGCCCGCTCCTGCACCGGGAAGATCGACGTCATCGGCCACTCCATGGGCGTGACGCTCGCCATCAAGCAGATCCTCGACCTGGGCGTGCAGAGCCGCGTGGATGCCTTCGTGGGCATCGCCGCCGGCTACCGCGGCCTGTGGACCTGCGGCACCTACCCCTTCAACGTGGTCACCTCCACCTGCGGCTACTGGGGCCTGTCCGTGAAGAGCCCCTTCCTCACCGGCATCTACGGCAAGCGCATGGCCACCCGCATCTACTCCCTCAAGAGCAACTCGGATGAGATCGTCTGCGCCACCGGCGTGTGCACCGTGGACGGCGTCCACTCCAGCCAGCTCACCAACGAGAACGCCAGCTACACCCTCAGTGAGAGCCACTTCGGCCTGGTCCGCAACACCGCCACCCGGCAGGCGGACCTGATCCAGTAACCCCCCCGCCTGGAAGGGGGGAGTCCTACCCTGGAACACAACTCCGGGAACCAAATCTCCGGAGATGGTGGTACATGCCACCGCCAAGGGGCTACCCTGCCCCAGGGCTGGTCACGGATGAGAACCAGCTCCTGAGCAGGGTACCCATTCGTCCCAGGGATGCTCGATGATGACCGCTGCCGTGACCCGGAAGGAACCCGTCATCTTCAGTCAGGTGGTGGAGGCTCTCTTCAAGCACGCCTTCAAGGAGCGGCTCGACACCCACACGCGGGCACGGCTCAAGAAGATCGGCATCGATCTGGATCACCCCTTCCTCGTCGCCTACTCCGTGCCGACGTGGTTCGCGGCCGTCGGGGTGTGCTCGGAGGTCCTCTTCCCGGGGGTCTCCAATGAGCAGGCGCGCTACCGGATCGGCCGCAAGCTGGTGGACGGCTATGGCCAGACCACCATGGGCCGGGCCGTGTTCGCCATGCTCCGGATGCTCGGCTGGGAGCGCTCACTGGGCCGCATCTCGCGCGGGCTGCAGTCAGGGACCAACTTCCTGTCGGCCCGGACCCGCTTCCTGGCGGATGGCGCGCTCGAGGTCACCTTCGAGGTCATGCCCGAGTTCCACGCCGCCCTCGGCCCCACGCCCGGCATCGACCCGCACTTCATGCACGGCAACATGGACGCGATGATGGAGCTGGTCGGCGCGCCCTTCACCAGCAGCGAGCTGCAGCCCATCGAGCCCGGCTCCCAGCGCGTCGTCTACGTGCTGCGCCGCCCCGCCCCCTAATCCTCCATCGGCTCGAAGTCGGCCTTGCTCGCGCCGCAATCCGGGCAGTACCAGGTGTCGGGAATCTGCTCGAAGGGCGTGCCCGGCGCGATGCCGGAGGCGGGATCGCCCTCGGCCGGATCATAGATGTGCTGGCACATGAGGCAGCGGTAGCGCTTGTTCATGGCGCCTCTCTACCCCCGGCCGAACCACCGGCTCAACCACCCACCCACCTGCTTCACTGGCTGCGCCTCCTCGGCGGAGGGCGGCTGCGCGTGGGGGGCGCAGGCCGTGCAGTGCAGCCCGCCCTCGCCATTGCGCGCCTCGTTGAGCGGGAAGCGCTCGCCGCAGTTCACGCAGTAGAAGAAGAAGAACCGCTTCTCGGGGCTGACGTTCGCGGCGAGCGGCGCCGACTCCTCCGTCCCGAAGGTGAGGTGCTCCAGCTCGCCCTCGTCCAGGTACACGCCCCGGCAGCGCTCGCACGTCTCCACCGAGACGCCCCCGGGAAGCTCGGCGGTGCGCATCGGACGCGAGCAGAAAGCACACGGGCGCTCGCTCCGGCCCGCCACCAGCCGCGGCGACACGTCCCTCAGCAGCACCTCGGACAGCTCCCCCGCGTCCAGCCAGACGCCCCGGCACGACCGGCAGCGCTCCAGCTCCACCCCCACCGCGAAGAACCGCTGCATCCGCCCCCGGCACGAAGGGCACCGCTTGTCCGTGGCCACCTGTCTGTCCCCACTCATGGAAAGCTCCTCTCAGTGCTCGCTCGCGTTCATGTACTCGGCGATGCGCAGCCTCAGCGCCAGCGGCGCCAGCGGCATCAACCAGGCCGAGAGCCGGTTGGAGAACCCGGGCACCACCACCGCCTTGCCACGCTGGAGGCCCCGCCAGCCCTCCTCGGCCACCTGGCGCGCGTTGCTCGTCCCCATGGGCCCGCTGAAGAGCCGCGCCTTGTGGTGCTCGGCCGCCCGCGCGGCGAACTCCGTCTCGGTGTACCCCGGGCACAGCGCCGTCACCGTCACCCCCTGGCCCCGCAGCTCCGCGTGCAGCGCCGTGGAGAAGGACAGCACGTACGCCTTGCTCGCGTAGTACACGGACATGAACGGGCCGGGCGTGAAGGCCGCCAGCGAGGCCACGTTGAGCACGTACCCGCGCTTCCTCGCCACCATTCCCGGCACCAGCTCGCGGGTGAGCGCGGTGAGCGCCCGGACGTTCAAATCCAACATCCCCACCTGCTGCTCCACCGGCAGCGTCTCGAAGCTCCCGGCCAGCCCGAAGCCCGCGTTGTTCACCAGCACCTCGACGTCCAGCTGGCGCGCCTTCAGCTCGTTCACCACCGTGTGCACACCCTCGGGCGCGGAGAGATCCGCGCCCAGCACCACCGAGGGCACCCCATGCGCCTGCTGGAGCTGATCCGCCAGCTCCTGCATGGGCCCGGTGCGCCGGGCCACCAACACCAGCGCATACCCCTCGCGCGCCAGCAGCGTGGCCAACTCCCGGCCAATGCCACTGGAGGCGCCCGTCACCACCGCGTACCTGTGTGCCCGCACCATGCTGTCCATGCCACCACGCTTCCAAGGGAGCGAGCCCGGCGTCAATGGCCATGTGGATCGCCAGAGGTGTAGCCTCCCGGCCACCCCATGAAACCCTCCCCCATCGATTGGCGTGCGCGCCTGGAAGCGTGTGGATTCGAAGGGGCGGAGCTCGTGCCCGCCACGTACGGGGCGCACGTGCTGTGGTCCTGGCGGGAGCCGCTGGCGGCGGAGGCGGCGCTGCGCGAGCACCTGGACCAACAGCCGGACGACAAGGACTCGCTGAAGATGCTCATCTCCATCCTCCAGGAGAGCGGGCGCGACGGCGAGGTGGTGGCCCTCCGCCGCCACCTGCACGAGCGGCGCTGCCACGAGTGGCGCATCCCCGAGTCCGAGCGGGAGGCGGTGATCGCCTACCTGGAGGCGGCCGAGACCGGGAGCCCCCCGCCCGAGCGCATGACGGACGCCCATGTCGCCGCGCTCTTCGACGTCTACGCCCCCAGCTTCGACGACAGCCTGCGCGGCTTCCTCGCCTACCGCGCGCCCGAGCGGCTCATGGACGCGGTGCGATCCGTGCTCGGCGCGCGGCGGGGGCTCGACGTGCTCGACCTGGGGTGCGGCACCGGGCTGGCCGGTCCCCTGCTGCGGCCCTTCGCCCGGCGGCTGGAGGGCATCGACTTGTCGACGGGCATGCTCGACAAGGCGCGCGAGCGCGGCGTGTACGACTCCCTCCGGGCCGGGGAGATCACCGCGGAGCTCGCCGCCTCCACGGCGAGTCATGATCTCATCGTCGCCGTGGACGTGCTCGTCTACTTCGGCGCGCTGGAGCCACTCTTCCAGCATGTGGCGCGGCGGCTCGCGCCCGGCGGCCTGTTCGCCTTCACCGTGGAGAAGGGCACCGAGCCGGGATACCGGCTCCAGCCCACCGCGCGCTACGTGCACCACCTCGAGTACCTGCGGAGTTGCGCCAGTGCGGCCTACCTGCACCCGGTGTTGGAGCGGGAAGACATGCTGCGCAAGCAGGGAGGTCAGCCCGTCACCGGCCATGTGGTGGTGCTGTCCAGAAGTGAAACCATTGTGGCCCCGCCGGTGGGGGGTGGGTCCTGCTGAGGGGGGCGGAAAGCCCGCGAGTCACACGCTATGCTCGCCCCCCATTACATCTGGGGTGGACCACATGACCTCACAGGTCGAAACGATGGCTGCGAAGATCCAGGGCTACAAACAGGACCTGGGCAACTCCGGCGCGCAAGGGCGCCAGCGGTTGCAAGCCATCGAGGGAATGGCCGATCACATCACCCTGCGGCGCATGGAGGGGCTGGGCATCAAGGAGGGTTGGCGCTGCTTCGAGGTGGGCTGCGGCAGCGGCTCCATCGCGCGCTGGATGCGCTACCGGGTGGCTCCGCACGGCCATGTGCTGGCCGTGGACCTGAACACCGAGTTCGTGGCCGACGCGGCCGGGCCGATGCTCGAGGTGCGCCAGCAGGACATCCGCACGATGCGGCCTCCGGAGAAGACCTTCGATCTCGTGCACTCGCGGATGGTGCTTCAGCACCTGGCCGAGCGCGAGGAACTGGTGGAGCGGCTGGTCGCGTCGCTCAAGCCGGGGGGCTGGCTGCTGCTGGAGGAGATGGAGACGTTCTCACTCTTCCAGAACGACACCGGGCCCTTCCTCCAGGTGGTGGAGATCATGCACGCCATGGGGCGCGCCGCCGGCACGGCCGTGGACTGGGCGCGGACGCTGCCGCGCACCTTCCAGCGGCTGGGGCTGCAGAACGTCAACGCCGATGGCGAGATGCTCTACTTCTCCGGGGGCACGCCCACCGCGGATTTCCACCGGCTCACCGGGGAGCAGCACTGGCCGTACGCGGAGAAGACGCGGCTGCTCACGCGCGAGCAGTTCGACGGGTTCTCCGAGAGCCTGAGGGATCCGAACACCTGGTTCTACGGGCCCACCATCTTCGGCGCCTGGGGGCAGCGCCCGCCCGCGTAGCCGCCGCGGGCCCCGCTCAGCGACGTCCGCGCATGATGATGGGCCCGGACTTCTTCTTCTTGGGCAGGGCCTTCTTCAGCGCCTTCTGGATGTCCAGGTACTCGGGGTTGCCCGCGTCCTGCTTGAGCGCCTCGGCGATGAGCTTCAGGCCCTGCTCGGGCCGCCGCCGCGTCTCCGCGTACAGACTGGCGAGCGCCACCTTCTCCTCCAGCGAGGCCTCGCCCGCGCCCACCAGCCGCTCCAGCGAGGCCAGCGCCTCCTCCCGCTCGCCGGCCTGCTGCTGCAGCCGCCACATCCGCGAGAGCGCCGGCACCAGGCCGGGATTCTCCTGGAGGGCGAAGCCGTAGTCCTCCTTCGCGCGCTTCGTGTCCCCCTGGGCCTCATGCACCCGGCCCCGGACATAGAGGGCCCGGGCGGAGTCCGGCTGCGCCTTCAGCGCCTGCTCCACCGCCGCCAGCGCCCCGGCCTTGTTGCCCAGCGTCAGCCGCGTCTCGGCCAGCCGGGCGATGAGGTCCGCGTTCTGCGGGTACTTCGCCACCGTGGCGGCCAGCAGCGCCTCCGCGTCCGCGTGCCGCTCGAGCTTGGAGAGCACCCGCGCCTTCAGCGAGACGAACTCCGGCTTCGTGGCCTCCTCGCCCTGGACCGCCGCCAGGTCCTGCTCGGCGTACTCCGCGTACCCGTTGCGCAGGAAGAACTTGGCGCGCAGCACCCGCGCCGCCGAGAGCCCCGGCTGCTCCTCCAGGAGCCGGTCCATCAGCTTCCCGGCGAGCAACTCATCCCCCTTGGCCAGGAGGATCTCCGCCTCCACCACCTTGGCGTCCACGTCGTCCGGGCGCTCGCGCAGGATGCGCTCCAACGTCTGGAAGGCGGCCTGGTGCTGGCCAACCTCCGTCTGCAGGTGCGCCAGCTTGAGGACGTCCAGGTCCCCCAGCTCGTCCGCGTCCCGCAGCTCCAGCAGCGTGGCGATGGCGTCGCGCAGGCGCCCGTCCTGCTCGTGGCGCTCGGCGATCTTCCGTTTGATCTCCGGCGCCTGCGCCGGATTGAGGGTCATGGCCCGCTTGAGCGCCAGGATGGAGGCGCCCGGGTTGCCCTCCCGGCGCCGGGCCTCGGCCACCATCAGCAGCGGCTCGGGGTTGTCGGGCATCAGCCCCGAGGCCACCTCGAAGGCCCTCGCGGCCTGCTCGGGCTCACCACTGTCCAGCAGGGCCTGGCCCTCGCTCATCCTCGCCTGGAATTTCTGCTCCCGGGTCTGGACGGAGAGGGTGTCCGGATCCTTGCAGGCAAGCGGGAGCAGTAGGGGCAGGACGCAGAGCAGGCGGGGAAGTTTCGATTGCATCGCTGAGATGCAGGGTAGCGGATGTTATCCTGCGCCGTCGATGGACCCATTCGTTCGGCGCCTCGTGGAGAGGCTCCATGACCCAGCGCGCCCCCTGTCGCGCAACCGGCACTTCCACACGTTCGACACCCCCGAGGGTCGGATGGCGCTGAAGGTGTCTCGCCGGCTGAAGAGCCTCCACCAGGACATCCTCGCCTGCGTGCGGGAGGGCCGGCGCGCCCGCCTCTTCCGCCACGTCGACGCCGAGGGCGAGCACCGGCTCGAGCTGCACTTCGAGCGGATCGCCGGACGGCGCGTCTCCCACTTGAAGGCCGCCGAGCTGGAGCTCCTCGCCCAGCTACCAGGCGTGCGCGACGCCCTCGCCGGAGACCTCTGACACAACCGGAAGACCCGGTCTCCCGGACCGGTCTTTCCCGTGTCCATTGAGACCAGCGGGGCGGGTTGGATCATCCTTTCGCGGGTGCACCAACACTGCGGGTCAACACCGGGCCCCGGTGCCTGGAATCCTGTCGCCTGGGTGACTCGGTGTCGGGGGACTCGCTATGCTCGGCGGGCATCCAGCACAAAGCCATGACCGCCACGACCGCCTCGACCCTCCCCCCTGACGAGCTGGCCGAAAGCCTCTTCCAGCCCCAGCACCAGCCGCTGCTGCGCGCCATCCTCGACAACGCGGCCGAGGGCCTGGCCGTCTCCGACGCGACGGGGCGGCTGCTCTACATCAACGACATGGCGCGCAAGCTGCTCGGGCTCGGGCTGGTGGACTCCGCCCCCGACACCTGGAGCGAGCGCTACGGCGTCTTCTACCCGGACACGCGCACGCGGTGCCCCTCCGAGCGGCTGCCCATCTACCGCGCCCTCCAGGGCGAGGATTCGGCCGAGGAGGATCTCTTCATGCGCAACGCCAGCCTCCCGGAGGGCCAGCACGTCCACTCGATCGCCCGGCCCGTGCGCGACAGCCAGGGCAAGCTGCTGGGTGCCACCCTCAGCATCCGCGATACCCAGGGCCAGCGGCTGGCCGAGGCCGACCAGCGCCGCACCGAGCTGCGCTTCAAGCTGCTCGTGGAGTCCGCGCAGGAGGGCCTCTGGTCGGTGGACGACAACAACCGCACCACCTACGTCAACCGCTACTTCGCCGAGATGCTGGGCTACACCGTCGAGGAGATGATGGAGAAGACCCTCTTCGACATCATCCGCCCGGAGGACATCGCCCTCATGCAGCAGTACGTCGAGGATCGGCGCCAGGGCAAGTCCGCCGTCCTCGATGACTTCAGGCTGCGGCGCAAGGACGGGACGCTCATCTGGACCCTGGTGTCCACCGGCCCCCTGCACGACGACGAGGGCAAGTACATCGGCGCCATGGCGATGATCACCGACATCACCCAGCGCCGCGAGGCCGAGGAGCAGGTGCGCCAGCTCAACGCGCAGCTGGAGCGCCGCATCGCCGAGCGCACCGCCCAGCTCGAGTTCTCCAACCGCGAGCTGGAGGCCTTCGCCTACTCGGTGGCCCATGACCTGCGCGCCCCGCTGCGCAGCATCTCCAACTTCACGCTCGCGCTCTCCGAGGACTGCGCCGACAAGCTCGACGCCACCGGCCTGGACTACCTCCAGCGCATCCGCGCCTCCTCGCAGCGCATGGCCGAGCTCATCGACGGCATCCTCTCGCTCTCGCGCGTCAACCGCACCGAGTTCGTGGAGGCGGACGTCAACCTGTCCGCCATCGCGCGCTCCATCTCCGAGCAGCTCCAGCGCTGGCAGCCCGAGCGCTCCGTGCGCTTCCAGCTCCAGGACGGGCTGGTGGACCGCGGGGACTCCCAGTTGCTGCGCCTGGTGCTGGAGAACCTGATGGGCAACGCCTGGAAGTTCACCCGGGAGCGGCCGGTGGCGGAGATCGAGTTCGGCACCCTGCCGGAGACGGGAACCGGGCGCGTCTACTTCGTCCGGGACAACGGGGCGGGCTTCGACATGGAGTACCAGAAGAAGCTCTTCGGCGTCTTCCAGCGGTTGCACACGCAGCAGGAGTTCGAGGGCAACGGCGTGGGGCTCGCCACCGTGCAGCGCATCATCCGCCGGCATGGGGGGCGGGTGTGGGGTGAAGGCAAGGTAGGCCAGGGCGCGGTCTTCTTCTTCACGATCCACGAGTCCACCGTGAATCCGCCCCTTCCCCGCCCGTCCGGAAGCAATTGAGGAGCCCCCATGTATGATCCGAACCAACGCGTCATCCTGCTCGTCGAGGACAACGCCGACGACGAGCTGATGACGCTCCGGGCGTTCCGCAAGAGCAACATCCACAACCCCGTGGTGGTGGTCCGGGACGGGGCCGAGGCGCTCGACTACCTCTTCGCCCAGGGCCGGCACGCGGACAGGGACCCGGACATCCGGCCCCAGGTCATCCTGCTGGACTTGCACCTGCCCCGCATCGACGGGCTGGAGGTGCTGCGGCGCATCCGCACCCACGAGCAGACGCGCACCCTGCCGGTGGTCATCCTCACCTCCTCCAAGGAGGAGCGGGATCTGGTGGAGGGCTACCAGCTCGGGGTCAACAGCTTCGTCCACAAGCCCGTGGACGTCACCGCCTTCTTCGAGGCGGTGCGGCAGCTGGGCATGTACTGGCTCGTCCTCAACGAACTTCCTACCGCGCGACGGAGCGTGTGATGGCCACACCGCTGCATCTACTGCTCATCGAGGACTTCGAGGACGATGCCCTGCTGGTGCTGCGTGAGCTGCGGCGCAGCGGCTACGAGGTCACGCACAAGCGCGTCGAGACGGCCGAGGCCCTGGCGAACGCGCTCGACGCGGGCGGCCCCTGGGACGCGATCATCGCCGACTACGCGCTGCCGCGCTTCGACGCGCTGGCCGCCTTCGCCCTGGTGCAGCAACGCGGGCTGGACGTCCCCTTCCTCATCGTGTCCGGGCAGATTGGCGAGGACACCGCCGTGGCGGCGATGCGCGCCGGCGTCCACGACTTCCTCCTCAAGGACCGGCTGAGCCGGCTGGGGCCCGCCGTGGCCCGCGAGCTGCGCGAGGCGGCGCTCCGGGCCGAGCGCCGGAAGATGCAGGAGCAGCTGCTGCTGTCGGACCGGCTCGCCTCGCTGGGACTGCTGGCCGCCAGCGTGGCCCATGAGATCAACAACCCGCTGGCCTCGCTCATGGCCAACCTGGACTTCGTCCTCAACCCGGAAGAGGGCTCGCCCGCCGTCACCGCCGATCAGGAGCAGGCGCTGCGCGACTGCCTGCTGTGCTCCGAGCGCATCCGGGAGATCGTCCGCGACATCAAGATCTTCTCGCGGCCGGACGAGAAGCAGCGCGGCGCGCTGGACGTGCACCGGGTGCTCGACTCGTCGCTGCGGATGGCGTGGAACCACATCTTCCACCGCGCCCGCATCGTCAAGGACTACGGCGCCATCTCGCCGGTGCTCGGCAACGAGGCGCCCCTGGGGCAGGTCTTCCTCAACCTGCTCGTCAACGCCGCGGACGCCATTCCCGATGGGGACAGCACCACGCAGGAGATCCGCGTGGTGACGCGCCAGGACGGCAACAGCCACGTGCGGGTGGAGATCCACGACACCGGCCGGGGCATCCCCCCGGAGCTGCGCGAGCGCATCTTCGAGCCCTTCTTCACCACCAAGCCGGTGGGGGTGGGCACGGGCCTGGGCCTGGCCATCTGCCGCCGCACCCTCAACGAGATGGGCGGGGAGATCTCCGTGGAGAGCGAGCTGGGACGCGGCACCGTGTTCCACCTCCGGCTGCAGACGGCCAGCGGCGACACCGAGAAGCCCGCGCGGCCCGCTCCGGGCAAGGTGCTCAAGCAGCGCCTGTTGATTCTCGATGACGAGACGGTCGTCGGCCGGGCCCTCCAGCGGCTGCTGCAGACGCACTGCGAGGTGCTGGTGCTCAGCCATGGCCGGGATGCGCTGGCGCAGCTGTCCTCGGGCCTGCGCTTCGACGCCATCCTGTGCGATCTGATGATGCCGGAGATGAGCGGTCCCCGGTTCTACGAGGAGCTGTCGCGGATGCTGCCCGAGCAGGCCCAGCGGGTCATCTTCATGACCGGAGGGGCCTTCACGGAGCAGTCGCGCGCCTTCCTGGCCAACACGGGCCTGCCCTGCATCGACAAGCCCATCGAGTTCCAGCGGCTGCGCTCCCTGCTGGCGGCGATGCCGCCGATGGACGCCGGAAACGGGCCCACCACCCAGACGGCTTGAGGGAGAGACGCCGGTATGGACGATAAGGCCTTCGAGGCGGCCCAGGCCGCCTATCTCCAGCGCGTCGTGCCGGGCCACCGCACGCGCAGGGTGCGCTGGTCAGGGGGCACGACGCAGGCCATCGAGGCCGGCGAAGGGCCCCCGCTGCTGCTGCTCCACGGTGGCCTGGGCGAGGCGATCCAATGGGCCCCCATCCTCCCGGCGCTCGCCCGGAAGCACCGGGTGATCGCGGTGGACCGGCCCGGACACGGCCTCGCGGACCCGTTCGACTACCGCGGCGTGGACCTGCTGGAGCACGCGCGGCGCTTCCTGGGTGACCTCCTCGACGCCGAGGGGCTTCCCGCCATGCCGATGGTGGCGGCCTCCATGGGAGGACTCTGGGCCCTCTCCTTCGCGCTCGCCCATCCGGAGCGGGTGCCCCGGCTGGTGCTCACCGGTGCTCCGGCGGGCATCACGCGCGCCCTGCCCCTCCAGATGCGGCTGGGCACGCTGCCGGTGCTGAAGACGCTCGTGCGGTCGATGATGCGGAAGCCCACGCGTGACAGCACCCACGCCTTCTGGAAGCAGCTGCTCGTCGCGCATCCAGAGCATCTGGAGGCCGACTTGCTGGAGCTCCTGACGGAGAGCCAGCGCCGCAACGCCCCGAGCTGGTTCACGCTCATCGACCAGGCCTTCGATGTGCGCGGGATGAAGCAGCACCTGATGATCGGAGAGGGCTGGAAGCGGCTCTCCGTCCCGACCACCTTCGTGTGGGGTGAGAAGGACAGGTGGGGAGCGCCCGAAGCGGGCGAGGCCGCCATGGCCACCAACCCGCGGCTGCGCATGGTGCGGATTCCCGATGCCGGCCACGCGCCCTGGCTCGACGCTCCAGACCTGACCCTCGAGGCGATCGAGCGCGCGCTCGCGAGCAGCTGAGCTCCCAGCGCCCGGCCGGGAGCACCGCTCAGGACTTGGGCCGCCCGCGGAACAGGTTGCCCAGGCTGAAGTCCTCGCTGTCTTTCCCCTCCTGGCGCGCCTTCATGCAGGCCCGGCAGGCCAGCCCGTCGCGGAGCGCCTGCCCCTCACGCAGCGGCTTGCGCTTTCCACACTCGATGCACTCGAAGGTGCCCGCCGTGTCGACGGGCTGGGCGGGCGGCTCGGGCGCCTCGTCTGGCGCGGAAGCCTCGGGAGCCTCGGGGGCCTCGGGAACCACCCTCCTGGGAGGAGGCGGCGGCGCGGCACGGACCGGCGGAGGCGCTGCGGGACGGGGCGTCTCGGCGAGCCGCGGGAGGCCGGGCTGCGCGGGGGCACGGGCCTTCTCCCGGACACCGAGCCGCTCCAGCTCCCCAGCATCGAGGAACATGCCCCGGCACGCCGAGCACACCTCGACGGCGATGTCGGAGGGGAGCATCGCGGGCGTCATGAGGATCCGGCACTCCACGCAGTTGCGCACCGTCGTGCCGCCGATGAGCTGGTGCCGGGCGGAAGGGCCGAAGGTGTCCTGGATGCGGCCCGCCGCGCCCCAGAAACCGCCACAGTGGGTGCAGCGGCGCAGCTCGAGCTCGGCGCCGAAGGGCGTCGGCACGAGGAAGGGCTGGAGGGCCCGGGTGCAACCGGGGCACTTGCTGTCGGTCTGCATGGGGCGGAGCTCCTGGCTACCCGGCGGTGAGCCGCGGCGCCTGCGACTGTGGCACACCGGGCAGCATCGGCGCCGGGTTGAGCGCCAGCAGGAGCAGACTGCGCAGCGCCTCGGCGAGATCCTCCCCCACGCTGGCCGCGCCCGCGGGCGCCCCATGCAGCTCCGGGGGCACCGGATGGCCCACCAGCACCACCGGCATGCGGATGTCCCACGCCAGGAAGTGCGCCAGCTTCACCGCCGCTTCCGAGACGTCGAAGAGCAGCGCGCCCACGCCCCCCGAGCTGAACGGCCGCCACAGCGGCCTCGCCGCCTCCGCCGGAGGCAGCACGCAGAAGTCCAGGTGCAGCAGCTCGTTGAGATCCAACCGCCCCAGCGTCCCGAAGCCGCTCTTCACCGCGGCGGGCTCGGCCGCCACGGCCGCGATGCCCGGCAGCTGGGACATCAGCCGCCGCGCCACCGCCGGGCCGCTGCCACACACGAAGACCTTGGCGGTGGCCTCGCGCGAGGGCCCCCGGCCCCGGAGGATGCGTCCGCGCAGCGAGTGCACCTCCGCGGGCCCGAGCAGCGGACCACTGCCCTCGTCCCGGTCGGGCTCGGACATGCGGGCCACGCCCTTCTGGAGGAGCGTGTGCAGCACGCCCACCACCTCCAGGTCCGTGGCCGGCGCCAGGTCCAACACCTCGCCGAGCGCGCGCGGCTGGCGCAGCAGCTCCACCACCTGCGCCGTCACCGGGTGCTGGTCCTGCGTCAGGTCCGCCTCCGGCGCGAGCACCAGCCGGACATTGCGCGCCGGCAGCCCCGGCAGCAGCCGGTTCACCTCGTCCGCCTGGCGCATCGCCTCCAGCAGGGCGTCGTCCACGGCGCGTTGGATGCGGGGCTTGCCGCCCGTGTTGCCCGGGGAGAAGGTGAAGGAGCCCTCGCTCCACACCAGCAGCCGGAAGAGGGCCTTCTCGCCCTCGGCGCGGCCCACCCGCGCGTTCACCGGGCGCCCGTCCACCACGACGATCTCCCCGCGCTCGGTGCCCCGCTCCAGCGTCAGCTTCCCGCTGCGCTTGTTCATCCCGAGGATCTGCATCAAGTCCGGGATGCTCAGCTGGCTGAGCGAGCCTTCGATCTCCTGCACCTCGCTCTTCAGGTCCTTCGCCGCCTCGTTGCGGCGGAAGACGTGCTCGATGCGGGAGAGCACCTCGTCGATGTTGAAGGGCTTGCGCAGGAAGCCGTCGCGCAGGCCGCGCAGTTTGTCCGCCTCGAACTGGCCGGTGGAGACGACCACCGGGATGTCGTCCGTGCGCGGGTTGGTGCGCAGGATGTTGATGAAGGTGCGCGCGTCCAGCATCCGGCAAGCCTCATCGAAGAGGATGAGGTCCGGATGGCGCAGCACCGCCACCTCCAGCGCGCGCGAGCCATCCGGCGCGTAGTGCACCTGGTAGCCCCTCGTGCGCAGGGAGCGCGAGAGCGGGCGGACCGACTCGAGGTCGGGATCGGCGATGAGGATCTTTCGAACCTGGGCCATGGTCGCTCCCTATCGAGTCAGTACGGCTGCAGGTCGTATTCGGACTGCAGGCGGGTGATGAGCCCATCCACCACGGCGGTGTCCGAGGAGTGGAAGCCCCAGGTGGCGCCAAGCCCCCGGCGCTGGATGAGCGCGTACGAGGCCGTCTCCGACATCCAGAGGATGAACTCGTGGCGGGCCATGCGCTCGTCCCCCTCCAGGAAGACGGGCGTGAGCGCCGGGTGCGAGTCCAGGTCCCCGCGCCGCCCCAGCAGGTAGATGCGCGAGGCCATCTCCGGCGAGGCCGACTCCAGCCCCTGGGCAATCGGCAGGTCCGCGCGGATCTCCGGCCCGCCCACGTACAGCAGCCCGCGCGAGCTGGGATCTCTCATCAGCTCGCGGGCGATCTCCGCCTGCAGCTCGTCGAAGAGGACGTCGGACACCTTGCCGCGGCGCGAGGGCTCGGCGTTCTCCTCCACCGGCAGCTTGGGGCTGGAGGCATTGCCGAGCAGCAGGTCCACCTCGTCCCAGAAGGGCAGCGTGTCCAGCATCAGCTTGCGCTGCAGCGAGGAGCGCCGCTCGTCCATGCGCCGGCGGCAGCGGTGCACCAGCTCGTCGAAGTCCTCGCCATCCTTGGGGAAGGTGCTCGCCCCGCCCACCAGCGCCAGCGGCAGGCGCGCCTCCACCTCCTGCGCCTCCGGCTCCGCGCGCACCGCGTCCAGGGCGCGGCGCACGAACATCATCGCGCCGAAGAAGTCCGTCTCCGGCAGCAGCAGGTAGAACTCCTGGTCGCTCGCCTTGGCGATGACGTCCGAGTCCCGGACGATGCGGCCGAACGCCTTGATGATGCCGCGCACCGCCAGCTTCGCGTCCGGCACCCCCAGGCGCATGCGCACCAGGGGCAGGTTGTCCACGGAGAACGTCAGCAGCGAGAACATCCGCCCGTAGCGCCGCGCCTTGTAGATCTCCTTGGAGGCGTAGTCGGTGAAGTAGCTGAGGTTGTAGGCGGCGGTGTCCCGGTCTCTCAGGCCCAGCCGCTGCAGCGCCAGCATCCGGCGGCCGTTCTTCACGCCCACCGCGGCCGAGTCGCCCAGAATCTTGGCGTAGCGCACGTGCTCGGAGCGGAAGTCGCCGGCGACCGGGTCCGACAGCTGCGCCAGGCCCAGGATCTCCCCACCGTTGACGAAGGGGACGTAGAGGACGGGCGAGCGCTCGTCGCGGGCGATCCACGGCATGGCCTCGCGCAGCCGGTTGCCGAGCGGCCCATCCGGGCTCATGCGCTCGGCGAGGAACTGCTTGTCCAGGAGGCCCCGGTAGGCGCGCAGGACGAGGTGCCCGCGGTCATCGGTGATCCACAGGGCGGCGCTCTGGGCATCGCAGACGGCGGCGAGCTCGGCGGCCACGCGCTCCTGCAGCCACTCCAGGTCCGGCTGGGAGAGGAACTCCAGGCAGCGCTGGTGGATGTTCTGGTAGCGGGCGAACTCCAGGTTCTCGTTCTGGAGCTGGGAGCGCTCGCGCCGCAGTTGGACGCGCTCCATGGCGCGCTCCACCGCGAGCAGCAAGTCCGGCTCGTCCACGGGCTTGGTGAGCACCACGGCCACTCCGGCGCTCAGGGCCATGGCCGAGCCCTTCACGTCCGTGCGCTGGGTGACGAGGATGACCTCCTGCTCGGGGTCACGCTCGCGCAGCTTCGCCGTGAGGCCGAAGCCGTCCATCTCGGGCATCACCACATCGGTGATGACCAGATCGAAGGTCTCGTGCGCGACCGCGTCCAGCGCCTGGGCGGCACTCGCTGCGGGGACGACGAGGTAGCCCTTCCGGGAGAGCATGTCGGAAGCGAGCTGCCGGAAGAAGTTGTCGTCATCGACGACGAGGATGGGGCCAGCCACGGCGGAGCACTCGACGGGGAGGGGGGGACCCCGAGGTTACCGGCCCGGGAGATCCGGAACAACGCCCGTGAAGACGAAGGAGACGGGACCCCGGAGGCGCACGTCCGACAGGTCCGAGGGCACCCGGATGTGCAGGTCCCCGCCCGGCAGGGTGACACGCAGCCAAGCATCCGCCGGGAGCCTCCGGGCGAGCACCGCCGCCACCGCCGCCGCACAGGCCCCGGTGCCGCACGCCTCGGTCAGGCCGCAGCCCCGCTCCCACACGACGACGGCCAGGCCCTCCTCGGTGACCTGGACGAACTCCACGTTGGTGCGCTCGGGGAAGGCCGGGTGCCGCTCGAGCTCGGGGCCCAGGCGGCCGGCGTCCTCCAGGGGCTGGTCGAGCAGGACGAGGTGGGGGTTGCCCATGTTGATGGCGTGGCCGCGCAGCCCGGAGTGGCCGGGGACGACCTCGCCCACGAAGGGCTGACCCGTGGCACCCGAGGGCAGGTTGGGGGCGATGAGCCGCGCGGGCCCCATGGAGATCTCCACCTCGGCGACGCCGTCCGCGCCGTACCCGGGCATACACGAGAGGACCCCGGCCCCGGTCTCCACCTCGATGCGCTCGGGCTTCTCGCCGGAGTGGTCCACCAGATACTTCACCGCACAGCGCAGGCCATTGCCGCACATCTCCGCGATGCTGCCATCGGCGTTGTGCACCACCATGCGCGCCAGGGCGGAGTCCGAGGGCAACAGGCAGAGCACGCCGTCCGCGCCGACGCCCCTGCGCCGATCGCACAGCCACTGAGAGAACTTCGCGTCGATGTCCACGCCGTCCTGCCGGCAGTCCAGCAGGATGAAGTCGTTTCCGAGGCCGTGGTACTTGAAGAAGAACTCTGCCGTAGTGCTCATGGGGGTCGAATCTCTTCAGCCCGGGTCTTCGGGTTTCGGGGTGGACGCGGGCGCCGCTGAAGCGGGTGTGCTCCCCTTCGGGCGGCGAAGCAACTCATTCTTGACCGCGTTCAGCTCGGCGTTGGCCCGAGCGTAGATGTCCTGGACGGTGTCCGCCCCCTTGCGGGCGGAGAGGCGCTTCAAGGCGGCCAGCTCCGCCTCCTGCTCCTCCAGGCGACGCTTCTGCTCGCCCAGGACCAGGTCGCGCTCGGCCAGGGTACTCTGGAGGTTGTCCAGCTCGCCCTGCAGCCGCTCCAGCTCCTCGGACATCTCCAGGATGGCCTCGGAGTCCGATACCGGCTTGCGCGCCTGGAGCTGCTCGATGCGCTCGCGCAGCCCGGCCCGCTCCGTCTCCATCATCTGGATGCGGGCATTGAGGGCCTCGGCGGCCCTGGCCTTCTCGGTGCGCTCGACGTCGAGGAACTTCACCGCCTCGGCGGAGGCCGCCTCCAGCGCCGTCACCCGGCCCTCCAGACGGATGCGCGCCGCACGGGCCACCGTGAGGTCCGAGTTGAGCCGCTCGCGCTCGGAGAGGAGCGTGCCCTTCTCCATTTCGAGCTTCGCGAACTGCTCCTGGACGGCCTGCGCGGAGCTCTCCCGCTCCCGGGCCCGCCGCTCCGCCTCCTCCGTCCTGGCCTCCAGGGCGGCCAGCTTCGCTTCCAGCTCCGCCCGCTGGGCCTCCAGCCCGGCCCGCTGCGCCTGGGCGGCGGCCTCGCGCTCCCGGGCCCGCTCCTCCGCATCGCTCGCCTGGGCCTCCAGCTCGGCCAGCTTCGCCTCGATGGCGGCCTCGCGCTCCCGGGCCCGCTCCTCCGCCTCGCTCGCCTGGGCCTCCAGCCCGGTCTGCTTCGCCCTGGCGGCCTCCAGCTCGGTCCGGGCCTCCGCCAGCCGCGTCTCCAGCTCTTCCGCCGAGCGCCGCGCCTCGGCCACCCGCTCCCGCTCCGCCTGGCGCTCCTCCTGGGAGAGGGCCAGCCCGGCGCGAAGTGTCTCCAGCTCCTCCCGCGCGCTCTCCAGCCCCGCGCGTGCCTTCTCCAACTCCTCCCGGGCACTGCCGAGCGCCGCGCGCTCCTCCTGGAGGGCCGACTCGAGCGAGGGCGCCTTGCCCGCGATGCGCCGCGCCGACTCGAGCTGCAGGGTGACCAGCTCCATCTGCTCGTGCTCCGCGGCGAGCCGGGTCCGGACCTCGGACACCTCCTTCTGGAGGTGAGCGATGTGCGCGTCCCGGTCCCGCAGCCCCTGGTGGGCCTGCTGGAGCGCCATGGAGGCTTGATGCGCCTGGAAGCGGGTGGCATCGAGCTGCGCCACCTGGGCCCGCAGCGCCTCCAGCTCCTGGTCCTTCTTGGCCAGGTCGTCCCGGAGGCCCTCCACCTCCATCCGGACTTCCAGCGCGTCGCGCTTGCGGGTGTCGCGCTCGGTGGAGATGGCCTCCTCGCGCGCCCGGGCCTCCGCGAGCGACTGCTTCAGGGCCTCCTCGCGGGTACGTCCCTCCTCCAGGCCCGCCCGGAGCTCCTCGACGAGCCGCTTCTGCTCCGTCAGGGAAGCGCCCAGCGCCTCGCCCTCGCGCCGGGCCTCCTCCACCTCCGCGCGCAGCGCCGAGGACTCCCGCCGGGCCTCCTCCAGCGCCTCGAGCCGGGCCCGCTCGCGCTCGTCCGCGCCCGCCCGGGCCGACTCCAGGTCCGCGCGTGCCTCGGCGAGCGACTGCGCCAGGGCCTCGCGTCCGGAGCGCTCCGACTCCAGTTGCCGCCGCGTCTCCTCGAGGGCCGCCTCGGACGCCTCGTGTCCGCGCTCCAACTCCAGGCGCAGCGCATCGCGCTCCACCTCGAGCCCGGCGCGGACCTGGGCCAGGAGAACCTCCGCCTTCTCGCGCTCGGACGCGAGCGACACCTCGGCCTCGGTGCGCTGCCGCCGCTCGGCCTCCAGCTGCGTCCAGGCGGTCTCCAGCGACTCCTCGGTACGCGTCCTGTTCGCGCGCTCCGACTCCAGCTCGGCCTGGACGGTGGCGAGCGACGCCTCCGCTCCGGTGCGCTGCCGCCGCTCCGCCTCCAGCTCGGCGAGCACCCGCGTGGTGGATTCCTTCGACGCGCCATGCGCCTGCCACGCGGACTCGAGCCCGGCCCGGGCCAGGGCCAGCTCGGCCTCCAGTTCGGAGCTCCGCTGCCGCTCGGCCTTGAGCTCGGCCCGCCCCTGCGCCTGGGACTCCTCCACCAGGGTCCTCTGATGCCGCTCCACCTCGAGCTCGGCCTGCACCTGCGCCAGCTCGGACGCCAGCCCGGTGCTCCCCTGCCGCTCGGCCTCGAGCCCGGCCTGCACCTCGGCCAGGGCCGCCTCCACGCGAGCCCGCTGCTGGCGCTCCTCGTCGAGCACGGCCTGGAGCTTCGAGCCCTCCTCATCCCCCAGGAGGCGCTGCTGCCGCTCCGACTTCAGCTCAGCGCGGACATTGGAAAGCGCCTCGCGGGTCTCCTCGAGCCGCTGGTGCTCGGCCTGCAGCCGGGCCTCGGCCTGGGCCACGGCCTCCTCCAGCCGGGCCCTGCCCTCGCGCTCCAGCTCGAGCTCGGCCAGTGCCTGCTCGCGCGCCTCGTCGGCCCGGGCCCGCGCCTGCTGCTCCGCCGTGATGGAGCCCTGCGTCGCCTTCAGCGCCGCGTCCAGCCGGGTGATCGACTCCACGTCCGAGGCCCGCACCCGCTCCAGCTCGGTGAGCGTCGCCTCGACCTCCACCACGCGCCGCCGGAGGGTTCCGCGCTCATCGGCCCACTGCTGCCGCTGGGCCTCCAGCTCGGCGAGGGCCCGCGAGGCCTCCTCGCGCGCGGCGGCCTCCACGCGCACCTGGTTCTCGAGCCCCTCGGCACGCGACTCCTGGGCCTCGCGAGCGGCCTTCTCCCCGGCGGCGTCTGCCTCGGCCTGCTCCGTCCTGGCCCGCTCCTGCGCCACCCGCGTCTCCGCGCGCTGGCGCTCCTCCTCGATGGTCTCCTCCAGCTCCGCCGCGGCGCGGACCCGCTCCTCCTCCAGCGACTCCAGGCTGCCCCGGGCCTCGTGCAGCTCCTGCTCGAGCCGGGCCGCCGCCGTGCGCAGGTTCTCCTCGGCGCGCGAGCGGACCTCCACCTCGGCCGTGAGCCGCTCCAGCTCGGCACGCGCCGCCGTGAGCTCCGTCTCCAGCCCGCGCCACTCGGCCTCGCGGGCCGTCAGGCGCACCTCCGCGTCACGCCGCGCCGCCTCCGCGGCCGACACGCGCCGGGAGCCGTCCTCCACCTCGCGCGACAGGCGCGCCAGGTCCGCGTCACGCGAGCGCAGCAGCGACTCGGACGTCTGGCGGGCCTGCTCGCCCCGGGCCACGTCCGACTTGAGCAGCTCCACCGCGGCGAGCGACGTCGAATACTGCTCGGCCAGACGCAGCTCGCGCTCGCGGGCCGCCTCCACCTGCCGCCGCAGCTCCTCGGACTGCTCCCGCGCGCGCTCCGCCGAGAGCCGGTCCTTCTCGCGCTCGACGCGCAAGGAGGCCAGCTCGTCCTGCAGCTCGCGCAGCTGGGTGTACGCCTGGGTGAGGCGCTCGCGCGACTCCTCCAGGGTGGTGTTCAGCTCCTCGCGGCGCGCGCGCTCCAGCCGCAGCGTCTCCTGGGCGCCGAGGACCTGGACCTCCGACTCCTTGCGGGTGCGCTCGGCGGCCTCCAGCTCCAACCGCTGCTGGCCCAGGCGCCGGTCCGCGTCGGCCACGCGCTCCAGGGCCACCTGCAATTCCAGCTCGGTGCGGCGCAGGCGGGAGGACAGCTCGTCGCGCTCGCGGGTGGTCTCCGGGGTGCCGCGCGCCTGCTCCAGCTGCGCGGTGAGCCGGGCCACCTCGTCGCGGGCAAGCTCCAGGGCCGGCTTGAGCTGCGTCACCTCGCTCTCGCGGTCGGTCAGCTCCGCGCGCAGCCGGGTGAGGGACTCCTTGAGGCGCCCGGTGCGCTCCTCCCAGCCCTTGGCGCGCTGGGCCACCTCGTCCAGCTTGCCGCGGGTGAAGGCGAGCGGCTCGGGAGGCAGCTGCACCCAGGTGGGGTCTACGATGCGGGCGGGCTCGGCGCCGGCCACCACCACGTAGTAGGCCGCCTCGCTGCCCCGGATGAGGGAGCCGTCCACCTGGAGGCCATCGCCCTTCTCGAAGGCAATCTGGTAGCCCAGCACGGGCGACTGCGTGGCCACCTCCACGTTGGGGAAGTGCGGGGAGAGCGCATCGAGCAGCTGCCCGTACGTGGGCGGCACCCCCTCCTCCACGTCCATGAGCTGCCAGAGGGCGAGCCCCGCCGTGTTGCTCAGGCCGCCGATGAGGTAGCCCTGGCGGCTCACGAGCCGGGCCAGCTCGGCTAGGAGCATGGGCGCGCGCACGTAGGGGGCGAGGTCCGCCACCAGCACCAGGTCGAAGCTGCCGGGCTCGAGGTCGTCGTAGATGTTGGCGCGGTAGCGCAGCGAGGCGCCGCCGTGGGCCTTCTGGGCGGCCGCCACCGCCGCGAGGTCCGCGTCACAGGCCACGACGGTGCGGGCGCCGCGCTCCAGGAGGAAGCGCGCGCTCTCGCCGCCGGTGGTGGCGACCGCGTCCACCTCCAACACGCGACGGCGTGCGAAGAGGCTCTCCGCGAAGATGTACCGGGGCAACAGCTCGCTGGTCCCCAGGCGGCGGAATGTGGGATGCATGAGTAGGGCCGGCCGAGTATAGCCCTGGAGACGGTTGTCCCAAGGAAAGCACTGGGGCCGGGAAATCGGCTCGCCGCCTGGACGTCTGGGGAGCAAGCGACATGAATCCCATGATGAACCCGCAGCAGAACCGGCCGGGCTTCGGCCGCCGGGCCACGAGCGCCTTCACGCGGCTGCTCGTCACCCTCCTGATTCTGGGCCTGGGAGGGGCGGTGGCCTTCCTGCTCTCGCAGCTCAACGCGCGCACCTTCACCCTGGCCCAGGAGAGCGGGCAGTTGGTGGTGATGAAGGGGCGGATGCTCCCCACCGGAGCGGCGCCCTACCGGCCCGGGGACGCGCGGCTGGCGGACGCCTACGCCCCCATCCCCCTCGAGGGCAGGGACGTGTCGTCCTTGATGGAGCAACGGTTCACCGAGCGGGACGAGCTGGACCGAGCCCTCTTCCCGGTGCTGGAGGGGCTCGCCCGGCCGCGGGTGCAGTCGGACGAGCCGGCCGTGCTGGAAAAGGGCCTCTACTACCTGCGGCGCGCCGAGCTTCTCTCCGGGCTGACGGACGAGCAGCGCCGCACGCTGGAGGCGATGAAGGCGGACGTGGCCTTCTTCCAGGCGCGGCAGAAGCTGGAGGAGGCGCGGCGGGACGTGACGGAGGCGCTGACGCAGTTGAAGCTCGCCGCGGAGAGCCGCAACCGCAACACGCAGCGGGCCAACCAGATGCTCACCGCGGTGGGCCCCGCGGCCCAGGCGCTGGAGAAGGCCCTGAGGGCCGTGGATGCCAGCCTGGCCGAGCCCGGCACCGCCCCGGCGCCCTCTGACACGGCTCTGCCCCCTCCAGCCCCCGAGAGCCAGCCGGCAGCGCCCCAGCCGCGGGACGCCGGGACCACGACGCCCCCCGCGACGCCCCCGTAGCGCGCCCTTCCAGCCGCTCTCGATTTCCAGACGGGCCGCCATCACCGCGCCCGGCGGACACGGGGGCGCACGGAGGGATTTTGCCCTGACGCTCCCCGAGGGCCGTGTTACGCGCCTGGGGTGGCTCCAAAGCGAGCCACTCCAAGGAGCGACACGATGCGCAAGATCATCCTCATGGCTGTCTTCACCGCCCAGGTGCTGGGCTGTACCAACAACGGCCCCGCGGAGGAGGCCTGGACCCTGAACACCATCGCCGATGCCCGCACCGGCATCGCCACGCCGGTGGATCTGGGTCCGCCGGGTGACTCGCCGGGCGACATGTTCGTGTTCGACCAGCCGCTGTTGAACGAGGCCAGGGAGAACATCGGCAGCAACAGCGGCTACTGCGTCCGGACGCTGCCCGGCCAGTTCAGTGAATGCCAGTGGACGCTGACGATGGCCGACGGAACCATCACCGTCGCGGGCCGGGAAGCCGAGATGGGCACCTCCCGGATCCCGATCATCGGAGGCACGGGCGCCTTCGAAGGAGCGAGCGGCGTGCTGACCACCACGCCCAACGGAGACAGGACGTTCACCCAGGTGCTCACGCTGTTGAAGCCGAAGAAGTAAAGGAGGCGCGCCCGCGTGCGGTATACCTGAGCGCCCACGAGGAGACGCACTCCATGACGATGACTCCGGTTCCCCCCGAGATGAAGCGACTCGAGCCCTTCGAGCTGGCCCTGCGTGAGGCGGGCATGGGCTACCCCGAGGTGACCGAGGAGTTCCCGTGGGGACACCGGACGCTGAAGGTGAAGGGCAAGGCCTTCGTCTTCCTGACGCTGACGGGCGAGGGCCTGTCGATGTCCGTGAAGCTGCCGGAGTCGAACGGCGCGGCGCTGATGCTGCCGTTCGTGCAGCCGACCGGGTACGGACTGGGAAAGAGCGGCTGGGTGTCCGCCAACTTCGGTGCGCGCGACACGCCGCCGCTCGACATGCTGCGCAAGTGGCTCGAGGAGAGCTACCGCGCGGTGGCGCCCAAGAAGCTCGCGGCGCAGCTGGGCGGAACGACGGGAGCGAAGAAGACGGAGGCCGCGCCCGCCAAGGCCCGGAGCGCACCGGCCCGGAAGTCCGCGCCCGCCGCCAAGAAGAAGACTCCCGCGAAGAAGGCTCCCGTGAAGAAGGCCGCCGCCAAGAAGACCGCGGCGAAAAAGGCCCCGGCGGGTGCGCGAGCCCGGCGCGCTTGAGGCTCGAAGCAAACCTCAGTGGGGCTCAGCGACATTGCGGCACCACGCTAAGGGAGAGCGTATGACGCGCCGATTGTTGCCGTTGACGCTGCTCCTCACCCTGGAAACAGGATGCCCGCATGCCTGGGTAAAGGGTGGCGCCATCGACATGGCCCTGCGCAAGGACATGGAAGAGGAACAGAGGAACCGTAGGCTGGAGTTCCCCTGCAAGATGCCCCACGAGGAATGGCTGGCACTCTGCTCTGACGAAGACGGCCGAACGACATCACCGGAGTGCCCACGGGAGTGCCGTCCACGCAAGTAGTCTCGAGGCCAAGCATCTCCATGAAATGGCGCACAGTGGTGGCCGCCGTCTTCGGCATCCTCCTATCGATGCCACTGCTGTGGCTGCTTTTCATTTCGTTGCCCGGCCCTGACCTGGGCAAGCCGCGCGCCCAGCAGCTGAATGTCATTCCCATGCTCACCGACGTGGAGCGACAGAACGTGCTCACCTACGGCCGGGAGTGCCGCACGGACGCGGACTGTGATTCGCGGCTCCGCTGCTTCTTCAGCATGGTGACCCAGGATAGCTACTGCGTGGATAGCAGGTGCATGACGGACCTGCAGTGCCAGGATGGATTCACGTGCCAGACCTACAAAGCCAGGAATGGCCATGACCTGCTCAAGGCGTGCTCGTTGGTGGGACAGCGCAAGGAGGGAGAGGTGTGCGCCATGTTCACCCGCGAGCCCCAGTATGGCTGTGAGCGAGGCCTGCTCTGTCATTTCCGGTGCGGCCGTCCGTGCCGGGTGGAAGACCCCACGAGCTGCCCGGAAGGCTACTTCTGCGAGGAGAATCCAGCGGCAGTGAGTGCCGCCTGCCAGCCCACGTGCCAGGGGCGCACCTGTCCCGAGGGGCAGCAATGCGTCTCCGTAGGCGGGCGTGCCTCCATCTGCGCCAAGGTGCATGGGCAGAACTGCAAGCAGACGCCCTGCCCCCAGGGCCAGGTCTGCACGTTCAGCGACTACCCCCAGCCGGTGGACGAGGTATGGATGGGATGCTCGCAAACCTGTGGCGCCCGCCAGGATGAGCCGCCCTGCCCCGAAGGAACCGTCTGCGACTTGTACCGGTGCCGGAAGACCTGCACTCCCGGCGACTCCACCGCCTGCGAACCGGGCTACGTCTGCAAGCGCGGTTCTGAGGATAGGTGGCTTTGTAGACCCGACCACCGGACCGAGGGGGAGGACTGACGCCGTCCCTCCTGACTTGTGGCGGGGAGGTACTCCAGAACGAAACCGGATTGCCAGGTGTTGGAGGAGGACGCTTTGCCTCCCCGGCGCATGGCCCGGAAGCGGAGGGATGTTCAGTACCCGGCCGTATCGCGCGGATGGAAGGCACGGCCCGTCGTCGCCCGGGGGCACGCTGCCTACCCTCCCGCGCACCTTCCGATGCTCCGAGATCCCGATGTCCCCAGCGATGACCCGGCGGAGGTCCTCGCCGAGGTGGCCCGGCGCCTGGGCCTGCGCTACTCGCGAACGCACGTGCGCGAGGTGCTCGCGCGTCACGCGCAACCTGGCTCCCTGCTGGCCCTGGCGCAGGAGGCTCCCGTGCTGGGGCTCGACGTCACGGCGGGCCAGGGAGACCTGGAGACCCTCGACGCCCTGGAGGCGGACGAGTTGCCCGCCATCCTCCACTTCCAGTCCGGGCCCCAGGGAGGGTTCGGCCTGCTCGAATCGGTCACTCCGCACACGGCGGACACGCCTGGCACCTTCCGCATCTGGGACAGCCGGCGGGGCAGCCGGGAGATGGAGCGGGACACGCTCGCGGCCCTCTGGTCGGGCGTCGTCGTCTTCCTGGAGTACGGCGGCGAGGGCGAGCCCGAGCCGGGCTACCTCCGCCACCGCGCACGGGAGCTGCTCCTCGAGAAGTGGAAGCTGAGGACGGCCCTCGTCGGCCCGTCCGCCTCGCCGTGGATGCGCGGGGGACTGGCCGTGCTGGTGGGGGTGCTGCTCGTGCTAGCCGTCCTCGCCCAACCCGCCGGGCTCCGGCTGCCCACCGCGCTGCTGGCCCTGCTCTCGGGGGTGGGCCTCGCGGCGGCGCTCGCGGCGCTCTCGTGGACGCGCGGGGGCAAGGCCTCGCGCCTGTGCGGAGGTGGCGGACCGCTGGACTGCGAGAGCGTGCTGCTCTCCGCCTGGGCGAGTCCCGCCGGAGTACCGCTCGCCGGGCTGGGCACCGCCTTCTTCGGAGCCCAGTTGCTGGTGCTGAGCACCGCTCCGCTCGGAGGCGGCCCGGTGCAGACGTGGCTCACGGGCGCGTCCTTCCTCCCCACCCTGCCCCTCTCCGTCCTGCTGGTCCTGGCGCAGGTGCGGATGCGGCGCGTCTGCACGCTCTGCATGGTGGTGCATGCGGTGGACGCCGGTGGCGCGGCCGTCTTCCTCCTCGGAGTCCTGCCGCACTGGCCCGCGCCGCCTCCGGGGCTGCTGCCCGCCGCGCTCCTGCTGGTGCTCCTCGTCGGGCTGGTGCTGTCCTCAATGGTCCCCCTGCTCTCCCGCGGCGATGAGGGCGAGTCCCTCCTCCGGGAGCACACGCGCCTCTTGCGCTCGCCCCTGGCGACGCTCGCGCAACTCTCCCAGGAGCCACGGCTGGCCCTGGATGCGGAGGCCCTCGGTCCCCGGCTGGGCGAACCGGACGCGCCGCACGTGCTCGTCCTGCTGGCACACCCCGCCTGCGGCCATTGCGGCCCCGTGCTGGAGGAGTTGGAGACCCTGGTGATACGGCGGGGAGACCAGGTGCGTGCGTGCGTGGCCCTCGCGCCCATGGACCCGGACGATCCGAAGGATCAGGCGGCCTGCGAGGCACTCGCGGCGGCCGGCGTCGCATGGGGAGGCGAGGTCTTCCTGCAGCTCTTCCGCGCGGCGAAACGGGACTACACGCGCCTGCGGAACGCCGGGGAGCCCCTGGCCCTCGTGGCGGCCGATGCCGGACAGGAGGCCAGGGCACTCACGGGCGCACGGGAGAGCGCCCGGGCCCGCGTGCGCGAGGCCGCCGCGCTCAAGCAGCGTCACGCGCGAGGCCTCCCCACCCTCTTCCTCGATGGCCGCCGCTGCGAGGCGCCGCTGGCCCATGTCGCCGCGTGGCTGGAGCGGCCGGCCCTGCTCGACACCCTCATGCCCCCGGCGGCCTCCGCCGGAGCCCCCCACGAAGGAGCACACGCCCCATGACGACCCGCTCACCCGCCCGGCCCGTCCTCCTCGTGGGCTCCCGCGACGACACGCACGTGTCGGAGGTGGCGCGCCGGGTCGAGGAGGAGGGAGTCGAGGCGCTCGTGGTGGACACGCTCACCTTCCCGCAGGAGACGCGTCTGTCGCTGACGGAGGGGCTCGAGGGCATCACGCTGGATGGCCGCCGCCTCGAGCGCCCTGGGGCCATCTACCTGCGCAGCTACCATGCGCACCCGCTCACCTTCGGCGTGGACGCGAAGGAGGCGATGGACGACGACTGGCGCACCACGCTGGTGGCCTTCCGGGAGAAGACGACGCTGCTGCGCGGGCTGGTGGGGCGCTGGGAGGCGATGGGCGTGCCGCTCTACAACCCGCTCGCCTCGGACTGGCGCACGCCCAAGCCGGTGCAGCTCGCGCTGCTGGCGGACGCGGGGCTGCCGGTGCCGGAGACGCTCTGGACGAATGATCCGGAGGCGGTGCGCCGGTTCGCCGCCGGCCGGCGCGTGGCCTACAAACCCGTCGAGGGCGGCGCGGCCACGCTGGAGCTGGGGCCCGAGGATCTCTCCGGCGCCCGGCTGGAAGCGCTGGAGGCCGCGCCCGTTACCTTCCAGGAGCTGATGCCCGGCGAGGACGTGCGCGTCTACGTGCTCGACGGGGAGATCATCGCCAGCCTGCGCATCATCTCGCGCGCGCTCGACTTCCGGCAGAACGAGGAGCGCATCGAGTCCTTCGAGCTTCCGCCCGAGGTGGCGCGCCAGTGCCTGAGGGCCACGGAGGTGGTGGGGCTGCGCTGGACGGGGATGGACCTCAAGCGCGATGCGCGGGGCACGCTGCGCTTCCTCGAGCTCAACGCCTCGCCCATGTTCCTCGGCTTCGACGCGCGCGCGGGGACGGATCTCCTCGGGCAGCTGGCCCGGGCGCTCGCACGGGCCGCACGCGCTCCCATTCCCTGACACCACGGAGCGAGCCATCAAGCGCCCGTGCCCTGGGCAGCCGGGCAATCGGGCATGGAATGGCTTCTTGGCTCTCTTGGACTGGGCTCTGTCCGGGACTCGTTCTCCCGATTGCAGGTGCATCGAGTGCCTGCGGCATGCGGGATGGACCCGTGAGCCACCGAATCCTGGAGAGACGACATGGAGCCGAAGAAGGAGAAGAAGGTCAAGAAGATCAAGGAGCTCTTCGTGCAGGACCTCGCTCGAATCGAGGGTGGCGCCGGGGTGGAGAAGGGCCCGAAGTGCCCGGAGATCACCACCTTCGCGTGCGGCGAAGAGCCCCCAGGCTGCAGCGCCTGCTGAGCCGTCCCGTTGAAGCGGAGCAGAGCCGGTGGGGACCGCCCCACCGCCCTGCCCTGCGCCGTGGCCCCGCTATCGCCATAAGCCCGCGAGCACCGTGCGGGAGGCCACGAGCACCAGCGCGGCCAGCACCAAGGCAATCAGCACCAGCAGCACGAGGAGCCGCCCGGAGCGCGGCCGCATGACGGCGCGCAGCTCCTCGGTGAGTGTCAGGTCGTCCTCGTCCTCACGCGGGTGCACCATTCAACCCTCCACCTGATTCTCCACGAGCGCGCGGTAGCGCCCGCCCTCCCGGGCCAGCAGCTCCTCGTGGGAGCCCTGCTCCACCACGCGTCCGCGCTCCAGCACGACGATGAGGTCCGCGCGGCGGATGGTGGAGAGCCGGTGCGCCACCACCACCACGGTGCGTCCGGCCGCCTCGCGCTGGAGCGACTCGGTGATGGCGCGCTCGGTGGTGGCATCCAGGTGGCTCGTCGCCTCGTCGAGGAAGAGCACACGGGGGTCGCGGTAGATGGCGCGCGCGAGCTGCAGGCGCTGCTCCTCGCCGCCGGAGAGGCGGATGCCGGACTCACCGATGCGGGTTTCCAGTCCCCGGGGCAGCGCGAGCAGGTCATCCAGACACGCGGTGCGCGCGGCGTGCAGCAGCCGCTCCAGGTCGGGCCGCTCATCGCCCAGGGAGATGTTCTCCGCGAGCGTGCCGTCGAAGATGTCGGTCTTCTGGAAGACGTAGGCCACCGAGCGGCGCAGTTGCGTGGGAGGCAGCGCCTCCAGGGGAAGGCCGTCGTAGAGGATGCGGCCCTGTTGGGGCCGGTAGAGGCCGTGCAGCAGATGGGCGAGCGTCGTCTTGCCGGCGCCGGAGCGGCCCACGATGGCGGTCATCTTCCCCGCGGGCAGGGTAAAGCTCACGTCGTCGAGGATGGGAGGCTCGTGGGGGGAGCCATAGCGGAAGGTGACGTGCTCGAGCCGGATCTCCGGGGCGCGGGCGAGCACGGTGGCACCGGTGCCCGGGGCGTCGAGCAGCTCCGGCTCGGCCTCGTAGACGACCTCCACGCGGCGCAGGGAGAGGGCCACATCCTGCAGCTCGTGCACGAAGGTGACGAGGTTCTGCAGGGGGTTGAGCACCAGGGCGAGGATGGCGAGGGTGGCGACGAGCTGGCCGATGGACAGGCGGCCCTCGAGGACGAGCAAGGCCTCATAGAGGAGGATGCCCAGGTACATGGCCTGGTTGATGAAGAGGGTGCCGCCCTGGTGGAGGGTGTCCAGCAACCAGAGGCGGCGGCAGGCGGCGAAGTCGCGGGCCTGGAGCCGTTCCCAGGAGGCGCGCATCTGCCGCTCGGCGCTGGCGGCCTTGAGGGTCTGGATGCCGCCGAGCATCTGCAGCTCCAGGCGGCTGGCCTCGGCGCCCACGCGGAAGCGCTCGGAGTCCAGCCGGCCGCGGCGAGGCAGCAGCACCAGCGTCCAGGCCGCGTAGAGGACGGCCCCACCGAGGAAGAGGAGGAAGACGGTGGTGTCGTAGACGAAGAGCACCACGGCGTAGCCCACCAGCATCACCAGGTCGAGCAGCACGGAGGAGGCGGCGCCCTGGAGGATGCGGCGGATGCGCTGGTGGTCCTCGATGCGCTTGAGCAGATCACCGCGGTGGCGCCGGGCGAAGAAGGACAGGGGCAGCGACAGCAACCGCTTCCAGAAGCGGGTGAGCAGCAGCATCGAGTAGCTGCCCGACAGCAGGAAGAGGGCGGCGCCCCGGGTGGCGGTGACGGCCACCTGCGCGGCCAGCAGGACGCCCAGGCCCAGGCCGATGGCGGTGAGCAGCGGCACATCGCGCCCGCCCACGGCCTTGTCCACCAGCCCCTGGACGAGGAAGGGCTGCGCCAGCGCCAGGCCCTGAAGCAACAACGTGGCGAGGACGATCTGCACGAGCAGCGCGCGGTAGTGCAGCAGCCCGCGGGCGAAGCGGCGCAGCGCGGTGGGGCGGTGCGCGGGCACATCGGACGCGGCGCGGGGCTGGTGGAGGGCCTCGGTGGGCTCGAGCAGCAGGAGGATGCCATTCCAGTGCGAGGCCAGCTCGGCGCGGGGGATGCGCCGCAGGCCCAGGGCGGGGTCGCCCACCACGGCGTTGCGCGCATTCACCTCATAGAGGACGACGAAGTGGTTGCCCTCCCAGTGGGCGATGGCGGGCAGCAGGGCCTGGCCCTCCTCGTCCTCAAGGTCGTCCGCGTCCTCCACGTGGACGCCGCGCGCCCGGAAGCCGAGCTGCTCCGCCGCGCGGGCGATGTCCAGCAGCGTGGCGCCCGGAGCGCGCACATACGCGAGCTCGCGCAGCAGGGCCTGGGCGTGCTCCGCCCCGTGGAAGGCGGAGATCATCTCCAAGCATGCCGGGCCACAGTCCGACTCCTCCACCTGACGGCGGAGCGGATAGCGGCGGCGCTTGGAGAAGGCGGCGGAGAGGCGCGTGCGAAGGCGCGGGGCGGGAGCGGCTAGCACGGCCCCTCCGATGGGTGGACCCACGCTCGTGGCATGGGTCAGACCATGGGGAGGGGCGGGTTGCCGCGCAAGGAACGCTCGACCCGCTGGCCGCCGGGCCGGGGACCTACCGGGGGACTACTTCCCCTTCATCACGCCGATGAAGGGCAGGTTGCGGTAGCGCTCGGCGTAGTCGAGCCCGTAGCCCACCACGAAGACGTCGTCGATGACGAAGCCCTTGTAGTCGATGGGAATCTGGGTGCGCGCGCGCGAGGGCTTCTCCAGCAGCGAGCACACCTTCAGGGACGCCGGGTGGCGGGCCTTGAGGTTCTCCAGGAGGAAGCTCATGGTGAGCCCCGTGTCGATGATGTCCTCGATGACGAGCAGGTGCTTGCCCGCCATGGGCTTGCTCACGTCGGTGGTGATGCGCACCTCGCCCGTCGTCTCGGTGCCGCCCTGGTACGAGGACACCCCGAGGAACTCGATCGTCAGCGGCAGGTCCACGTAGCGCGCCAGGTCCATGGCGAAGAACGCCGAGCCCTTGAGCACGCAGATGAGCGTCAGCTCCTTGCCCTGATAGTCGCGGGTGATCTGCTCACCCAGCTCGCGCACGCGCGCCTGGAGCTTCTTCTCATCGATGTGGACGCCGACATCCTGCTCGTAGAAAGCCACGGTCGTACCTCTACACGTACGCGTTGTTCATGATCTCCCCGAAGCCGCCGCCGCCGGGGACGATGTATTGCCGGTCATCCAGCCCCCGCTCCTTCTCCCACAGCTCGCCGGGCACCGTGCCGAACACCTCCGGGGGTGACAGCCCGCGGTCCAGGCGCAGCGCGTACACCACCACATCCGGATGCTCGCGGGAAATCCTCCGCAGGAACTCGGGGGTGACGATCAGGTTGAGGCTGAGGATTCTCCGGGGCGTGCCGGGCACCTTCTCCTTGTACATGCTCACCGCGGTGCTCAGGCTGCCGCCGGTGGCGCCCATCGGATCCGGGAAGAGGACGATCGCGTCGTCGATGTCCCCGCCAATCTTGGCCCCGCCGATGTTCGACCCCACCACCGTCTCCTTGGCGTCGATCATCCGGCTCATGATGATGTGATCCTGGCGCACCAGCACCGGATCCACCGTGGTGTTGAGCAGATCGTACGTCACCTGCGAGGGCAGCGTGCCGGCGCGGGCGATGTTCACCGTCACCGCGCGCACCGCCGGATCGATCACCTCGCCCTGGTACATGCCCTGCGGCGTGTAGTCGATCATCCGGGTGGGCATGGCCACCATCTTGCGGGGGAACTCCGCGTTGATGACCGTCTTCACCAGGTCCGTGTAGAGCAGCGCCACCAGCCGGTTGATCTCCGGCTGCACCGTGCCCTTGCTGCACAGCTTCGCCAGTTGCGAGAGCAGGAACGGGTTGCCCACCAGGTGCACGTGGGGGCCGTAGCGGTGGGGCATCTCGCTCAACTGGAAGGGGACGTTGGCGTAGAGGGTGTCGCGCATAAGGCTTCAGTGTTCGAACAGATCGAGCGTCTGAGGAGGCGTGGCCTCGGTGGGCTCGGCCCGGTGGCACTTGCGGCAGCGCGCCTCGTAGGCCCCGGCGGCGCCCACCACCACGCGCTCTCCACTATCCACCAACCGCTGCGAGCGGTTGGCCGGATTCCCACACACCACGCAGATGGCCAGTTGCTTCGTCACGTACTCGGCGATGGCCAGCAGTTGCGGCATCGGCTCGAAGGGGCGGCCCTGGTAGTCCTGGTCCAGCCCCGCGACGATGACGCGAATCCCCCGGTTGGCCAGTGCCTCACACACCGCCACCACCTCGGCCCCGAAGAACTGCACCTCGTCGATGCCCACCACCTGCGTCTTGGGGGACAGGTGGTGGAAAATTTCTTCAGCCCGTTCGATCGGAATGGACGTCAATTTCAACTGGGAGTGGCTGACCACCTGGGTCTCGTCATAGCGGTTGTCCAGTCGCGGCTTGAACACCTGGACGGCCTGCTTGCCGTAGACGGCCCGCTTGATGCGGCGGATCAACTCCTCCGTCTTGCCGGAGAACATCGAACCGCAGATGACCTCTATCCACCCGATGTCATTGGGAAATTGTTGCACGCGGAGGACTCTTCGGGAGGCTGTGCGGGAGCGCGGGTCTCCTCTGTCACGCCCCTCCTGGCACGTCAACTTTCAAAACCCGCCCGCGCTTCCCGCAGAGGGCCTCCAGGACCCCCCGCGCGTTGGCAAGCATCTTGAAGAACCCCGCCCCGGATTCCAACGGGGAGGTCCGGGTGGCGGCGACGACGCAGGCAACACGTTGGGCGGGTATCGAGGGAGCTTCGTTCCACATCACGCCGGCGGCGGTGCTGCTGCTGGTGCTCAACCTCCTGGACGGGCTCTTCACCCTCACCTTTTTACAGCTGGAGGTGGCCGAGGAGCTGAACCCGCTCATGCGGGTGGCCTACGAGCACTCGCCCCTGGCCTTCATGGCCATCAAGGTCACCATCGTGAGCCTCGGGCTGACGCTGCTGTGCCTGCACCGCTCCATGCAGCTGAGCCAGCGGGCCATCCAGGCTGGCGCCGCCCTCTACGTCGTCATCGACGTGTACCACCTCGCCTTCCTGGCCCACATGTGTCATCGGGGCATCGGTTGACGCACAAGAAGCCCCGACAGACTTGCTTTTCCGGGCCGGTCTGACTCAGGCTGCCTCCCTGGCTCGTACCTCTAGGGTCTGTGGGGGGACCATGAACATCACCGACGTCAAGGTGTACCCGGTCGACGAGGATAAGCTGAAGGCCTATGTGACCATCACGCTGGATCACTGTTTCGTGATCCGGGACTTGAAGGTCATCCACGGGGCTTCCGGCTTGTTCATCGCCATGCCGGCCAAGCGCCGCAAGGACGGCACGTACAAGGACATCGCCCATCCGCTCAACGCGGACACGCGCAACCAGATGGAGCGAACCATCCTGCAGGAGTACGAGCGGCAGCAGCACATGCCGGGCGGGGCACCGAGCCCCTTCCTGGCCGCCGCCAGCGACCACGACTGAGCACCGCTCCCGGGGGTTGGAGGAAGGGGCTTCCCTTCCGCCACGGGGCGCGCTAGTAGCGCGCCCATGCAGCAGCCCCGCGACTTCAAGGTGTTCACCGGGAGCTCCAACCCCGGTCTGGCCCACCGCATCTGCGACTATCTCAAGCGTCCCTTGGGGAAGGCCTCGGTCGGCCGCTTCTCGGACGGGGAGATTCACGTGGAGATCGGCGAGAACGTCCGCGGCTCGGACGTCTTCATCGTCCAGTCCACGTGCCCGCCGGCGAATGATCACCTCATGGAGCTGCTCATCATCTGCGACGCGCTCAAGCGCGCGAGCGCCGGCTCCATCAACGCCGTCATCCCCTACTACGGGTATGCCCGGCAGGACCGGAAGGTGGCGCCGCGCACGCCCATCACCGCCAAGCTGATCGCGGATCTGCTGGAGGTGGCCGGGGCCACGCGCGTGGTGTCCATGGACATGCACGCCGGGCAGATCCAGGGCTTCTTCAACATCCCCTCGGATCACCTCTACGCCTCGCCGGTCTTCCTGGATGACCTGCGCAAGAAGTTCCCGGACACGCAGGACCTGGTCATCGTGTCGCCGGACGCGGGCGGCGTGGAGCGGGCGCGCGCCTACTCCAAGCGCCTCAACTGCGGCCTGGCCATCATCGACAAGCGCCGGCCGCGGCCCAACTCCTCCGAGGTGATGAACCTCATCGGAGACGTCACCGGCAAGGACGCGGTGCTGGTGGACGACATGGTGGACACGGCCGGCACGCTCACCCAGGCGGCCGCCGCCCTCAAGGAGCGGGGCGCGCGCCGGATCGTGGCCTATGCCGTCCACCCCATCCTCTCCGGGCCCGCCATCCAGCGCATCCAGGAGTCGGTGCTGGAGGAGGTCGTCCTCACGGACACGGTCCCCCTCTCGCCGGCCGCCCAGGCCTGCGGCAAGCTGAAGATCATCACCACCGAGCGCCTTTTCGGTGAGGCCATCGCGCGCATCCACCGCGCCGACTCGCTCAGCTCCCTCTTCGTCTAGGCGGAGAAGGGCTCTGTTGATCCGCCGGTATCCGCCGGGCGGCTTGACTCTGGCCGTCCGCGCTGGCATGTCGCACCCACACCACGCGGGCCCTTCGCTTCCGGAAGGCGCCGTCTTGGGGCCCGCCACGGGGGCGGGATGCCAGAGGCGCCAGGGTCCAGCGCGGTCACATCGCAGTCCCCATACCGAGGAAATCCATGTCCATCGACAAGAGCACGCTCGAGGTGAAGGCGCGTGAGGGCGCCGGCAAGGGCGCCGCCCGCCGTCTGCGCAGCCAGGGCCTGGTGCCCGCCGTCGTCTACGGCAAGCACTTGGAGAAGCCCCTGAGCGTGGCCGTCGACCCGAAGGCCGTTCGCGCGGCCATCAACACCCCCCACAAGATGAACACCCTCATCACCCTCAAGGGCGTGGGCGCTGACCAGCAGGTCCTCTTCAAGGACTACCAGCGGGATCCGGTCACCCGCGACATCCTCCACGTGGACTTCATCGCCGTGCGCGAGGAGGACCAGGTGAAGGTGAACGTGCCCCTCGTCCTCATCGGCAAGGCCGAGGGTCTGGCCGATGGCGGTCTGCTCACGCAGATCCGCCGTGAGCTCGAGGTCTACGCCAAGCCGCGCGCCATCCCCGAGAAGATCGAGGTGGACGTGACGCCGCTGAAGATCGCCATGGCCATGCACATCAACGATGTGAAGCTGCCCGAGGGCGTGGTGGTGAAGACGAACGTGAACTACACCATCGCCGTCGTGAGCGCGCCCGAGGGTGCGGCCGAGGCGGCTCCCGCGGCGGCGGCTGCGGCTCCCGCGGCGGCGGCTGCGGCCAAGCCGGCGGCTGGTGCGGCGGCGGCCAAGCCCGCGGCCGGTGCGGCGGCCAAGCCCGCGGCCGGCGCGAAGAAGTAGTCTCTTCGTCCTGCCGTACACGCGGGGTCAGCCCACAAGGCTGGCCCCGTCTGTTTTTCCGGAGTCACTGCCATGAAGCTCATCTGTGGACTGGGCAATCCCGGGCGCGAGTACGAGCGCCACCGGCACAACATCGGCTTCATGGTGGTGGAGGCGCTGCTGCCGCGGGCGCGCGCCGAGCTCAACCACGAGAAGTTCCAGGCCCGGGTGGGCCAGGGCACCCTGGGCGGCGAGAAGGTCCTCTTCCTGGAGCCGCAGACGTACATGAACCTGTCTGGCCGCTCGGTGGCCGAGGCGGCGCGCTTCTACAAGGTGGCGGTGGAGGACATCCTCGTCATCCACGACGAGCTGGACATGCCCTTCGGGCGGCTGCAGCTCAAGGCGGGCGGGGGCAGCGGGGGCCACAACGGGCTGAAGAGCACCGTGTCCAGCCTGGGAGCGGACAGCTTCATCCGCCTGCGCTTCGGCATCGGCAAGCCCCAGGGCCCCAACGCCAAGGAGCGGGTGGCCGGCTACGTGCTGTCCAACTTCGATGACGCCGAGCGCCGTCAGCTGGATGACCTGATCGCCCTGGCGGCGGACGCGGCCGACACCTGGGTGCGCGACGGGCTGGCCACGGCCATGAACCGCTACAACAAGCGGGCGCCTTGACTCGGGGTCCTCCCCCCCGTAGAAGGCCCCTTCCCTACTGTCCGGAAGCTTCGGCGGGGCGGGGATGTTCTTTTCCATCATCCCGGGTGCGCGAGCCTCCGGGACGAAACGCGAGGGAGACGGGCGCGTGGTTTTCCCGTTCCCGGCGGACGGTCCCCCTTGGACCGGCTGACCGTTTCCCCGCTCCTCGGACCTCCGGGGGGCACTCAACCCCAAGGGGAGAGAAACATGGCTGAGACGCAGGCCGCCAAGCGGCTTCGTGAGTACGAGACCATCTTCCTGGTCAAGCCGGACCTCACCGACGACACCGTGGACAAGCTCAAGGAGCGCGTCCGGGGCATCGTCGGCCGTGAGGGTGGCAAGGTCCTCCGCTTCACGGTGTGGGGCAAGAAGAAGACCGCCTTCCCCATCGCCAAGCAGCCCCGCGCCATCTACGTGCACGCCAGCTACCTGGGCGCCAGCGGGCTGGTGGCGGAGCTTGAGCGTAACCTCCGCAACTACGACGAGGTCACCCGCTTCCTGTCCACCAAGCTGGCGGACGAGGTGGATCCCGAGAGCCGTCCGGTGCTCGAGGATCTCAAGCTGGCCGGTGACGTCGAGGAGACCCGTCCGGGCGCTCCCGCCGGTGTCGAGCGCGCGGCGGTGTCCGAGGATGTTTCCGAGGTCGAGGAGGAGGGGACCGAGGAGGCCTAGTGCCCCCGCGGTCTTCTTCTACGGATCCATTCCAGAGAAGAGAGAACACTCATGATTGGCAATGACAGGAATGCTTCCCGCGGCGGTGGTGACCGGGACCGCGGTGGCGACAGGGATCGTGGCGGTGACCGCGGTGATCGCGGCGGCGCCGGTGGCGATGACGAGAAGCGCGGTGGCCGTGGCTTTGGCCGCAAGAAGGTCTGCCGCTTCTGCGCCGAGAAGAACGCCAAGGTGGACTTCAAGGATCAGCCCACGCTGAAGTACTTCGTCACCGAGCGCGGCAAGATCATCCCCCGCCGGATCTCCGGCAATTGCGCCAAGCATCAGCGCGAGATCGCCACGGCCATCAAGCGCGCCCGCGGTCTGGCGATGCTTCCCTACAACGCGATGGTCGGCTGATCGCCGCCCCTCACGCACCAACGGAGACATCACATGAAGGTCATTCTTCGTGAGGACGTCGCGAGCCTGGGCAAGTCCGGAGATCTCGTGACGGTGAAGGACGGCTTCGGCCGCAACTACCTGCTGCCGCGCAAGATGGCGGTGCTGGCCACCGAGCAGAACGTGCGCCAGCTTGAGCACGAGCGCTCGGTCATCTCGGCGCGCAACGCCAAGCTGAAGGGCGCCGCCGAGGAGCAGGCCAAGAAGATCGGCGCGGTCAAGGCCGTCATCCGCCGCAAGGTGGGCGAGCAGGACAAGCTGTACGGCTCGGTCACCGCGCTGGACATCGCCGAGGCGCTCGCCTCGCAGGGCCAGACGGTGGACCGCCGTCACATCCACCTGCCCGAGCCGATCAAGGCCACGGGTCAGTACGAGGTGGAGCTGCGGCTGCACCGCGACGTGGTGGCGAAGATCAAGGTCGAGGTCGCGGCGGAGGCCTGAGTCCCATCCCCTCTCCCTCCGGGAGAGGGTCGGGGTGAGGGTATCCGTCACTGTCTTCAGTACCTGTGAAGCCAAGGGCCGTCCGGGAGTCAACCCCCGGGCGGCCCTTTCATTTGCGGGAGGAAGCCGGTCCCGAGCCCCATGGCATGTCAGAGGGCGCGATCAGGCTGCCGCGCTACATCCCCGTAGCGGAGCCTGTAGACTGGCCGGGAGCCATGGACAACATCCTCGACATTCGGACGGGCGGGCGCAGGTCTCACGAGGACCTCGCCGCTGAGCGCGCGGTGCTGGGCGCCGTGCTCGCGGACAACACGATCATCGACAGCCTCGCGGAGGTGGTGCACCAGGACGACTTCGCCAGTCCGGCGCACGCGCAGATCTTCGCGGCGATGGTGAAGCTGGCCGGCTCCTCGCGGCAGGTGGACCACCTGACGCTGGCCGAGGAGCTGAAGGTGCTCGGACAGCTGGCGGCGGTGGGCGGCCCGGCCTACCTGATGAGCCTGGATCAGGTGGTGCCCGTGCCGGGCAACGCCGTCCAGTACGCGAAGATCGTCAAGGATCAGGCCCTCCGGCGGAGGCTGGCGAACGCGGGGCGGGAGATCCAGGAGCTCGCCAGCCAGGAAACGGGCGAGCTGGACGTGCTGCTGGACGAGGCCGAGCGCAAGGTCTTCCTCCTGGCCGAGAAGAAGCGCGTGGGAGATCTGCGGCCCGTCAGCGAGCTGATGGAGCACACGCTGGACCTGCTGGACAAGATGAAGACGGCGACGACGGGCATCACCGGCCTGTCCACCGGCTACGCCGACCTGGACCAGGCGCTCACCGGTCTGCACGGCGGCGAGCTCCTCATCCTCGCGGCGCGCCCCGGCGTCGGAAAGACGTCCTTCGCGATGAACATCGCCACGCACGTAGGCCTGGCCGAGGAGCCCAAGGCGGCGGCCATCTTCAGCCTCGAAATGCCCGCGGATCAGCTCCTCATGCGTCTGCTGGCCTCGAGCGCCCGCGTGGACATGAAGAAGCTGCGCGGCGGCCGGCTCACCCCGCACGACGAGGAGAAGTTCCAGGAGATGGCGGGCAAGCTCTACAACGCCCCCATCTACATCGACGACTCGGGCGGCCTCTCCCCGTTCGATCTGCGCGCCAAGGCGCGGCGGCTCAAGCAGCGGGATCCCCGGCTCTCGCTGATCATCATCGACTACCTCCAGCTCATGCATCAGAAGGGCAAGGTGGAGAGCCGCCAGCTGGAAATCTCGGAGATCTCCCGAAGCCTCAAGCAGCTGGCCAAGGAGCTGGAGGTGCCCATCATCGCGCTCTCGCAGCTCAGCCGTAAGGTGGAGGAGCGCAAGGGCGGCAAGCCGATGCTCTCGGACCTCCGTGAGTCGGGCGCCATCGAGCAGGACGCCGACGTGGTGATGTTCATCCACCGCGAGGACCAGGGCGAGAACGCGGAAGGCGGCGAGGTCCAACGCACCAGCTCGGCCATCCCCGTGCAGCTCGTCATCGCCAAGCAACGTAACGGCCCCATCTGCGACATCGACCTCGTCTTCCTCGCCGAGTACACGCGCTTCGAGAGCCGGGCGCGCGTCGAGTAGGCCTCACACCACGAAGCAGAACCGCACGCGCCTGCGTCCCTTCTCCAGCTGTCTCACGAGGGACTCGGGCGTATCGCCGGATTCGCTCCAGGCGTCGATCTCCTCCAACTCCCAGTCCTCGAAGACGCCCGCCCCGTCGAAGCCGGGGATGAAGCCCTCGCGCATGGCCTGCTGCACGCCTCGCAGCGGCCCCACGACGACCACGTCTCCGAAGCCGAAGAAGCGCATGGGCGTGCCGCTCGCCTCCAGCGCCGCGTTGAGCAGGGCCAGCACCGCGTTGATGTTGTAGAAGCCCGAGAAGTCGTGGAACGTGACGCTGTAGCGCCGCCCTCCATGCCGCAGGCGCAGCGTGTACCGGTTGTTCGTTCCGGCGCCCTCCTTGTCGGAGGCTTCCGGTGAGGGAGCACGCTCCTCCCCCTCCACGTCCTCCTGCCCCGGCAGCACCTGCGTGAACCTCGCTCCGTCCAGCAGCGGCGAGACGAGCCGCGCGAGATCCAACACCAACTGCCCATGGTTGACCGGGTACTCGCCCGCCTCCGGATCGAAGCCGTACCCGCGCCCCAGGCGCATGAAGGTCTCGTCCCAGTACTCGGGCCTGTCGTCCTCGGGTATCCAGGCCTCGGGCGGAATCTGGAGCAGCTCGCGCAGCCGGTGCTCGTTCTGGATGGCCATGTCTCCTCTCCGTGCTCGGGACCTCCTGTGTCGCATGCCGGTCTGACAGTGCTTGCACGGATGTCCGGGACTCGCGTTCACGGATGGGAGCACGGAGACGGGCACCCTCACCCCGTCCCTCTCCCGAGGGGAGAGGGGAAGTGGGCACGGCTGGGGGAAGTGGGCACGGCTAGGGGGAAATGGGCACGGCTTGGGGACGTGCGCTCAGTCCCGGCCGGTGCGCAGGTAGCGCGTCACGTAGGACTTCGCCCGGCGCGCCGCGGCCGTGGGGCTCTTGCCTCGCCCCAGTTCCACCGCCAGGGCCGAGCCCAGCCGGCACCCCGTTCCCCGGCGCTCCGGCGGGCGCTCCAGCCGCTCCCCATCCAGCAGCACGTCGCGCGCCGGCAGGCACAGCACGTCCACCGCGCCCGTGGCCCGGTGCCCGCCCTTCACCAGCACCGCGCCGAAGCCGTGGGCCACCAACGCCCTCCCCGCCTCCCGCGCCTCCTCCACCGTGCGCACCTCGCCTCCGCCGAGCAGCCACGCCGCTTCGTCCAGGTTCGGCGTGAGCACCACCTTCGGCCCCGCCAGGCCCAGGTAGTGCCGCCGCGTCAGCTTCGAGAGCGGCTCGCCCCGCGACGTCCGCACCACCGGATCCACCACCCACCACGCGTCCACGCCCTCGAGCGCCTCGCGCAGTGCCTCCAGCAGCGACGGCCCGGGCACCTGCCCCAGCTTCACCGCGTGCAGCGGACCCAGCTCGAGCGCTGCCTTCACCTGGGCACCCAGCACCCGCACCGGCGTGGGCTGGTACAGGAAGGTGCCCCGGCCCTGCGCCGTCTGCGCCGAGGGCACCGCCACCGGAGCGCCCCCGAGCGCCCGCACCGCGGCCACGTCCGCCAGCAGTCCCGCGCGGCCCGTGGGCTCATGGCCCGCGCACAGCAGCACGCGCGGCGCTCCGCTCACCGCCGGTGCTCTCGCGCCTTCTGGATGAACAGCCGGTACACGCCCACGTGCACCGGCACCGTGTTGAGCATCAGCTCCGGGTGCCACTGCACGCCCAGCGCGAAGCCGTACTGGGTGGACTCGATGGCCTCCACCACCCCGTCCGGCGACACCGCGCTCACCACCACCTGCGCGCCCATCCGCTGCGCCGCCTGGTGGTGCGTGGAGTTCACCATCAGCTGGCCCTTGCCGAGCGCCTCCGCCAGCAGCGTTCCATCCTTCACGTCCACCGGGTGCTGCGGGTGCGTCCGGTCATGCTTCTGCTCATGCTCGTGCGCGCCCTTCACCTCGCGGCCGATGTCCTGGTGCAGCGTGCCGCCCAGCACCACGTTGAGCAGTTGCATGCCCCCGCAGATGCCCAGAACCGGCATGCCGCGCTTGAGCGCCCCACGCATCAGCGCCGTCTCGAAGGCCGTGCGCGACAGCTTCAGGGGCCCCATGCCCTCGCGTGCCGTCTCGCCATAGGCCTCGGGCGGAATGTCGAAGGCCCCGCCCGTGACGAGCAGCCCGGAGATGCGGTCCAGGTACGCGTCCACGCACGCCAGCTCGTCCGAGTACGGCAGCACGAAGGGCAGGCCCCCCGCGCGCAGCACCGCGTCCGCGTAGGGCACCTTCAACTCGTAGTACGAGAACTGGGAGTCAGGCCGGCTGGCGCTGAAGTCCGGGGTGATGCCGATGTTGGGCCGGCGCGGGGCCTGGCCATGGCCATGAGGTTTCATACGTCTCCGCCCACGAGGCTAGTCCCCCGGGCGCCCCTGTCAAAAGCAGCGGACAGGCGCCGGACACGCTCGGCCAGGTCCTCGGCGAGCAGGATGTCCGAGGCCACGGCTCCACCGTGTGCCCCCGTGGCGGCCAGGTCCGCGATGTTCTCCAGCTTCACCCCGCCAATCCCCACCACCGGCACGGGGCTGGTACGCACCACCGCGGCGAAGCCCCCCAGCCCCAGCACCGGCGCGTTCACCTGCTTGGTCGTCGTGCCGAAGACGGGCCCCAGGCCCACGTAGTCCGCGCCGGCCGCCTGGGCCGCTCGCGCCTCCTCCAGGCCCCGCACCGTCACCCCCACCAGCCCCTCCGGGCCCAGCAGCGCCCTCGCCTCCTCCGCCGGCAGATCCTCGTCTCCCACATGGACGCCGTGCGCCCCCGACAGCAGGGCCAGGTCCACCCGGTCGTTCACCAGGCACACCGCTCCCGCCCTCCGGCACGCCGCCACCACCTCGCGCGCCGCCGCCAGCGCCTCCCGCAGCGGCGTCCGCTTCATCCGCAGCTGCACCACCCTCGCCCCTCCAGCGAGCAGACCGGCCGCCTTCTCTCTCAGTGGCAGCTCGGGGCGCACGGTGTCGTCACAGAGGACGTAGAGGCCTCGGGGAAGGGACGGACGGACGGGGGTGTTCATCGGCTCCGGATGGGTGGGGGTTCAGCGGCGTTGACAGAGGGTAGCCCTGCTATAAGGTGGCGCGCCCTTTTCCAAGAGATTCCGAGGAGTTGACCATGGCCGACCCGACAGACCCCAAGCAGCTCGACAAGCGTACGGCCGAGCGTTACCTGCGCTCCGGCGCGGTGGAAGAGAAGGCGTACCAGCGCCACATCGAGTCCCTGCCTGACGTGGCCGAGAAGTCCGTCCCCGTCGAGACGGTGATGCACGACGAGCTCGAGGACGAAGAGGACTTCGACGACGAGGACGAGGACGAGGGCGACGAGGACGAGGACACCGGATCGGACGAGTGACGCCATGAGCGATGAGAAGCGCGGAGAAACCTTCGTGATGCGGGGTGAGGTGCCCGAGGCCGCCATCACCTTCAGCACCTTCCTCATCGGTCTGGCCTCCAGCGCCCTCATCCACCTGGGTGAGGCGCCCAATCCGGAGACGGGCAAGGCCGAGCAGGATCTGCTGCTCGCCCGTCAGAGCATCGAGTTGCTGGGGATGCTGCACGACAAGACGCGCGGCAACCTCACCCCCGAGGAGAAGCAGCTCTTCGACAACCTCCTCGCCGATCTGCGCCTGCGCTTCGTGGAGGCGAGCAAGCGGTGAGGAAGTCTCCCGAGTCCCCCACCCCACCCCTGCCGCGGCGCATCCGCTTCGCGGCGGCGGTGTGCCTGGTGCTCTCCGCCCTCTCGGGCTTCATGGCGCTTCAGCAGGCCGTGGAGCTCAGCCACCTGGGGGAACTGCGGGACAACGCCAGCGACACCTCGCGCTTCTCCAAGGACCCGGATCTGGTTCGCGGCGCGCACCTCTCCGAGTCGTACTTCGCCGTGCTCGAGCCCATGAGCGGGCCACACGCGGTGGTGCTCGGCGCGCTCTCGGTGGCGTGCTCCTTCGTCTTCGTGTCCGCCGCCCGGCTGCTGCGGCCCGGAGGACTGCCCCTGGAGCGGATGCGCCGGGTGCTCGCGGGCTCCACGCTCCTCGCCGCCCTGCTGCGCACCATCGATGGCGCGCAGTGGGCCGTGGTGGGCAAACGCCTCGGGCCCATCCTCGCCAAGAACCTGGACACCCTCCCCCTGACCCAGGGCGCCCAGGCCACCGCCGAGGCCACCGCCCAGTTCAAGGCCATGCTGCCCGGGATGCTCTCCGGCTTCGCCATGGTGATGACGGCGATCGTCGCCGGCACCTTCGCCCTGCTCGGCCAGTACTTCCGCAGTGAAGCCGTCCGTGCGGCCATCACCGCCCAGGACGGCGAGCTGGCGGTGGAGGAAGAGGACTGAGGACCCGCGGCCGGGCCCCGCGCTTCACGCCGCGAGGCCCCGCAGCAGGTGCTCCAGGGGCCGCTCCGCCTCCGGCTCCGCGCCGTTGAGCAGCAGCCGCGTCCCCTGCATGCGGTGCAGTTGCAGCAGCAGTTCGCGCTCCACCCCGTATACCCACGCCAGGTGGCCCAGCGGCCAGCGCTCCTGCATCCGCGCGAAGGCCTCGTCGTCGAAGTCCCCGTCCAGGCACTCGGGCAGCTCCACCTCGTCGTACGGCAGCCGCTCCCCGCCCACGTTCTGGCCCCCACCGAAGGCCATGACCTCCTCGTACTCCTGGGGGTCGTACACGTAGGAGTGGACGGTGAGGCCCGCCTCCTTGGACAGCAGCCGGGCGAGTGCCTGATGCTCGCTGTACCAGTGCGAGCCCTGGCGTCCCGCCGTGTGGGGGCCGTCCAGGGCCAGCCGGACCACCTTCCGCTTGCGGTAGACGGACACCGACAGCAGGGTGTCCGCCGGGGCCCCGTCCTCGACGAGCGCCCGCCGGGCCAGCTCCAGAAGCTTCAGGCCGCCCAGGGATTCAGTTCGAATGAGATAACCGCCGTGCGCTTCCAGAGGGTGCCCCCCAACGTGGGCGCGCATATAGCCGGGCTGATGGGAGAAAGGCAACTCCCGGAGAGCCTGGAAGTTCGTATGGACTGCAAGCATCCAGGCTCACGCCACAAGTGAAATCTGGGCGGCCCCCCCGTTCTTGCCAAGGCTTCCCCGGCTCTTACGTTGGGGTCATGAGACTCGACAAGTACACAGTCAAGGCCCAGGAGGCCATCCAGGAAGGGCAGTCTCTGGCGCGCCGGGCTGACAACCCGAACTACGAGCCAGAGCACCTCGCCACCGCGCTGCTCGGGCAGAAGGAGGGCATCGTCGAGCCCCTGCTGCGCAAGATTGGCGTGGACGTGAAGCTGTTCGCCGGCCGGTTGGGCGAGGCGCTCCAGAAGCTGCCGCGGATGCAGGGCGGCGAGGGCGCGACGCTCAGCCAGCGGCTGCTGAAGACTTTCGACAAGGCCGAGGACGAGGCCAAGTCCCTCAAGGACGACTTCATCTCCAGCGAGCACCTGCTGCTGGCCCTCGCGCAGGACAAGGGCGCGGTGGGCGAGGTGATGAAGTCCTCGGGCGTGACGCGCGAGCGCGTGCTGTCCAGCCTGAAGGACGTGCGCGGCTCCAGCCGGGTGACGAGCCAGGACGCGGAGTCCACCTACCAGGCGCTGGAGAAGTACGGGCGCGATCTGACGGACGCGGCGCGGGCCGGCAAGCTGGACCCCGTCATCGGCCGGGACGAGGAGATCCGCCGCTGCATCCAGGTGCTCAGCCGGCGCACGAAGAACAACCCGGTGCTCATCGGTGAGCCGGGCGTGGGCAAGACGGCCATCGCCGAGGGCCTGGCGCGCCGCATCGTGGACGGGGACGTGCCCGAGGGGTTGAAGAACAAGCGCCTGGTCACGCTGGACCTGAGCTCCATGGTGGCCGGCGCCAAGTTCCGCGGCGAGTTCGAGGAGCGGCTCAAGGCGGTGCTCAAGGAGGTGATGGACGCGCAGGGGGAGATCATCCTCTTCATCGACGAGCTGCACACCCTGGTGGGCGCGGGCAAGGCCGAGGGCTCGATGGACGCGGGCAACATGCTCAAGCCGGCGCTGGCGCGCGGCGAGCTGCACTGCATCGGCGCCACCACGCTGGACGAGTACCGCAAGCACATCGAGAAGGACGCGGCCCTGGAGCGGCGCTTCCAGCCGGTGATGGTGGGCGAGCCCAGCGTGCACGACACCATCAGCATCCTGCGCGGCCTCAAGGAGCGCTACGAGGTGCACCACGGCGTTCGCATCCAGGACTCCGCCCTGGTGTCCGCGGCCAACCTGTCCAACCGCTACATCGCCGACCGCTTCCTCCCGGACAAGGCGATCGATCTCGTGGATGAGGCCTGCAGCCGCCTGCGGATCGAGATCGACTCGATGCCCACGGAGATCGACGACATCCGGCGGAAGATGAACCAGCTGGAGATCGAGCGCGAGGGCCTGCGCAAGGAGACGGATCCGCACTCGGTGGATCGGTTGGGGAAGCTCGAGAAGGAGCTGGCCGAGCTCAACGAGCGCTTCACCGGGCTGAAGTCGCACTGGGACGCGGAGAAGAAGTCCATCGCCGGCATCCGCGAGCAGAAGGAGAAGCTCGAGAAGGCGAAGAACGATCAGGCGTCGGCCGAGCGGCAGGGTGACTTCAACAAGGCGGCGGAGATCAAGTACGGCGTCATCCCCGGCCTGGAGAAGGAGATCGCCCAGCAGAACGCGAAGCTGGCCGAGCTGCAGAAGAGCCACAAGTTCCTCAAGGAGGAGGTGGACGCGGAGGACATCGCGGCGGTGGTGGGCAAGTGGACGGGCATTCCCGTCTCCAAGCTGCTGGAGGGCGAGGTCCAGAAGCTGGTGCACATGGAGGATCGGCTGGGCAAGCGGGTCATCGGCCAGCGCAGCGCCGTCGAGGCGGTGAGCAACGCGGTGCGCCGGGCGCGCTCGGGGTTGCAGGATCCGAACCGGCCCATCGGCTCGTTCATCTTCCTGGGCCCCACGGGCGTGGGAAAGACGGAGACGGCCAAGGCCCTGGCGGAGTTCCTCTTCGACGACGACAGCGCGATGGTGCGCATCGACATGTCCGAGTACATGGAGAAGCACTCGGTGGCCCGGCTGGTGGGCGCGCCTCCGGGGTACGTCGGCTACGAGGAGGGCGGCCAGCTCACCGAGGCGGTGCGGCGCCGGCCCTACACGGTGGTCCTGTTCGATGAGATCGAGAAGGCCCACCCGGACGTCTTCAACATGCTGCTGCAGATCCTGGACGAGGGCCGGCTGACGGACAGCCAGGGCAGGACCGTGGACTTCAAGAACACGGTGCTCATCCTGACGAGCAACATCGGCTCGCAGGCGCTGCAGGAGGGAATGCAGGGCAAGGAGGATCTGGACGAGGCAACGCGCGAGGACGTGCTGGGGATTCTGCGCCAGCACTTCCGGCCGGAGTTCCTCAACCGCGTGGACGAGGTCATCATCTTCGAGCCGCTGCGCAAGAAGGACATCCGGCAGATCGTCGAGCTGCAGGTGGCGCGGCTGCAGAAGCTGCTGAGCGACAAGCGGCTGACGCTGGAGCTGACGGACAAGGCGGAGGATCTGCTGTCCGAGCGCGGCTACGATCCGACGTACGGCGCGCGGCCGCTGAAGCGGGCCATCCAGAAGTACCTGATGGATCCGCTGGCGCTGAAGGTGCTCGGGGGCGAGTTCCTGCCCGGGGACCACATCGTGGTGGACGCGGGCAAGGACGGGCTGACCTTCGGCAAGGGCCAGGCGAAGGCCGCGTAGCCGTCGCCAGCGTCGTCACAGGATTCCCCTGCCCCTACTTCCCCTCTCCCCCTGGGAGAGGGACGGGGTGAGGGTATCGAGGGCCCCGGGCTCCAACCCGGGGCCCTTTCGCGTTTCACGAGCCTGCTCGCCGGGTGCGCCCCCATTGACGGGCACGGGTATCCGGCCGAGAGTCACCCCGTGATCCTCCCCCTGGTGGCTGCCCTCGTGGTGAGCCAGCCGATCGATCCCCAGCAGCCCGGCGCGGCCGTCTCCAGCCCCGACGCCGCCGGGCCCGCCATCTCCGAATCCACCCCTGCCCCGCCCCCGGCGCCGCCCGAGCCCGAGGAGCCCGACCGGCGCAAGCAGACGGTCGTCACGGCCTCGCGCACCGAGCGCAAGCTCGAGGACGTGGTGGTGGCCACCGAGGTCATCACCCGCAAGCAGATCGAAGCGGTGGGTGCGCGGGACCTGGGCCAACTGCTTCAACAGCACCCGGGCGTGGAGCTCGTGCACACCTTCCGGGGCACGGGCCTGCGCCTGCAGGGGTTGGATCCCGAGTACGTGCTCGTGCTCGTGGACGGCGAGCGCGTGAGCGGCCGGGTGGGCACCACGCTGGACCTCGGACGCTTCAGCCTGCGCGACGTGGAGCGGGTGGAGATCGTCAAGGGACCCGCGGCGGCGCTCTACGGCGCGGATGCCATTGGCGGCGTGGTGAACCTCATCTCCCGGCACGTGCAGCGCCCGCTGGAGCTGGGAGCCCGGGGCACGTTCGGCACGCTGCTGGAGGGCGACTTCCGCGCGAACGCGGGCACGAAGCAGGGCCCCTTCGAGGTGCGCGTGGGCGGCGGCTACCGCACCCGCAACCCGTACGACTGGGTGCCCGCGGACGCGGCGACGAGCGGCTCGGGCATCCGCCGGCTCGATGGCGACGTGGCCCTCGCCTACGCACCGGATGACCGCTCGCGCCTGTGGCTGCGCAGCCAGTACAACCTGCGCGACGAGAACGCCGTCGACCTCAACCCCTCGGGCGCCGTGCTCGACCGGCGGCAGCGGCAGGAGCAGTTCGACGTGTCGCTCGGCGGCAGGAACCGGCTCGCCAGCGACACCTCGCTGCTCGTCCGGGGCCACTTCGGCCTGTTCCGCGACCAGCTCCTGCAGGACCAGCGCGGCTCGCGGGCGCTCGACGACTACTCGCAGAACGTCAACCGCCTCTACGAGGGCGTCGTCCAGGCGGACCACCGGCTCGGCAACCACGCGCTCACCGGGGGCCTCGAGGTGCTCGGCGAGCGGCTCACCTCGGCTCGGCTCGAGGAGAGCCCGGTGGGCCGCATCCGGGGCGGCGCGTTCGTCCAGGACGAGTGGGACGTGGCGCTGTCCTCGGACGGCACCGGGCCGAAGCTGAAGGTGGCACCGGGCCTCCGCTTCGACCTGGATTCGCAGTTCGGCGGGGCCCCCTCGCCGCGGCTGGCGCTCAAGCTGGATCCGAGCCCCGCGCTGACGGTGCGCGCCTCGGTGGGACTCGGGTTCCGCCCGCCGTCCTTCCAGGAGCTGTACCTGCGCTTCACCAACCAGGGCATCGGCTACATCGTCTCGGGCAACCGGGGCCTCACGGCCGAGCGCTCCGCGGCGGTGAACGCCGGCGTGGACTGGCGCCCGCCCATCGATGGGTGGGTGCTCTCCGCGAGCGCCTTCCACACCCGGCTCACCAACCTCATCAACATCACCGCCGGAGGGACGCCGAACCCGGACGACCCGGTGACCTTCAGCTACGAGAACGTGGCCCGGGCGTATACCCAGGGCATCGAGGTCAACGGACGCTTCCGGCTGCCCGTGCGCGCCACGTACCTGGACCTGGCGTACATGCTGCTGGATGCGAGGGACCAGACGCGCAACCGCCCGCTGGAGGCCCGCTCGCGGCACCGCGTCAACGCGCAGCTGTCCACGAAGTACCGCCCGTGGAACCTGGAGGCCAACGTCCGGGGCTCCTGGGTGAGTGGACGGCCGTACTACCTGGGCACGGATGGCGGCATGGTCAACGTGATCGGCCTCGAGGAGCGCGAGGTATGGGCGCCCTCGTATTTCGATCTCGAGGCCCAGGTCACCTACAAGCTGCGGGGCGGGTTCGACGTCTTCGTCAACGGCTACAACCTGCTCAACGCGGGTGACCAGCAATTCAACCCACGGCCCCCGCGCGGTGTGCTGGGCGGAGTCCAGTGGGAGTACTGAGGGACCGGCCCGGGCCATCGCCCGGACCGGTAAGGACTGCCCGGCTCAGCTGTTGTTCTTCTGCACCGGACGGTAGGGGTGGATCCACCGCAGGAAGGGCGCGGCGGTACGGGTCTGCACCCATACCTTGCCCCTGCCACTGAAGCGGCACACCAGACCCTCGCCGCCGAAGAGGAAGCTCTTCACCTTCGAGCCCGGACGAAGCCCCGGCATCACCGTCACCTTGTACTGGAGCGTGTCCTCGAAGGCGACGATGTAGCCGGTGTCCACCACGAAGCCCTGGGTGACGTCGATCTCCAGGATGGCGCCGTAGGAGTTGAACCAGAGATCTCCGGAGCCCTCCGCCTTGAGCAGCACCAGGCCCTCGCCGCTGAAGAAGCCGCGCGCGCCCTGCCACTTGCCCGTGATGTCGATGCCCTCGCTGTGCGCGAGGAACGAGCCGCGCTGCAGCATCAGGCTGTTGCCCGAGAGCCGGTAGTGCACCACGTCCCCGGGCGTCCCCGGAGCCAGCGTCACCTCGCCGGGACCCGACTGCGCGGTGAAGGTGTTGACGATGAAGCTCTCACCGCCCAGCAGCCGTCCAAAGGACTTGCCGAGCCCACCGCGCGTGCCCGCCTTCAGCTCGATGGTGGTGTCCATCGTCGCCATCGCCGAGGGCTCGGCGAGGACCTTCTGTCCCGGCGCCAGCTTGACGCCGAGGATCGCGAAATCGGGACGGTGTTGGATGTCGAAGCGCAGACCGCCCGCGGGGGCCAGGGCCGCGTTCGGGACAATACTCGCCGTTGCCTGTTGCATTCGTGTCTCTCCGCTGATCCGTCAGGCCTGGCGGGGCTTGAGCATGGGGCCGAGCAGCTTTCCGAAGCTCGGCGGATTGTGGCTCTGGCAGTACAGCTTGCCGCGGCCGTTGAACTTGCACACGAGCCCCTCGCCACCCAGGAAGCTGCCCAGGAGGCTGCTGGCGGCCTTGCCCATCTCGAACTGGAGCGTGTCCTCGAAGGCGACGATGTGCCCGGTGTCCACCACGTACTGGCCGTCCACCTGCACCTCGTAGATGGCCCCGAAGCTGCTCAGCAGCACGTCCCCCACCCCGGTGCACCGCACCCAGAAGACGCTCTCCCCCGAGAACAGCGCCTTGCCCAGGCCCTGGAAGGTGGCGTCCAGCTCGATGGCGGGATCCGACGCGAGCCAGCTCGAGCCCTGCACGATGAGCGAGCCGCCGTTGAGGCGGTGGGAGACGACGTCCCCCATCAGCCCCGGCCCCAGGATGAGCTCCTGGTCCGGCGCGTGGGCGGTGAAGTGGTTGAGGAAGAAGTTCTCGCCCGCGAACATGCGCTTCAGTCCGGCGACGAGGCCTCCGCTGCCGCCCTTCTTGCGGGAGGAGGTCTCCACGGTGAGATCCGGGCTCATGGCGATCATGGCCCCCACCTCGCAGGTGATGGACTCACCGGCCTGGAGGGTGACCCGCGCCACCGAGGACGCCGGACGACAAGAGATTTCCGTCTGCATCTTGGGCCCCCGTTTCAGTAGATGTTGGAGTTGGTCCAGGACGCGAGCCCGGCGAGCGCGCGCGACTGGAGGTAGATCTTGCCGCGGCCACGCACGCGGGTGATGAGCCCCTCGCCCGAGAAGAAGCTGGAGAAGATGCCTCCGGCCAGCCCCATGCTCAGGATCAGCGTCGGCTCGTAGGCGACGAGGTGGCCGCTGTCGACGATGAGCTCACCGTTCACTTCCTTCTCGGTGATGCCGCCATAGGCGCCGAACCAGAGCGTTCCGGTGCCACTGGCATTGAGCCGGAAGAGGCCCTCGCCGCCCACGAGGCTGGCGATTCCCGCCCAGCCGACGCCGAGCTTCACGCCCGGCTCACAGGCCAGGAAGGCGCCCTGCTGGAGGAACAGCGAGTTGCCGTTGAGCGCCACGCTGATGATGTCTCCGGGCACCGGCTGGGTGAGGACCAGCTCGCCCTGGCTCTGGGTGGCGAACTCGTTGACGAAGAACGACTCCTTGCCAAAGACGCGCCGCACCAGCGCGGTGAAGAACCCCCCCGCCATGCGTGCCTTCATCTCGATGCTCGGGCTCATGCTCGCCATGGCATCGGCCTCGGCGACCAGCCCGTCCCCGGCCCGCATGTGCACGCGCACATTGGCGAACGAGGGTTTGTTTCGGATTTCCGCTTCCATGCCCTTCCCTTCGTAGCGGTCAGCGTGATTCAGCCTGGCCGGGATGTTCTCCGACCTTGGATTTTGAGTCCACAGCGTGCCGGGACTGGGGGTCCTTCGCGTGCCGGACCACCTCGTCCCAGTCGATGCCCAGCGGCTCGGCGGCGGCGGGGCGGGACAGCTCGGCCCGGCGCCGCAGCTCGGTCTGGCGCTCCGAGAGCTGGGGGTGGGACGACAACCATGCGAGCGAGTCCGGGACCTCGCCGTGCTCCTCCTTCAGGATGGCGAAGAAGTCCGCGAGGGCGGCCGGGTCCATTCCCGCCTTCAGCATCATCTCCGCCCCTTCCATGTCGGCGGCGCTCTCCTGCTCACGGCCGTAGCTGGTGAGGACGCCGTGCCGGGCCAGCTCCACCGCCATGGCGAGCATGCCGCCCACGTCACTGAGGAGCAGCTCGAGCGCCACCACCGCACTGGCGGACTGGGCGATGCGCTCGAGGCCGTGGCGGAGGGTGGCGTGAGCGATCTCGTGGCCGAGCACACCCGCCACCTGCTCGGGGCTCCGGGCGGCCTTGATGAGGCCCGTGTAGACGACGATGCGGCCGCCGGGGAGGCAGTACGCGTTGACGATGGGCGCGTCCACCACCGTCACCTGGTACTCCAACCCGGGGAGGCGAGCGTGGGGCTCGAGCCGGGAGACCAGCTTCTCCATGGTGCCGACGAGGACGGGATCCGACACCTTCGGTCCCTCCAGCGACATCGCCTCCATGGCCAGCCCGCCGAGCTTCCGGTCGACCGAGACGGGGAGTGAGTGCACCGCGCGCGTGCCCGCCAGCTTGATGAGCCGGACGGCGCCCATGCTGAGCAGGAGCATCGCCACCAGGCCGAGCACGACCTGGAGCTGGTAGCGGTTGCGCTCCTTGCGCGCCGTGAGGCCCAGGCGCTTCAGCTCTTCCACCACCCGCTCCCCGCCCGAGCGCGCCAGGGCCTGGGGGAAGCCCTTCTCCTCGCAGAAAATGGACAGCCGCCGGTCGGGGGTGTGGCAGAAGATCATCCGCCCACTCGCGCCCCCCTGCTCGAGCTGGCAGTCCGCGTACGGGACGCGGAAATGCTGGCCGATCGGGGTCTCTGCTTCCACCCCCTCCAGCCCCAGCCGGATTCGCGCGCCGGTACGGCCACCCTGGACCTCGTCACTGAAGAGCCCACCCTGGAACTCGATCGTCTCCATCACGGGGGCGCACTATAGCCCGCTCGTGACGGATGCGTCCCGCCGAGCTCGCCGCCCGCCCGGAGTCCCCGGGGCGCGGGCAGGGCCGGACCCCTCCGTGGTTACTCCTCGTCCTCGGAGTCATCCTTCCATTCGTCCGTCGCCAACTCCTCCGGGAGCGGGGCGAACATGAAGTACCACTTCCCTGACACCTCAACGGCCATGAAACCCTTGCCGGCGATCTTCACACGCTCGGTGTGGCTGGCCTTTCCGCTGGCAAGCCACTGGTCCGCTTCTTCTTGCGTCGCGAACTCATGAGAGACCTCGACCGTGAATGAGGTATCAAAGCATGCCTTATAAAATTTTTCGAACTCCTCCCTCTTCACGTGGTCGCGAATGAAGAGCAACGCAATCTGAGCAAGCCCGAATGCCCTCCTCTCCTTCGATCCTTCCGCCTGATTCTCGATGAAGGGGTTCAGGAAATAGATGACTTCATCCAAATCAAACTCTGGAATGTGCGCCATGTCGTCACCAAGCCTGCTGCCTGCTTACAGGGGCGCTAGCACCAACGCACCACCCAGAATAGCAATAACGTAAGGGGCGGCAGCCAAGCCCCCCACGATGACGACCGTTCCAACGGCCACTTCGGTCTTGTGCTCCCTGAGCCAGCCGAGAGCTGCGTCCATGGTCGGGAAATGAAGCTCCTTTTTGTGTGACTGTGACTCTTGCCGCTCCAGTTCCTCTTGCTCCTTGATGCAATTCATGAACACCTTGAGACTCTCACTGACGCAGTGTTTGTGGTGGTTTTCGGTGTGCTTCTCGATACTCGGCTCCTTGGGCTTCCGCCTCCAGCACCTCTTGAAAGACTGTTTTTCCAGTTCGCGGCAGTAAGCCTCTGCGCCAGCCCCTCCGGTTCCGCTCTCGACGTTGGAGCCCACTCCGCTCGCATCCTCGGAGATGACGTAGACTCTCCGATCGGGTTGCTGCTGCGTGTGGGAGCATCCGGCACTGGCCACCGCCAAGGCCGTCAGCAGAACGGTCCATCTCGCCAGGACGACTGACCTCATTGCACTCTCCCTCATGCCGTGCGGCTGCGCTTGTCTGCTCGCTGGTTTGGAGGGTAGCAGGTGGGGATGCCTCCCATCGGGCGGGTCGCTCCTCGTGGGACGGACTGCCAACCTCTGGACAGGCCCCCTCCCCGCCTGGGAGAACGCCCGAGTGAGGATCGACATGCGAATGCGGATTCACGGAACGGTGCTGCTCCTCGGGCTCGCGGTGACGGGCTGTGCCCCGGACCTGCGCACGGACTACCCATTCGATGGCCAGACGAACAGCGGGCCGCTCGTCGAGGTCACGCCGCAAGAGGACGGCAGCTCCCACGCCCTCATCGACGCGACGAACAAGTCCGCCCTGGTCTTCTTCGACATCGACGAGGGCCGGGAGCTGAAGGCCGATGAGGCCTTCGACACCAATGACTGGGATCTCGCCTTCCAGCGCTTCACCGTCACGATGAACGGTGGAGGCGGCAACCCCACGGGCCAGGTCCGGGTGGCGGTGCTCAAGAACCAATCCTGGGACTCACTCACGGCGGCGCCGGCCGAGGGCTATCAGCAGGACGCCTCGGAGCCGGTGTTCAGCGGTGTCGAGGGCGGCTGGTACTTCTACGATCTCTCCGTGCACCGCCTCACCCCCCGCGAGGAGCTGCTGTACGTGCTCCGCAGCAGCACGGGGCAGTTCTTCAAGCTGCAAATGCTCTCTTACTACGACAGCGCGGGCACACCCGCTCGCCTCTCCTTCCGTTACCAGCCATTGCCGCCCCCCACCGCGGCCCCGTGAAACATGGGGCTTTTTGCCCCATGGATGCATGCTCCCCTGTATTTCCTGACTCACCTCTCTTCCACGGAAGGTTTCACTCGCAACCATTCCCGGGATGCATTGATAAATTCAGTAATCCTGGTATAAGACTTCTCACTTCCCCACGAAGGAGAAGCACCCATGAAGCGCATCATCCCGACTGCCTTCACCGCCCTGGCCCTGTTTGGCTGCGGCAGCACCGACAACGCCCCCGTCATCGCCTCGCGCGAGCTGAGCGCGGGCCCCGAGCAGGCCGCCGCCATCCAGCGCGCCGCCTCCCAGGCGCTGAGCCAGGGGCAGAAGCTCGAGCTCAAGAGCGCCGAGGAGCTGCAGGCGCGCATGGTGCTCGTGGATGACGATGGCACCGAGCACGTCCGGTTCGACCGCACGTATCAGGGCCTGCGCGTGCTGGGCGGTGACTTCGTGGTGCACGGCCGCGCGGACGGCGTGGCCCGGTTCAGCGCGGCGGGTGCGTCCCTCCAGGGCGTGGCGCGGCAGCCCCACTTCGATGGCGCGGCGGCCTCGGTGCTGGCCCAGGCGGCCTTCAAGGGTGTGAAGCTGGACTCCTCCAGCGCCGATCTGGTGGTGGACGCGCTCGGCGGCCGTGCCCCGGCGCTCGCCTATGAGGTCGTCCTCGAGGGCTTCCAGGCGGACGGCACCCCCAGCGAGCTGCACGTGCTGGTGGACGCGACCACGGGCGCCCTGCGCGACCAGTGGGAGGGCATCCACACGGCCTCGGCCAGCGGCACCGGCAAGTCGCTCTACTCGGGCTCGGTGTCCATCGGCACCAACTCGACGTCCACCGGCTTCGAGATGCGCGACGTGACGCGCGGCAAGGGCTTCTACACGACGAACATGGGCGGCCGTCAGTCGGGCGGCTCCATCTTCACCGACGCGGACAACATCTGGGGGAGCGGGACGACCAGCGATGCCGCCTCGGCCGGCGTGGACGCGCACTACGGCCAGAAGGTCACCTACGACTACTACTTCAACACCCACGGCCGCAACGGCATCGACGGCGCGGGCAACACCGGCTACAGCCGCGTGCACTACGGCCGCAACTACAACAACGCCTTCTGGTCCGACAGCTGCTTCTGCATGACCTACGGCGATGGCGACGGCTCCACCTTCACGCCGCTCACCGCGCTGGACGTGGCCGGCCACGAGATGACCCACGGTGTGACGAGCCGCACCGCCAACCTCACCTACTCGGGCGAGTCCGGCGGCCTCAACGAGGCCACCAGCGACATCTTCGGCACCCTGGTGGAGTACTACGCCAACAACAGCAACGATCCGGGCGACTACATCATCGGCGAGGAGATCTACACCCCGGCCAAGGCGGGTGACGGCCTGCGCTACATGTACAAGCCCTCGCTGGACGGCGCCTCGAAGGACTGCTGGTACAGCGGCATCGGCTCCATCGACGTGCACTACTCCAGCGGCGTGGCCAACCACTTCTTCTACCTGCTGGCCGAGGGCTCCAACCCCGCCAGCGGCCCGGCGAGCCCCACCTGCAACGGCGCCAGCGTGTCGGGCATCGGCCGCGATGCCGCGGGCAAGATCTGGTACCGCGCCCTCACGGTGTACATGACGTCCTCGACGAACTACGCGGCTGCGCGTCAGGCCTCCCTCAAGGCGGCGACGGACCTCTACGGCGCGGGCAGCACTCAGTACAACGCCGTGGCCGCCGCCTGGTCCGCGGTCAGCGTGAACTAGGCACACCGCCCCGCGCGCCGTGAGGAGGCGCGGAGCACCTCGGGCCGGTCCGGGAGTCCCCGGGCCGGCCCTCGTCATTGCTGGAGCCGGGGATGTGGCCACCCCGGGCGTAGGCGGCTCCTCCCCAAGCGCCTCGCCACCAACACCAGCCCCGCGTGCTCGGGCGCCCCCAAGCCCAAGGGAGGCTCCGCTCACCGCCGCGCAGAAGCAGCTCCTCATCGACTGGGTGGCCCAGGGCGCTCCGCAGTGAGCGGAAGAGTCCCGGGGCGCGGGTTCTTCGCCCGCCAGCCAACCCGTTGCGTCCAGGTCACGAGGTCATCTCCCTGGTAGCCTCCGAGGTTTTTCGGAGGCGGCTGGATGCTCGACGAGAGAAGTGCACAGGCAGGGGATGAGGCTCCCGGAGCATGCTTCGCTCCGGGGATGGAAGTGGCGGGCTTTACCCTCGAGGGCCTGCTCGCCTCCGGCAGCTTCGGCACCGTGTACCGGGCGAAGCGGAACGGACGGCGCTACGCCATCAAGCTGGTGCCCCTCACCCCGCGGAGCGACCGGGAGGCGGCCGCACTGCGCCTGATGCGGCACCCCAACGTGGTGGCCTTCCACGGGTATGGCTTCTGGCCAGAGGACGAGCCTCGCTTCCTCGTCCTGGCCCTGGAGCTCGTCGAGGGCCCCACGCTCGACGTCTGGGCGGCCCAGGAGAACCCGTCCGCGCTCGAGCTGGTGATGCGGATGTTGTTGCCCTTCGCGCTCACCCTGGCGGACGTGCATGCCTCGGGCGTGGTGCACCGGGACATCAAGGAAGCCAACATCGTCGTGCGCGAGGCGGACGGGCAGCCGGTGCTGGTGGACTTCGGCGCGGCGGGCCTCAAGGAGGGGGCGGTGCGTCTGACGCTGCGGCTGCCCCCGGGCACCGCGGAGTACCGCAGCCCCGAGGCGTTGCGCTTCGCCCGGCAGTGGGAGGGCGAGCCCTACCCCTTCGCGCCGGGAGACGACCTGTGGGCGATGGGCGTCGTCACCTACGTCCTCTTGACGCGCACGCTTCCCTTCGGAGACCGGGGCGACCCCGGGTTGAACCGGGCCATCCTCGAGGAGACGCCACGGGCCCCGCATGAGCTCAATCCGCGCGTGCCCCCGGCCCTGAGCGACCTGTGCATGGCGATGCTCGAGAAGGAGCCGGAGGACCGCTATCCGGATGCGAAGGCGCTCGCGGAGGATCTGGTGGAGCTGTGCACCCAGGCGAACGGCGACTGGCGTGTACCGCTGTTCCCCGAGGTCAGGCGAGACAAGCGCCCGGCTCCGGCGACGCCCGGACGCCAGAGCCCCCTGCGGTGGCGGGCCGCCGGACTCCTCCTCCTCGCCGCGGCTCTCGGAGTGCTGTCCCTGTCCGCCGTAGGGTGGCAGCGGTCCTTGACGGTGATGACTCCCGGCCAACGCGCGGAGTCGCATTCCCCGGCCCCACCGCAGCAGGCCATCCCTGGCCAGGAAATAGCGCCCGCCGGGTTGACGGGAGAGGTTGGCCATGACGCGGGACCCGAGAAGTCACCCACCCCCGCGCCCGTCGCCACCGCGACGAAAAGCGAGGAGCCCCCGATGACGAAGTCCAAGACGACCCGAGCCCTGCTTGCCGCCACTTGTGTTGCTGGTTCCGCCTGCGTGAGTGGTCCGCAGCAGCGTCAGCCGCCGAAGCCTGCGGAGTGCCCGCCCGGCTCCGACGCGGTCTTCAAGCGATTCAACGTCATCCCGCACAGAGGGGACCGCATCATCGTCCATCCCTTCGACACGGACTACTCCGAGGCAGTGGTTTCGGAGGGACCTGTCACGGGTGAGATCCTCCCTCCGTGGGGGGATCTCCCGGGGCATATCAAGATCTATGGCGAGCTGTTCTTCGGGAATGGGCATGTCTATGGCCGTTTCACCCGGGCTCGCCTGCCTGACGGTGAAATGATTCCGGTTTGCCTGGAAGTGGTGACATCGAAGGGGCTCGGCATTGCCATGGAGCCTGGCAGCACGCCCGAGAAGGTCCGTGTCTCCAATATCATGAGCGTCCGGCCGGTAGTGCGCTTCCGATAACCCCGTGCCGGAGGCGACTGTCCGTGCTCCCCCCTTTCTCCATCCTGCCCCTCGTGCTTCTTCAGGGCACTCCCCTCAGGCAGCCCCCCACCCCTGGGGCGTGCAAGGAGTTGCAGCGCATCGAGCTCGCATGGGCTCCCTCGGCGTCAGCCCGGGAGATATGCGTCAGCCCGGGGCTCATGACGAACTTCGTGTTCGACGCGCGCGCGGAGGTGGACCTGCAAGACGAGGTGCGCTTCCTGGAGGTCACGAGAGGGCGCAACACCCTCAGTCTCCTGCCTCCACCGGACCTTGGACTTGGAGAGCGCCTCCGGCTCACGGCTGTCCTCGAGAACGGAGCCACCCCGCAGCGTGTCACCTTCTCCCTGGTTGCTCACCCGGGACAGGCGACACACCAGGTGGAGGTGTATCGCGATCAACGCCCGCGGGAGTCATTGCAGCGCGAGATAGCCCAGGAGCAGGCGAAGAACCAGCAACTCCGTGATGAGCTCGCGCAGACGCGGGCCCAGCTCGAGCAACTGCGGATCAAACTCGAGCAATCCGGTGGGCTCCAGGACCTGATCGCCAACAAAGCAATCGGCACAGAAGGCATCCAGTTCCAAGAACTCAAGACGAAGGATGCCGTTCCATCGGAAGGAGTCATCACCTACAAATGGGGCATCGGCTATCGCTCGGACAAGAGCATCGCGGCGGAGGTCTGGTTGAACAACTTGGGTTCGGAGCCCTGGACGGCGGCCAAGGCCTCGCTGGTGGACGCCCATGGCAACGAGCTGAAGGGGATGAAGCTTCGACAGGACAATCCCATCGCGCCCAACAGCGAGGGTTCGATCATCGTGGAGGCCGACTTACTGAGGACCGACGTACCTGGCGAATTGACGCTGACGCTGCGGAATGAAAGCTCGCGCGGCATCACCATCCCTGGGCTGACGTTCCCATAAAAGCGGATGCCCACAGTTGCTCCGGTATCCGATCACGTCATCGAAGAGGAGGGAGCGGCACTCTGGCAACCTTCCTCGCGTGCGCGATGGCCTCCATGTGTTCCTCGCGGAGGGGGTTCTCTCGACGGAGCCGACGCACTCGCCTTTCAGCGTCCTCCAACATGCCCCACGCCTCGCGAGCCTGCCGGGGAAAGAGGTGAAGTAACTGCACGTAGAGACAGGTGACGTGGACGCGCATCCCCAGATCGCGGAAGCCAAGCTGCTGGATACGACGAAGCCACCGACCAAACTCCTTCCACGGCATCCTGTCGCCGTATGCCTCGGTGAGAATGGTACTTGCGATGATGCGCTGCACCGAGAGGCGTTGGGCAGAGGTGTTTGCCTTTCGCAGCCAGCGCTTCTCCAGTTGCAGGAGCTCGCGCTTGCATTGCTCATAGGGAGCCTTGGCCTTGAGCAACTCCAGATAGCGAAGATCGAGCTCCTCGCTGAAGGTCGCAGACGGCTGCTGGCTTGATGTCTTCATACTCATGCTCCGCGACTCACCCGCTTGCCCCCGGAACCTGCCATCCCGCGAGCCCAAGCCGCGCGGCCGCCTCCCGGGCCGCGGCGCTCTGCGGATCCCTATCGAGCACCAGCCTCCAGGCCTCCCGGGCGCGCTCACCGCGTCCCAGCTTCTCGAGGCAATCGCCCCACGCCAGCAGCGCCCCGCCTCCCTGCCCCTTGTACGGGTGCGCGGCCCCAGCCTCGAAATGACGCGCGGCCTCCTCCAGCCGCCCCGCCGCCAGCTCGATGTGCCCGAGCATGAACAACCCATTCCTCGTGCTCGCCACCCGGCGCGCGAGCTTCAGCCCCACCTGCGCCTCGTTCCCGGCCTCGTCGTACCGCCGCAGTGCCAGCAGCGCCGCGGCACGCGTGAAGGCCACCTCACTCCAATACACACGGGGAATGTCCTCGCGCTTCAACAGCTCCAGCGTCGCGAGCGCATCCTCCGCCTGCCCGGTGTGCGCCTGGATCCACGCCCGTTGCATGAGAATCGCCTGCTGGAGCAGGGGCTCTCCCACCGCCGCCTCTTCCACGGCCCGGAGGCGCTCGCGAGCGGCCTCCCAATCACCCAGATTGTAGAGCGCCTCGCACAGGTTGAACTGCACCAGGGCCGCCTGCTCGTCGGGCCCCAGCGCTTCCGGGCCGGGCGCTGCCTGGGATTCCCACCGGCGCTCGACCTCGAGTGCCTCCTGGTAGAGGCCCGCGTTGATGAAGGTGTTGATGGCCGTGTTGGCCAGACTCCAATCGCCCACCGTCCTGGCCTCATCCGCGAGGCGCCGCGCCCCCTCGACGGCCCGCGCCGTCCGTCCAAGGGACTCATGTGCATGCACGCGGAGTTGCCGCAGTGACCGCTGCATCAGCGCATCGGGGCCCAGCATGCGGATGGCCTGGGTGAGGCGGAGCGTGCCGCGATAGGCCCCCCAGTGGAAGCTGCACTCCTCCGCCAGCGCGAACAGCGCGTCGATGATCGGCTGCCGGAGCAGCACGGCGATCATGGCGAGGAGGGCGAGGGCGAGCCAGGGCATGGATGAACCGGGCCAGCCTACCGTGCAGGAGCGCGCGAGGAAGAAATGGCGCCTGCTCGTCCGGAGAACAGGAAGCCCGGCCTCTGGCAGACATTCCCGGCCCGCCCCCCAGGACGTATCCTGCGCCCCGGAACAGGGCCGCCCTTCGAGGCCCGGAGCCGGACGGACACGCAATGGCTGGCGCACGCAACGGACTCGTGGGCATCTGGGATCGCCCCTTCATCAACCTCGAGCCCTACCTCGACCTGGCGCAGCTCGCCTCGCTGGATGATGAAATCTGCTACGCGCTCGCCCAGGTGGGCACCAGCTATACGGGCGGCAGCCACAAGGCCATGGGCATCGTCCCGCCCTCGCTCGCGGACGACCCCTACGTCGACTACGGCCAGGTCATCCGCGGCTTCTCCGAGAAGGAGTTCGCCACCTTCGTCTCGCTCGGCAGCGAGCCCGGCGCCTTCGATCCGCGCCGCCGCCACGAGTACGATTTCGGCGAGGAGCGCGATCACCCGCTCACCCGCGAGCAGATGCGCTTCCTCGAGTTCAAGTACGGCGTCTACTTCCCCTGGAAGGTCTTCTACGAGCTCGTCCCCGGGGGCTACTGGAGCGAGAAGAGCACCAGCGCCGGCAAGGACTTCACCCGCGAGGCCCGCCTCTACTTCCCCCGCACCGTGGCCTTCGTGAAGTCCCTCCCCTTCCAGGAGATCGGCCGCTGCACCCTGCTCGGGCTCAACGCCAACGACCACGGCACCGTCCACCGCGACGGCGAGCCCGAGGACCAGACGGCCCCCGACCAGTTCATCACTGTCTGCCCGCGCGGCAACAAGCGCCTCTACCTCTGGAACGAGGAGCACCAGGAGAAGACGCACGTGGACGGGCGCGCCTACTGGTTCAACGACTTCGACTACCACGGTGTCGAGGCCGCCCCCCACTTCCGCTACTCGCTGCGCGTGGATGGGGTCTTCACGCCCGCATTCCTCGAGCGGCTACAGCGGGACCATGCGCCTCAAGGCGAGCGGGCCTCTTCCTCGTAGGCCACCGGCGGCGGCGGTGCGCGGGACACGCTCCGCCAGCGGCACGTGGGCCCGATGAGCGTGAGCGCCCCCTGCGCCGCCAGGGCCAGCAACGAGCGCAGCAGCTCCGAGCCTCCGCGCGCGGGCGCGCCCAACGGCACGCTGAAGCACAGCGCATCCTCGTCCTGCTCGGGCTCGCACGGCGCGAGCGTCTGGACGAGCTTGTACATGGGCAGGTTGCCCGCCAGCACCCGGAAGTCGAAGCGCTCCACGCCCCGCTCGCGCGCGGCCTCCACCAGCCTGTCCATCAGGATGCGGCCGAGCCCCTTTCCCTGGGCCTCGTCCACCACGGTGATGGCCACCTCGGCCACCTCGGGCGCGTGGGCCGAGCGGAAGAACCGGGCCACCCCCAGCCCCATCTCCCGGCCCGCCGGGCTCCATGTCACCGCCCCGATCGCCACGTGCCCCTCCCCATCCACGCTCGTGAGGTAGTTCAACTCCTCCGCGGACAGCCGGGGCTTGGCCGACAGGAAGCGCTGGAAGCGCGAGCGCGGGGAGAGCCGCTCGAAGCCCTCGCGCAGCAGCGCCGCGTCCTCGGGCCGGACCATCCGCAGCTCCGCCCACGTCCCGTCCGCGAGCGACAGCCGTTCTCGATACTGAGAATGGAAACGACGGTACGGCTGCATCTGGGACCTCCCCCGTTGGTCCGCCCAAGCTGGGTTCGATGCCGCAGCGCGGCAAGCCGCCCCCGCCCCCGTTCCGTACCGCTGGAAGCTACCTGACAGCAGGTGCGTCATGATTCCGGCAACTCCAGCGAGGTGGGATAACCGGGCCGGGTGTCCTCCGAGCCCCCGCCCGGCCAGGGCGCCGTGATTCCAGGCGATTACGGGGGGAGTCGGGGTAGGCTCCGCGTCCCCATGGAGCTCCGCCCTCTCTACCTGCCCGCCTTCGGCGCGATCACCACGGTCGTGCTCCTGCTGCTCCTGCGCGCCGGACAACGGCTGTTGTCTCCCGCACACACCGTTCGCTCGGACATGGAGGAGGGCCACATGGCCCATGCGCTCCTCCAGGTGGGCCAGGTGCTCGGCCTGTTCCTGATCTCCGGCTCGGTGGTGGCCGGGTGCGCCCAGGGCGAGAGTCTGTGGCACGACGTGCTCTGGGTGTCTGCCTATGGCCTCGCGGCGCTGGTGCTGCTCGTGGTCTTCGGGCACCTGGGCGTGCGGGTGCTGCTGCGTGCGCGGCTGGCCGCCGAGGTCGAGCGCGGCAACGTCGCCGCCGGACTGGCCGCCGGCTCGCACTACCTCGCCACCGGCATCCTCCTGTCGCGCTCGGTGTCCGGCACGAACCTGAGCATGCTGGGCGTGGTGCTCGTCTTCGTCGTGATCGCCCAGATCACCCTGCACCTGTTCGTGATGCTCTTCCGCACCCTCACCGCCTACGACGACGCCGAGGAGATCCTCGGGGAGAATCTCGCCGCGGCACTCAGCTACGCGGGCATCACCGTGGCGCTGTCCCTCATCATCGGCCATGCGGTGGAGGGGGACTTCGTGGGCTGGGCGGCCTCGCTGCGCGGCTACGCGCTGGCGCTCATCTTCGCCTTCGCGCTCTACCCAGTGCGCCAGTTCTTCGTGCAGACGCTGCTCCTGGGCGCGCGCTTCACCCTGCGCGGCGGCCGGTTGGATCAGGGCATCGCCGCCGAGCGCAACCTGGGCATGGGCGTACTGGAGGCCGTCTCGTACCTCGCCGCCGCGTTCCTGGTGACCCGGCTGGCATGAGCACGCCGCCCCTCACCTACGAGGCGCTCGCCGAGCAACTCGTGCGCACGGGCCTCGTCACGGACCCGTGGTTGGAGGGCGCGCCGCGCTTCCGCTCCGAGCCCCTGCTCATGCCCCGCGAGCGCAAGGCCGCGCTCTACCGGGCGGCCGAGGGCGTGGCGGCGGCCTACCACGAGCTGGTGCTGGCCTGCGCCGAATCGCCCGAGGTGCTGGACGACTTCTTCTGCCTCACGCCCGGCCAGAAGCTCATGTGGCAGGCCTCGCAGCCCTTCTGGCACGGCTTCGCCCGGGCGGACGTCTTCCTCACCCGGGACGGGCAGCTCGCGGTGTGCGAGCTCAACAGCGACACGCCCACCGGCGAGGTCGAGGCCGTGCTGCTCAACCCGCTGGTGCAGCCCGCGTGGCCGGGCACGGTGGATCCCAACACGGAGCTGGGCGAGCGGATGTGCTCGATGGTGGAGTCGCTGGCGGCCCGGCTGCTGGTGCCCGCGCCCGAGCAGCTCTCGGTGGGCATCCTCTACCCCACGGAGATGCCCGAGGACCTCGGCCTGGTGCGGCTCTACCGCCAGTGGTTCGAGGCGCGCGGGTGGACGGTGCACCTGGGCTCGCCCTTCAACCTCACCTCGGGGCCGGACGGGCGGGTGCGCCTCTTCGGCGAGCCGTGCGACGTGCTGCTGCGCCACTACAAGACGGACTGGTGGGGCGAGCGCCTCCCCGTCTGGGACGACGAGGAGCCCTTCGAGGACATGACGCCGCTGGCCGGCCCGCTCTCGGTGGTGCTCCAGGCGTGCCTGGAGGGCCGGTGCGTGGTGGTGAATCCGTTTGGCGCCGTGCTCACGCAGAACAAGCGGACCATGGCCTTCATGTGGGAGCGGCACGAGCGCTTCTCCCCTCGTGCGCGGGCCACCATCCGCGCCCATATCCCCTACACCGTGCGGATGGAGACGCTGCCCGTGGAGGAGCTGGCCCGGGACAGGGAGGCATGGGTGCTCAAGTCGGACTACGGCGCCGAGGGGGACGAGGTGTTGGTGGGCCGCTTCACCCCGCAGCAGGAGTGGAACGCGGCGCTGGTGCACGCGCTGCCCGGCCGCTGGGTGGCCCAACGCTATTTCGCCGCCGAGGAGACCGCGGGCGGAGAGACGATCAACCACGGTGTCTATGTGATCGCGGGCGAGGCGGCGGGCCTCTACACCCGCGTGCAGCGCGGCGCCACCGACACGCGCGCCCTGAGCACTCCGGTGCTGGTCACTCCGTGAAGGCAAGGAAGACGAGGAGACGATGAGCAGCGACAACGGCCAGAACCCCTTCCAGCGCAAGGTGATGACCCGGCAGCCGGGCCTCATCGGCGCGCAGTGGTGGAACGAGGGCCTCTCGGCGATGAGCGACCCCGTCTCCCGGCGCAAGGCGCTCCAGGCACTCGCGGTGTTCGGCGGCGTGGTGGCCGTGGGAGGCATCGCGCTCGCCGCCACGGGCGAGGACGAGTACCTGGAGATGCACGACGCGCTGCAGATGCAGCGCCAGCAAGGGTGGAACTTCGGCGCCACCGACGACACCCTCACCTTCTCGAACCAGGTCAACGTCCCCCTCAAGTTCGAGGAGCTCAGCGCGCTGGCCACCGAGATGGCCCCGAAGCAGGACCCGCTCAAGCCCTTCTACCAGGCGACGCTCTTCCAGTCGGTCTCCACCCGCGGGTCGCTGCTCAACGAGCTGCGCCCCATCTTCACGCCCGAGATGGAGGCGGCGTTCAACCAGGGCCAGGCGCTGGCCACCCTCTTCGCGGAGCAGCCGGAGGCGGCGCGCGCCACGGCCGTGCTGGTGGATCTGCCGGGCCCCGAGTCGGTCGCCTTCGCCACGGCCCTGGCCGGTGTCTTCGAGCCCGTCTTCACCTTCGACAACTGGCCCCACCCGGTGGGCGTGGTGCCCGCGCACCTCACGCTGGCCGCGGTGACGTACTACCAGTCCACCCTCCGCAAGCTCGCGCAGAGCCGCACGCTCCCCGCGCCTCCGGTGTTCGTGATGGATCGCCAGCGGCTGACGGCCTACACCGACCAGGAGCGCCAGTTCGACAACCGCTACATGGCGCGCATGCCCTCCGCCGAGCAACTGCGCAAGCTGGGCCTCCAGCACGTGCTGTACGTCCTCCCCGGCGGGAGCACGCCGCTGCAGGAGCTGGACGATCTCAACGAGGACTTCGTGGCCTGGCGCACCGCGGGCCTGGACGTGAAGCTGGTGGCGGCGAGCGACTTCCGGCCGGATCCCTCCGAGACCGCCACGCCCGGCCGGGCCTCGGGCCAGCCCACGGCCACCTCGGACGGCGGCACCTCGGACGCGGGCACCTCGGTCCTGGCCTCCGCGGACGGCGGCACCTCGGACGCGGGCACTCGCCTGGCCACGACGGGCACCTCGGGGGCTCGCCACTGGTACTACGGAGGCTCGCGGCTCGGGCACAACTCCTTCTGGATCTTCTATCCCTGGGCGAGCACCCGCACGAGTACCTTCACGAGCCCCGGCCCGATTCGCGGGCGCTCCTCCGCCGGCATCCTCTCCACGAAGGACCTGGCGCAGACGCCCTCCAACGTCTCGGGCGGGTACGCCTATGAGCCGATACGGCGCAACACGATGTTCTCCGCCATCCCTCGCGGGGCGACTGGCGCCTTCCGCCCCTTCCCCGCGGGTTTCGGCAAGGTGGCCATGCGGACGTCGAGCAACAGCCGCGCCCTCCTCGGGCCGGCCTTCTCCTCTCGCAGCTCGTGGAGCCGGTCCTCGAGCTACTCCTATTCCGGCGGGTGAAAGGAGCGGCGCATGAACTACTCCGTCTTCTCGATGCAGGTGGTGATGGAGCTCCGGGGCGAGGACGATCCCACCTACCGGGAGCTGCACAAAATCATCCGCTCCGCGCCAGAGCGCACCAGCTATGCGCAGATGCACGACTACTACGGCCGCATCTGCAACGTGCTGCGCCGGGAGGCGGACCGCTTCACCATGGGCGTGTGGGACTACTGGGATGATCCGTCCCGCGCGCCGAATGACTTCCAGGACTGGGTGAACGGGTTGCAGGGCAAGGAGGCCCGGACCGAGCCAGCTCGCGAGGACGGGAACCCGCGCTACCTCGCGTGCACCCTGGCCCTGCTGCTGCAGAACGGCAGCACGAGCGACCAGCGGCTGGGCCAGCACTGCGACATCGCCGAGGCGAAGCTGTGGAGGAGGAGCACCTTCCAGCACCTGCTCAAGGGCCCCGCGCTGCTCAACTTCCTGCATGTGAAGTCAGACGTCGTGTACATGTTGCCGGGCGATGACCCGGCGTGCGGCCTCACGCAGGAGAACCTGGCGGGCAAGGACTTCCACTACCTGCGCCAGCTCACCTGACAGCGCGGGTCTAAGTAAGTGGCCAAAAGTTCCCGACACAATCGTGTGGCCTCTGCACTGCGTGCGAAGCCACGCCAGGCCGACCTCCCGGCCGCGCGCTGCACGAACTTGTCCAACAGTTGGACAAGTTTCTGAAGACCGAGCCCGGCAGGGGCACCGCCCCGCCCGAACTCCACCGGAGGGTGTGGGCCCTTGTGTAAAGGAACTTCTGGTCACCTATTTAGAGGTTGCCCGCCGCCTTGAGTCGAACTCTCTCCTAACGAGGAGGCGTGGAGCATCTTGGGGGACCAAATCGGTTCTTGTCGGACCAAATTTGGACCAAATCCGTTGGCGTATAGGCAAGGAGAGAGGCCGTGTGGAGGGGGAGGGGTGGTGCAGAGGGGCCGAGGAGGGCCGCTGACGGGTGCCGGCCGAGCTGTGAGCCGGGCCGGTGGAGAGGCCACGCAGCCTGCTTGGGCATGCCTGCCCAGGCCGCCCTCCCATGAGGAGCGCGGCAGGGGCATCAGGTCTCTTGGCTGTGGCGGCGTCAGCCTCAACACCCTGCGGCCTGGGGTGGCGCTCGCGCCGGGGTCAGGCTCGCACCTGCCGTGGGCAGTCCCAGGTGCTCCAAGATCGCGCGCACCGCTCTGGCTTGCTTACGCACACGTCACTCCTCAGGTTTTGTTAAGCCCTCTTTGGGGTAGCCTCCTGGCTCGCCATGCTCGAAGACCTCATCCATCTTGTTGACCGGCAGTTTCAATTCCTCGATCGCCAGTCGGGCGAGATGTTCATCCGTGAGTTGCGGCGCACGCTGGATGCACTCCGCCGGGAACCGCGCCTTGCGGCGATTCTCGATAATGAGAGGCGCGAGGCACTCGCGTATCAAACCGAGTTCGAGCAGCACTGCGAAAGGTCGGTCGGCCGCCTCAAGGGACTCCGCCAGCACTTTAGCACCCTCGTTCCCGAACACGACGATAGCGCGGCGCCGCGTCCAGATGACCTAGACACAGGCAACAACTGGCAGTGGCGCTATAGCCTCGCCGCGTTCGATGAGGCAGCCAGCCGCGAAGGCGCCGACGTAACTGGCGGCGCATTTTATGACGATCGGAGCCGCCCGGCGCAACTCATCAAACTCCTGAATTGGAAGCTTGATAAGATCCTCGACCCGAAGCCCGAAGGGGAGCCGCCTCAGGAGCAGATAGCCATGGCGGCCCCAGTTCGAGAGAGCCTCAACGCGCTGGTCCGTGAACTCAATTTTGTTGAGAAAGAGCACGTTCGCGTTTGGCGTGTTTTCACCGACGCAGTGATGACTTCCCCTGGCGTTACGCTTCTCTATCTGGAAGCCTTTTTCACCCAACTCGACTCCACCGGCTGGGAGGGGGCGTCGCCGTTGGTGGAGCGCCTCAGATCTGGCGCTGACCTGCCGCACGCCTACATGATGACGAAGTTCCTCTACGAGAGGCCCGAGGCCACTCGCGGTGAGCGCGGAGAACTCGAGGGCGGGGTGAACAAGCTCAAGACTATGGCAGAGCGAGTCCACCAAGGCCTTCGACTGCGCATTGGCACCACGCGCTCGCTCCTGGCCATCTTCGACCGGTTCAAGGTTCGCTGCGAGTGGCACGACCGACGACGGTTGCGCGACCTTGCGGCGGCGGCGACAGCGCCTGCTGAAGGCGACACGCGCAAGCGCTCGAAGGTGGAGCAGGTTCTGACGGACGAACTGGCGCGCTACCTCTTTGACCAGGGGCTCAACCCGATTACCGAGGTGCCAACAGCCGGGCTGCGGCCGGACGTTCTCGGGGAGGAGTTGTATGTTGAGGCAAAGCAATATTCAGAAGACAACAAAAAGCCCTACCTTGTGCGCGGCATTCATCAGATGAACGACACGATAGGTCGCCTCAAGGGCTCGAACTATCAAGTACGAGAGGCGTTCTACGTCGTCTTCCGGCTTGGTGGGGCGCGCGTGCAAATGCCAGAGGCCGTGCGCCGTGAAGGCTGGACCATCTATCCGCGTGTCATTGATCTGGCCCCATCCGACGTTTCTGGGAGCCGAGCACAGAAGGATATTCACATCACGGAGGAGGAACTCCGGCCGGGTGTGGGTGGGGGGCCGTAGCAGTTTCGTTTTGACGAGTCGGCGCACGACGGCGCGCTAAAAAGAAAGGGCCCAACTCCGAGTGCGTGAACTGACGCCTGGAGAAGTGCCGGGCGCGTACACGCTGAAGCGCTGGGGACGCGGCCGCGAACTGGTGCTCGAGAACGTCACCTTCAAGTGAGGAGGAAGGGACGGTGCTTGGCGTTGCCCACGAAGCCAGCGCCTGGCGTGGGCAGGGCGAGCGCGACGGGGAAGAGCCCGTTGGGGGAGAGGCCCAGCCGCTAAGTAGGTAGCCAAAAGTTCCTTTACAAAAAGGAACGGAGCCAGAAGCGGCGGGAGAGGACTCCGTCAGCCCCCGCTGGCGGGGCCAGTGTCTTGCGCATCGGATCAGCGTAGGCCCTCCTCGTTATTGTGTCGGGGACTTTTGGTCACCTACTTAGAACCAGACCTCCCAGCGCGAGCCCTCTTCATCCCACGCCGCGTGCGCCGTGGCCGAGATGCGGTCACGCGTGCCGGTGAAGGGCTGGATCTGATGCAGCCGGTAGCTGTCGAGCACGAGCAGTTCCCCCACCCGGTAGTCCACATCGGCGCGTGGGGACTGGAGCTCGCGCTCGGAGACGTCGTCGCTGCCCGCGAAGGTGACATCCCACAGCCGCAGCGCCCCACCCGACTCCGGCGGCTGAAGCATGAGCACGAGCGTGAGGGCGCGCGAACGGCGGGCGCACTGCTCGTCGGAGAGGCCCTCGTTGTCGAAGTGGACGTCGCCCCCGTTGTGGGACAGCCACTCGCCGGCCGGGAAGATGTGGACGCCGGGGCCGCACCAGCCCTCGCGCTTGACGGCGGGAGCCCCCACCAGCGTCGAGATGGCCTCGCACAGGCGGCCCTGCAGGCCCGGCAACATCCGCTCCACCACCGCGTCCGAGGTGCGGGCATTCGCGAAGTACTCGTCCTCGCGATCCTGCTCGAGGTGCGTGTACCAGGCGCGGCCCAGGGAGAACTGCACGCCGTCGAAGTCAGAAATCCAGAAGGGCCGGCCCGCGTACACGCGGCGTGCGAGCGCGGCGCACTCGGAGGGCGGCAGGAAACCGGGCACGCGCACGCCCAGGTGCGCATCGAGCACGGAGAGGAAGTCCGAGGTACCCGAGCGCAGGGTCTCCCACGAGCGCTCGGCTACCGTGGCACGAGGAGGCACGGCCATGGTGGGGCGGACGATGCGGGAGAAATGAGCGGCATGCAATCGCCACCGCTCTCGCTCGTCAGGTGACCACCGAGTCCCCTGCTGGAGCGAGCCCGTGCTGACCATCTCCCGGTTGTCGAAACGCTATGCGAACGGGGTGCGTGCACTCGACGGGGTGAGCCTGAACATCGGAACTGGCCTGTTCGGGCTGTTGGGTCCGAATGGGGCGGGCAAGTCCACCCTGATGCGCACCCTGGCCACGCTCCAGGAGCCCGACGAGGGGGAGATCCTCTTCGATGGGTGCAACGTCCTCGCCGAGCCGCAGCGCGTGCGCCACCAGCTCGGCTACCTGCCCCAGGACTTCGGCGTCTACCCCGGCGTGCCGGCCGTGCAGCTGTTGGATCATCTCGCGGTCCTCAAGGGCCTCACCCACCGGGGCGAGCGCACCGAGCAGGTGGACGCCCTCCTCCAGCTCACCAACCTCTACGAGGTCCGCAAGAAGGACGTCAGCACGTTCTCGGGCGGAATGAAGCAGCGCTTCGGCATCGCCCAGGCCCTGCTGGGAAGCCCGCGCCTGCTCATCGTGGACGAGCCCACCGCGGGCCTCGATCCGGAGGAGCGCAACCGCTTCCACAACCTGCTGAGCGAGGTGGGGGAGAGCGTCGTCGTCATCCTCTCCACGCACATCGTGGAGGACGTGCGGGACCTCTGCTCTCGGATGGCCATCCTCGCTGGCGGGCGCATCCTGCTCGAGGGAGAGCCGGAGCGGCTCGTGGAGCAGCTCGAGGGGCGCGTCTGGCGCAAGACGATTCCCAAGGCCTCGGTGGCGGACCACCGCGCCGCGCACACCGTCATCTCGACGCACCTGTACGGCGGCAAGACGCGCATCCACGTCCTCTCGGACACCAGCCCCGGCAGTGGCTTCGATCGCATCACCCCGGACCTCGAGGACGTCTACTTCTCAGCCCTCCCCGGCCAGCCGCCGCGAGAGGAGCGTGTGGCGTGCTGAGCGGCATCATCGCCTTCGAGTGGCGCTACCACACCCGGCAGATCACCTTCGCCGCGGCCGCGCTGGGCTTCTTCCTCTTCGGCTTCGCGCTCACCGCGACGGGGTTCGGCCCGGCCAGCGTCCGGCTCCACTCGCCCTGGCTGGTCGCGGAGTCGCTGGGCTTCCTCTCCCTCCTCTCCGTCTTCGCCCTCGCCCCCTTCTCCGCGAGCGCCATCGTGCGCGACGCCGAGCACCGGATGGAGGGACTCCTCTACTGCAGGCCCGTCCGCAAGCTCGACTTCCTGGGCGGGCGGTTCCTCGGCTCGCTCCTCGCCGCGTTCACCGCCTTCAGCTGCTCCATCCCCGGGATGCTCCTCGCCAGCTTCATGCCCTGGCAGGACCCCGCGCGGGCCGGGCCGGTGAACCCCGGCGGCTATCTCTGGGCCCTCGCCGTGCTCGCCCTGCCGAGCATGCTCTTCGCCGCGGCGCTGATGTTCGCCATCGCCGCCATGACGCGCAGCACGCTCGCCAGCTACGTCGGCGCGGTGGCCGTCTACGTCCTCTATCTGGTCTGCGCTTCCCTCACGAACTCGCCCCTCATGGCGGCCTCCACCCCGGGCGGCGGCGAGGGGCTGTCGATGGCCGCCCTGCTCGATCCGTTCGGCCTGTCGGGCTTCTTCGAGCAGAGCCGCTACTGGACGGCCGCCGAGCAGAACAGCCGCTTCGTCTCCCTCCACGGCACGTTCCTGCTCAATCGCCTCGCGACGGTCGGCACCGCCGCGCTGCTGCTGGTGGCCGCATACTGGCGCTTCTCCTTCCGCGTGCTGAAGGGGGCGGGCTCGTCCCGGAAGGCATCCGCACCTCGGGTGCCGGAGCCCACTCCCGCCATGGCGAGCGCCACGCTCCGCCCCGCGCGAGTCGCTGACCCGGGCACACCCGGCTCCTGGTTCGCCGTCTACGCCTCGGCGGCGAGACTCGAGCTCCGCTCACTCTTCCTCCGTGTCCCCGTGGTGCTCGTCGTGCTGCTGTGGATGGCGCTCGCGGCCTCCGAGCTCATCTCCGAAATCACGGGCGGCGAGTACGGCTCGGCCCAGCTGCCCACGACAGGATTGATCGTCTCGACGCTCGCCCAGCCCCTCTCCCTCCTCGGACTGGTGGTCCTGGTCTACTTCAGCACGGAGCTCGCCTGGCGCGAGCGGCGCTTCCGGCTGGCCGAGACGCTCCATGCCACCTCCGCCTCCAGTGCCGCCTTCGTGGCGGCGAAGTGGACCGCGCTGGCGCTGCTGGCCGTCAGCCTCATCGCCACCGGCATCGCGGTGGGCGTCGCCGTGCAGGTGGCGCGCGGCTACCGGATCCTCGAGCCCGGGCTCTACCTCTCCCTCTCCCTCTTCTATTTCGAGGGAGTGCCGCTCCTCCTGTTCGCCGCCGTCGCGCTCTTCGTGCATGCGCTGAGCCCCAGCAGGTACACCGGACTGTGGGGGGTGCTGCTCGCGGCGCTCGTGAAGCTGCGCGGCGGCGCACTCGGCCTCGAGCACCACCTCGGCCGGCTGTTGACCGCGCCCGCCGTCGTCCACTCCGACATGAATGGCTTTGGCCACCTGGCCGCGCCGTTCCACTGGCACATGCTCTATTGGGGTGCCTTCAGTCTGCTGCTGGCGCTGGGCGCCTCGGTGGTGTGGAGGCGCGGCACCCTCTCGACGTCCCGGGAGCGGCTCCGTGCGTTGCTGCACGGCTGGAGCCGGACCCATCGCATGCTCAGCGGCGCGCTGCTCGCCGTGCTCGCCATTACCGGCGGCTGGATCCTCTACAACACCGACGTGCTGAACGACCGGGAGTCCGCCCGGGAGCAGCTCGACTGGAAGGCGGACTACGAGAAGGCCTACCGGCCACTCGCGGCGCTGCCCCAGCCGGCCATCTCCAGCGTCAAGACGGAGGTCGCGCTGTTTCCGCAGGAGCGGCGCTACCAGGTGTCCGGCCACTACGAGCTCGTCAACGAGACGGCGGCGGCCATCGACCGGGTGCACGTCGCCGTGCGGCGCGAGGCCCGCGTGGCCGGCCTCTCCATCCCCGGAGCGAAGCTCGCCTCCCAGGACGAGCGCTTCGGAATGTACGCGTTCACCCTGGACGCGCCACTCGCTCCGGGCGCGCGCACCGAGCTCCGCTTCCAGCTCGAGTTCTCCCAGCCGGGCTTCGTCAACGACGACCCGGACACGTCCGTCGTCGAGAACGGCTCGTTCGTCTTCAGCCCCCTCACCTTCCCGAGCATCGGCTACCGCCAGAGCTATGAGCTGAGGGATCCGCGGGAGCGGCGCAAGCGCGGGCTGCCAGAGCAGGCACCTCCCGAGGACTCGCCGCACGGAGAGGGCCCCGAGGCGCCACAGTGGGTGCGTTTCGAGGCCACGGTCTCGACGTCCGCGGACCAGCTCGCCGTGGCGCCCGGGCGGCTGGTGCGGCAGTGGGAGGAGGCCGGCCGACGCTACTTCCACTACCGCTCCGAGACACCGGTGACGAACATCTTCGCCTTCGCATCGGCGCGGTACCAGGTCGAGCGGCGCCAGCACGGCGACGTCACCCTCGAGGTCTTCCACCACCCCGCCCACGGTGCCAACGTCGAGCGGATGCTCCGGGCGGCGGCCGCGACGCTCGACTACATGGAGCAGCACTTCGGGCCCTATCCGCACGAGGCGCTGCGCATCGTCGAGGCCCCCTCCTACTGGCGTTTCGGTGCGTTCGCGATGCCGGGCATGATCGCCTTCGTCGAGGATCGCGGCTTCCGCACCGACTCGACCGACCCGGAGCGGCTCGACCTCGTGTCGCGGCGGGTCATCCACGAGGCCGCCCACCAGTGGTGGGGGCATCAGCTCGCTCCCGCCACCGGCCCGGGTGCCTCGACGCTCGTGGAGTCCCTGACGAAGTACACGGAGCTGCGGGTGCTGGAAGCGATGTACGGCCGGGAGTACGTGCGCCGCTCGCTCGCCTTCGAGCTGGATCGCTATCTCGAGGGCCGCGCGGGCGAGACGGCGAAGGAGGTGCCGCTGTCCACGGTGGGGAAGCAGCCCTACCTGTATTACGGCAAGGGCGCGGTGGTGCTGTCCGCGCTGGGGAACCTCCTCGGTGAGCAGAGGATGAACCACGCGCTGCGCGAGCTCCTGCGCGAGGAGGGGGGCCCCGGTGGCAACGCGACCACCCGCGAGTTGCTCGCGCACCTGCGCGCCGCCGCCCCCGCGGAGGCCCACCCCCTCCTCCGGGACTGGCTCGAGGACATCACCCTCTACGACTTGAGAGCCGAATCGGCCCACCTGCGGCCGCTCGCGGATGGCCGGTACGAGGTGACGCTGCGCATCACCGCCGGCAAGAGCCACGCCGACGGCAGCGGCAACGAGGCCCCCGTCGAGCTGCACGAGCCCATCGAGGTGGGCCTCTTCGCAAAGGAGCACGTCCTCTCCGTGCAGCGGCACGAGCTACGCAGCGGCGTCAACACCCTCTCCCTCGTCCTGGACGAGCGGCCGGAGAGCGTGGTGGTGGATCCGTACCTCACGCGCATCGACCGCAACCGCTTCGACAACGAGCGGGGGCTGGATTGACGGCAGCTTTGGCGCACCGCGGCATGGCCCCCGCGAGATCCATCCCGTTCAACTCCTGACAACATCCGCCTGAAGCGCTCCGGCCATTTCACCGGAGCTGGGGGAGTGACATGTCGATGAATCGATGGATGAAGGTGGCGTGCGCGGCGGTGGTGGCTTGCTCCGGCTGCACGGAGAGCCAGGTGGATCCCGAGCAGGAGATCCTCCTCAGCGGCAAGGTGCTCAAGGAGGATGGCCAGCCCCTGGCGGACACGCTCTTGAGGATGCACCGCAGCGGGAACTCGAGCTGCGTCTTCAGTCTCTTCGGTGGCCTGGACTGGAAGTCGATGAAGACGCAGACCGATGGGGCCTTCAGCGAGGAGTTGCTGGGCGCGGACACCCAGGCCGGCAGTCTGGCGCGCTGCTTCGAGCTGCAGATTCCGGGGACGGGGTCGGGGAACTACGGGAACGCCAGCTTCATCATCCAGACGGAGAAGGTGCAGCTCCCGCTCCTGCAGCAGTGGACCGGCAAGCCCTCGGTGGCCACCAGTGCCGACGGCGTGAGCGTGTCCTATGAGGGCCTCACCGCCTCGCAGGCGGGCAACAGCGGCACGCATACCCTCTCGGTGAGCAAGTCCTCCAGCCCCATCTGGGTGAGCCGGAGCGTGAGCTCGCCGGCGCCGTTGAATGACGACCTCCTCGAGGACGCCGCGGACCTCAAGGCCGCGGTCTCCATCCGGCGCGAGGTGGAACTCAACAAGACCAAGTTCGACCTCTACAACAAGGGAGACGACGTGGCCCTGCCCAAGCGCACCCGTGTCCCGCTCAGCCGTGGCGTCAGCTGCACCTACCCCGAGGCGCCTGTCACCTGCCCGTTGACGGATGGCGATCTCGCTTCGACGGTGACCTTCCCGCAGGGCACCCTCGCGGTGGTCCTCCAACTGCCGCAGCCCAAGGTGCTGCGCAAGGCCGTGGTGCGCAACCTCGGCATGTCCTTCGGCGCGACGACGACCGACCTGGTCATCGAGGGCAGCACCGATGGAACCCTCTGGGTGCCGCTGGCCAACCTGCGCGGCGGCGAGAGCATCGTGCACCCCTTCTACGAGGCCACGCTGAGCAACCCCACCGCGCTGAGCCAGGTGCGCCTGCGCGCCGCCGGGACTTCCTTCAGCGCCGACCGGCCCTTCTACATCGAGCGCCTCAGCGAGCTGTCCTTCTTCGAATAAGCCGTCGGGAGAGCCCCTCGCGGAGCAGGAAGGGTATGTTCCCCTCCGCGAGGCAAGGAGCGCTTTCTGACGAACGAACAGGAGTCGAGGCAGCGGGGTTTGGAGCGCGTAGCCCCCCTGGTGGTGGCCCTGGTGCTGGCGGGCTTCTACGCACCTCTCTGGCTGGGACAGCAACTCTACCGGCGCGACACGTGGCGGATGATGGTGCCCTGCCGGGCCTACGTCGGCGAGCGGCTGCGCGCCGGGGAGTTCCCCTCCTGGTTCCCCTATGAGTCGCTCGGGAGCCCCTTCCACGCCCAGGCGGTGTGCGGGGTGCTCCACCCGTTGACGTGGCTGTCCGCCTGGCTGCGCCCCGAGCTCGTCATCACCCTGCAGAGCCTGTGCGCGGTGGCGCTCGCGGCCTGGGGCACCTGGCGGCTGGCCCGGCTGTTCGGCGCGCAGCGCGGTGGCAGCGCGGCGGCGGCGGTGGCGTATGCGCTCGGCGGCTACCTCACCTCGGAGACCGCCAACATCGTCTACTTGTGGGGGGCCGCCGTCCTGCCCCTGCAGCTCTACGCCTTCGGCCGCGCGGCCCTGCGCGGCTGGGACCGCGCCCACTTCGCGCTGGCGCTCGGCGCGAGCGCGTCCACGCTGCTCATCGGCGACATCCAGGGCACCTACCTCTTCACGCTGGCCGCCGGGCTCTTCGGGCTGGCCCTGGCGGCGGGGCGCTGGCGGTCCTATCTCGCCGGCTGTGCGATGTGCGCGGTGCTGCTCGCGGGCGTGTGCGCGGCCCAGCTCCTGCCCACCTGGAAGCTGCTGCAGTCGAGCGCTCGTGCCGGAGGAGTCAGCTGGGAGGATGCGACGTACTGGTCGCTCCACCCGCTCCGGCTGCCGGAGCTCCTCCTGCCGGGCCTCTCCCCCCTCGGAGCCCCAGGCCGGGCCCAGGCCCTCTTCGGCTCCGTGCCGGGCTACCTCTATTGGGCCGAGGCGCTCGGCGGCAGTGCCCTGGTGTCCTTCCTCGCCGTGCTCGGGCTGTTGCACCCGGGCGTGTCACGGCGGGTGCGCGGAGTGCTCGCGGGCCTGGCGCTGGTGGGGCTGCTGCTCGCGCTCGGCCGGTACGGCGGCCTCTACCGGCTCGCCTTCGCGGTGCTCCCGCTGCTCAACAGCTTCCGCTGGCCGGAGAAGCTGGTGCCCCTCTTCCTCGTGCCCTGGGCCGTGCTCGCCGCGCTGGGCTGGAGCCGGGCCCTGGAGGGACGGTGGCGCCCCGCGGCGTTCGCCACGGGCGGCCTGGGCCTGCTCGCCCTCGGGGCCCTCGCGGCCTCCGGCGCCTTCTCCGCCCAGTGGGGGGACTACCTCGGGGACGTGGGCCTCTCGCTCGCCTTCGGTGCCGGAGTGCTGGGCCTGAGCGCGCTCCTGGCGCGGGTGGGCGTGGGACTGCGCGGCCCCATCCTCCTGGGCCTGGTGCTCCTGGAGACCGCCGCCAGCAGCCTGCCCGCCCTCGACGTGCGGCCCCTCGACGACTCGGCCTCGCCCCCCGTCACCGTCGAGCCGCTGCGCGCCATGGGGGTGGGGCTCGGGAAGAGGCGCGTCATGAACCTCGGCATCGGCACCCTCCTCCTGGACGAGAGCGGCTTGGCCACCGAGGCCGAGCGGCACCGGGTGGATATCGAGCGCGACGCGATGCTCGCCCTGATGGGAGGCCCCTACGGCATCGAGGTGCCCGACCTCTATTTCCAGGGACACCCGCCGCTGCTCCCCGAGCTGTTCGGGGCGGGGCTGCAGTGGGTGCAGGCACTCGCGCCTCGCTTGAACGTGGGCGCGGCGCTCACCCTGGAGTCCTACGGGCCGGACCTGGTGGGGCTGGGCTTCCAGCCGCGCGGGCAGACGAGCACGGGCGTGGCCCTCTTCGAGCTGCCCCAGGTCTGGCCCCGCGCCTACCTCGCCGCGCCACGGGCGCTGGTGCCTGGAAGCACGCCGCGCGATCAACTCGCCGCGCTGGAGCGGGGCACCGTGCTCGTCCCCGGATGGGCCGAGCCCCCAGGGCCTCCCGTCACCGGCTCGGCCCGCATCACCGCGTATGCCCCCGAGGAGGTACGGGTGGCCGTCCAGGCCGACGCGCCCGGGGTGCTCGTCCTCAATGACTTGCACAGCCCTGGCTGGAGCGCCACCCTGGGAGGCACGCCCACGCCCCTGCTCGGCGTCAACCTGGTGGTGCGCGGCGTGCGCGTCCCGGCGGGCACGCACGAGGTGGTGTTCCGCTACGAAGCGCCGGGCCTTTCCACGGGCCTGGCCCTCAGTGCGCTCTCCCTGGTGCTCCTCGCGCTCCTGCTGCTGTGGCGTTGGCCCTGGCGCCAACTCTGTCCAATGTCCTGAAAACTTAGTTTCCCAGAAAAAATGGGCTTCCTATGAAGCCCAATTATATGCATCCTCCTGCGCGCGGCCCCCCCGGGTAGGGGGTGACGCCGTTCCTCACCCCCGATTCTTCCCCCCCAAGGAGTGTGCATGAAGACCTTCTCCAAGCCGTTGGCCACCCTGGCCGCCGCGCTCGCCCTGGCGGCGTGCGGTCCTCAGGAGCCCACCACCCCCCAGACGCCGGCCACCCACGAGGACGTTCGTCCCGAGGCCGAGCGCACCCCGTACCAGCTGGACGCCGCCTTCGCGAAGGCGGGCGCGGACTTCGGCGTTCCGGCGGACCTGCTCAAGGCCATCTCCTACACCGAGACCCGGTGGGAGATGGTGCAGGGCAGCGAGGAGTTCCAGGGCATGCCCGCGGCGTACGGCCTGATGGGCCTGCGCGGCGAGAAGCTCTCCGAGGGCGCGCGCCTGGCCGGCGTGTCCGAGGAGGCGGTGCGCACCCAGCCCGAGGCCAACATCCGGGCCGCCGCGGCGCTGCTGTCCTCGTACGCGGACGAGCTGAAGGTGGAGCGTGCGGACCTGAGCGCGTGGGCCCCGGCCGCCGCGAAGCTCAGCGGCATCGAGAACACCGAGGCGCAGGCGCAGTACATCCACAACGGCGTGTATGACATCCTCCGCAAGGGCGCGGTGGCCCAGACGCCCGCGGGCGAGCTGGCCGTGTCGCTGATGCCCAACCAGGTGCAGGCCCAGTTCGCCTCCTCGGGCATGGTGCGCTCGATGAGCGCGGACTACGCGGCCGCCATCTGGCGTCCCTCGCCCAACTACGGCTCGCGGCCGTCGGGCACGGACATCCAGATGATCGTCATCCACACCTGCGAGGGTGGCTACTCCGGCTGCTGGAGCTGGCTGACCAACTCCTCTGCCCAGGCCAGCGCGCACTACGTGGTGAACGAGAGCGGCTCGGAGATCACCCAGCTGGTGCTCGAGGCCAACCGCGCCTGGCACGTGGCGGCCAGCTATGACTGCAACCTCAACGGCGGCGTCATGTGCGGTCTGCAGGGCGTGTCGGTGAACAACTTCTCGGTGGGCATCGAGCACGGCGGCTACGCCAGCCAGTCGTCCTTCCCGACGGGGCAGATCGACACCTCGGCGAAGCTCTCGTGCGACATCTCGCGCGACCGCACGGTGGTGCGCGACAGCTACCACATCGTGGCGCACGGGCGGCTGCAGCCCTCCACCCGTACGGACCCGGGCCCCAACTGGCCGTGGAGCACGTACATCAGCAAGATCAAGTCCTACTGCGGTGACGGCACGTCCACCCCGACCACGGGCCTGATCGTCGACAACGACAACGCCCTCAACGACCGCACCAAGGGCTACATCGAGCTGACGGGGGCCTGGACGGCCTCGTCGGGCACGGCGGGCTACTACGGCTCCAACTACCTGTACGCCTCGACGGCGGCGGTCTCCGAGCCGGCGACGTTCTGGTTCTACCTGCCGGCGGCGGCCACCAAGACGATCGACGCGCGGTGGACGTCGGGCACCAACCGCTCGGCGGCCGCGCCCTTCATCATCACCAACGCCAGCGGCACCAACCTGGCCACGGTGTACAAGAACCAGCAGACGGGCGGTGGCGCGTGGAACGCGCTCGGCACGTGGAGCTTCCCGGCCGGCTGGAACAAGGTGCAGCTGAGCCGCTGGGCCGCCGACGGCTTCGTCGTCGTCGCCGACGCCATCCAGGTCCGGTAGTGCCGTCGTGACGTGAAGGAGGTCCCGGGCGCCGTGTGAGGCCCCGGGGCCTCCCGTAAAACCGGGTCAGCGGCCCAGGCCATGTCCGCCAGGCTGCTTTCCGCCGGCGAGAGGCCTCCGCCCGAAATCCCGGGTGGTAGAGTGCCTTCCCTCGCTCCCGCGACTCCGAGGAGCGGTGGGAGACACACCGTGAAGGAGCTGGAGGACATCCTGCGTGCCCGGGCCCGCGCGCGGGGGCCGCTCGTGCTGGCCACCGTGGTGGCCGTGTCTGGCTCGGCGTACCGGCGGCCCGGCGCGCGCATGCTGATGGCCGAGGAGGGCCGGCTCGCCGGTGGCGTGAGCGGCGGGTGCCTGGAGCGGGACGTCGTCCGCAAGGCCTTCTTCTGGACGTCTGGCGGCCCCCATGTGCTGCGCTACGACTCCACCGTCGACAGCACCGAGGACGAGGACGGCCTGACGTTCGCGCTCGGGTGCAACGGCGTGGTGGACATCCTGCTCGAGCGCTGCGAGCCCGGGCCGGTGGATGCGCTCGCCTTCGCCGAGGAAGCCCGGAAGCGCGCCCAGCGCGCGGTGCTCGCCACGGTGTACCGGGGTGGCGAGGTGGGCGCGCGGCTGCTGCTGCGCGAGGACGGCGAGGAGGCCAGCAACCTGTCCGCCTCCCTGCGAGACGCGGTGCGCGCCGCGGCCGGCGAGGCGCTCGAGGCGGGACGCACCTGGAGTGGCCCGTGTGGCGGCGCGGAGGTGCTGGTGGAGGTGGTGGATCCGCCTCCCCCGGTAGTGCTGTTCGGCGGCGGCTTCGACGTGGCGCCGGTGGTGGTGCAGGCCGCGAACCTCGGCTGGCACGTCACGGTGGTGGCGGACAAGCCCGCGGAGCTGTTGCGCCAGCGCTTTCCCCGGGCCCATGCCGTGGTGGCGACGAAGGCCCGCGACGTGCTCGACACGGTGCCCCTCTCTCCGCGCACGCTCGCGGTGGTGATGACGCACAGCCTGCCGCAGGATCGCGAGCTGCTCGCCCGGCTGATGCCGTCCTCGCTGCGGTACCTGGGCGTGCTGGGGCCCCGCTCGCGCACGGACCGGCTGCTGGGTGAGCTGTCCCCCGCCCCCACTGCCGAGCAGCTCGACAAGCTGCACGCGCCCATCGGGCTGGACGTGGGCGCCGAGGGCGCCGAGGAGGTCGCGCTCTCCATCGTGGCCGAGCTGAGGGCCGTGCTGGCGCGGCGCGAGGGCGGCAAGCTCCGCGAGCGTCAGGCCCCCATCCACGCGGACGCCCCCTCGCCGGCGTCGCGGAGACTCGCGTGAGGGTGGGCGCGGTGGTGCTGGCCGCGGGAGGCTCCTCGCGGCTGGGGCGCCCCAAGCAGTTGCTCGTACACGAGGGACGGGCCCTGGTGCGCCGCGCGGCCGAGGCCGCCGTGGCCGCTGGCTGTGAGCCGGTGGTGGTGGTGCTCGGAGCGCACGGCGAGGCCGTGGCCGCGGAGCTCGCCGGCCTGCCGGTGCGGACGGTGGACAACCCGGAGTGGCAGGTGGGGATGGGAGGCTCCCTGCGGGTGGGCGTGAGGGCCCTGCCCGAGGTGGAGGCAGTGCTGGTGCTGCTGTGCGACCAGCTCCGCGTCGACGCCGCGCACCTGGGGGCGCTGGTGGACACCTTCGCGCGGACGCGCTCGCCCATCGTGGCCTCGGGTTACGAGGGAGCACGGGGGGTGCCCGCCCTGTTCTCCCGCGCGCTGCGTCCCGAGCTGGAGGCACTCGAGGCCGACCAGGGGGCGCGCAAGGTGATCGTCCGGGACGCCTCGCGCGTGGTGGAGGTCCCCCTGCCGGGCGGCGGCGAGGACGTGGACACGGCCGCGGACCTCTCCCTCCTCTCCCCTCGCGCCGGGGGATAGAGCCCATCCGGCGTTCAGCCTGGGCCCAGCCCGCCGACCACGTCCGCCAGGCAGTGAGGGCAGGCGGTACGGCCCTCCGCCATGGGCCGGGCACACCACTCGCACCGCACCATGCGCGGCAGGCGGCAGGCCCCGTCCTCCGGGGCGCACTTCGGGGCACCCGGAGGTCCGGCTTCTCGCTCCAGGTGCTGCCGCACGGCCTCGTCCTCCAGGTGCAGCCAGCCGGACAGCTTGCGGCGGTTGCTGGAGAGCAGCTCGAAGGCGTTGCGCGCGAGCGGCATCAACGCGGGCCGGGACAAGCGCTGCGCCCAGGCCCGGTAGTCCTCCAGCGCCCACAGCACCATCAACCACGCCTGGGTGTCCCGGTAGACGCCGCCCTCGTCGTCCACCACCACCAGCTCCTCCTTGGAGTCCGAGCGGCGCAGCTCGGGAAAACGCCTCGCCGCCGCCTCGCCTCCCGCCGGAAGGCATTCGAGCTCCACCAGCATGCGCTGCGCTCCCAGCCACCGGGCACAGCTCACGCAGAAGCCACAGGTCTCGTCGTACAGCACGCTGAGGGAATGCATGGCTGGCCTCACACGCCCTCGGTCACGGGGAGCTGCTGCTGCGGGGCCACCCGGGTGTATTCACGCGGCAGCACGGGCGGCGGCTGATGACGCACCTGGCTCGAGCGGCGGATGCGGTTGAAGACATACAGGTTGAAGAAGTGCATGGCACCCAGCACCACCATCACCCAGCCCACCTTGGTGCAGACCAGCTCGATGACCTCCTGCACCGTCCAGATGGTCCGGTGCTCCTTCAGCGACAGGGCCACGTACCCGATGTTCATCAGGTAGAAGCCCACCACCAGCAGGTGGTTCACCGAGTCCGCCAGACGCTCCTTGCCCAGGAAGGCATCGTGCAGGAAGTGCGCGCCGTTGCGTTGCAGCGTCCTGGCCACCCACACCGTCAGCCCGATGCTCACCACCAGGTAGAGCAGGTAGGCCGCCACCATGAAGGTGCTCGACTCGGGTACGGGGGTCGCCAGCGAGGTCGGATCCATGACACGTCTCCCTCGGGGAGCGCGGCCGCCCGGGGCTCCAGTGCCCCTTCGTGGGTTGGCGCCGCCCTCCCCTTCCATCAGGGAGTACCGGGAGAATCATCCGCGGTTGCGGGGGGCCTTTTTATTCACGTGCCCGCGGCCTGGAGCCGGGCGATCCACTCCCGGATTTCCTCGTTGGCCCACTGAGCCTCGTCTCCCTAGACTCCGAATTCACCTCCGCACCGACTGCGGGATGGCCCCACATGAGACCGGCATCTGTCGCACATCGAGCCACCGCAGTAAGCCTCGCTTTCATCCTTGTGGCCTGTTGGATCAAGGAGAACCGCAACAACATCCTGATGGGGACTGTCGTGGTCATCGCGGGTGTTGCTTTCGTCGCCGTCGTGGTGGGGTCGGGAGGTGGAGGGCTGGCGCTACTCCCCCTCATGACCATGGCCTCGTCAAACCCGACGCCCGCGTTTGAAATGCTAGCGGTGAAGCCGTGACGATCTTCGAGTTGCTTTCGAATGCCGAGCTATTGGTTGCAAACCGCTGGCGAGCGACACGGACACGTGAGGACGAAGGGCTGTACCGCTTGATACAAGAAGCGAACTTCTACATATGGCGCACGGGCCAGGTGTATCGCTTCGAGGATTACCTCGGACGCGCTGTCGGCGGTGGTCACGCTGCCGAAGCAACCTCGTGGAGCGGTGAGTACAGCGAGAGTCTCAGCAAGGCCCGGGAGATTCTCTCGCGGATTCGCGATTCCCAGCAGTCACCAAGTGACCGGCGCCTCGTTCAAGTCGCCATCGACGAACTCGAGTTCATTCGTTCAACCGGCCAGCAGGACGACTTCTACGATTATCTCAAGACGTTCTATGGGAATCCGCCGCCCGTCATCGCCCGCTTCGACACTCTTCAAGAGGCAGAGACGTGGCTGAACAATCTCGCCGAGCCACCGAGCCATGCCTATGTCCTCGTAGGGGATGAGTATCTCGAACTCATCTATTTTCGCGACAGGGCCGTGCGTGCGTTCGCGCGCGAGTACACCCTGGAGCGCTTCATCGAGGCCGTCACGAAGCGAGGACTACCTCCTCCAGCAGCGGCCTTCACCACCCGCGCCGAAGCGGAGGCGTGGTGGGCGGACCACCCGGCGCCTCCCATCTCGGTCTTCATCCAGGTCGCGGGTGAGCACTACCTCGCCATCCATCACCGGAAGATTGCTCACCGCACCCTTCATCCCATTTCAATCCTGAGGGGCTGGGAGGAAGAGAAGAAGAGGATCGAGGAGATGGAGAAGGCGCAGCAGGCAGAGGAGGACCCCTCCGACACGGAGGGATGAGGCGCAGCAGGCGTCCCCCATGGACAAGCCACTCCAGTCCGTGAAGCCGATGCGCGCGCCTGGACAGCTCACGCGCCTGCGGCTCGGAGTTGTGCGATCCACGCCCGGATTTCCTCGTGGGTCCGTTGGGCATCGACCCCCTCCCGGAACATCAGGAAGTCGAAGCGGCCGTCCACCAGCATGCGCATCAGCGGCCGGTCCGCGGCGATGAGTTCCGGCACCTCCCAGGGGAAGGCGGGCCAGGCACCTCGTTCCTGACCAACATCGAGCGTCTCGTAAACGAGCTTCAGGTAGCGGGCGTAGGTATCGAAGAAGCGGTCTACGCTGGACGCAATGGGGAGAGCGTAGATGTCCTCGTAAGGGTCGACCTCGACGACCGGTTGGAAGCCATGCGCATCCGCCAAGCTCGGAACCGTGGCGTAGGTATAGGACGAGGCATCCTGGCAGCCGAAAATGAGAAGAGAGCGGAACGGCTCGGGCCAGTAGCGCTGGGCGTGCTCGTTCGCCGTGAGAATGCCATTCACCTGCTCATCACAGGGCTCTACGAAGAGATCGAGGTCGAGATGGAGCCCGCCCAGCAGTGAGTAGAAGGCTGCCAGCATCGGGTCCAGGGGCCGGCCCAGCACTGGCACACCTGTAGTCAGCGCACCTCCCCAGGGCTTTCGACTGCTGGCTCTGACGGGGTACTTCTCGCAGGCCGCGAGCAGCCGCTCGAGTCCGGGCATGGGAATGTCCGTCATACGCATTTTTCCTATTCACCTCGCAACCAGAGCACGAACATCCTTAACATTACCGCAAGCGCTACTGTCCACCTTCATCCGTGGACAAGTTACGTGCTCACGGCTCGAAGTTGTGCGATCCACTCCCGGATTTCCTTGTTGGCCCTCCGGGCCTCGACTCCCTCCCGGAACATCAGGAAGTCGAAGCGGCCATCCACAATCATGCCCATCAGCGTCCGGTCGGCGGCAATGAGTTCCGGCACATCCCAGGGAAAGACGGGCCAGGCACCGCGCTCCTCGCGGATTTCTGGCGTCTCATAGACGAGCGTCAGGTAGTGAGCGTAGGTGTCGAAGAAGCGGTCCACATTGGAGGCAATGGGGAGTGCATAGAAATCCTCGTAGGGGTTGACCTCGACAACCGGTTGAAATCCCTGCGCATCCGCCAGACTCGGGGCCGTGGCGTAGGTATAGGACAGCGCCTCCTGGCCTCCGAAAACGAGGAGCGACCGGAACGGCTCGGGCCAGTGCCGCTGAACGTGCTCGTTCGCCATGAGGATGCCATTCACCTGCTCATCGCATGCATTGACGTAGAGGCCGGAATCGAGCAGTAGCCCGCCCAGCCGTGAATAGAAGGCAGCCAGCATCGGGTCCAAGGGTCGGCTCAGAAGTAGCGAGCCCGCAGTCGGCGCACCTCCCCAGGACTTTCGAATCCTGGCCTGGACGAGGTACTTCTCACAAACCGCCAGTAGTCTTTCGAGTCCGGGCATGGGAAGTTCTTTCATCAGCGTCTCTCCTCATCACCTCGCGACCAGGGCACGAACATCGTTCAGCGCCGCCGCCGTAGCCTTTTCGAGCAGAGCGTCTGACTGGCCCGGTGCATATACCTTGTCGAACCAGCACCCGAAATGATGCTCGGTGATGACCACCATCTTCTTCACCTGTTCGGGATTTGCCGTATCACCGGCCTTTATTCGAAAGAGATTCCACATCTTGTTGATACCCTCGTGAGCGGGCTTGCCCAGGGCCTTGAGATTGGCAGCAGCGTTGATGTCCAAATCGGGAAAGAGGTGGGCATACTCCAGAGGGATGAGATGGTGGACGTCGTATTGGTTCCCCTCAGCGTCCCTCAGCAATTTTTTCAGCTCGGGATGGAGGACATCATAGAAATCACTCTTGGCCTTGGCGCGAAGCGCGTTCTTTGGCTTGTCCTCCAACTTGACGGTGAGCGACTGCTCCATGCGCCGCAGGAGTTCGGTGAGTTCTTTGCGCTCGGCGGCGGAGAGGGAATCGAAGCCCTCCGTCTCCACCTTCACGAAGAGCCGCCGCAACAGTTCCTGGTCCTTGCGCCCCGCCCGGACGAGTTGCGTGCGCAACCAGCGCATCCCCTCGACGCCGCCCCGGGTCACCACCCGCATCACCGTGGGCGCCAGCGCCTCGAAGGCCAGGTGCAGGCCCTTGCCCACCAGTCCCCCGACGACGCAGAGGGCCACCTGCTCCAGGGTGAAGGCCCCCGCCAGCTTCACCGAGTCCACCATCTCCTCGCGGTAGCGGTGGAAGATGTCCGCGTGCAGCAGGCGGTACTCGCGCAGCACGTCCTCCACCGCCTCGTCCGGAGGCTCCGGCCGCAACGTCTCCGCCCGCTCTACCCGCCAGTGCGAAGTGGCGCTCGCCCCCTCATGCGTCCCGGACAGTTCCACCCGCACCGTGCGTGGGCCCAGTCCCCGCGTGAAGGGCAATACCGCCAGCGAGAGGGCCTGCGCCGCCCGCGCGTCCGCGGGGTGCACCCTTCCACCTGACCCGGCCTGGTAGGGCCCCGATTTCCAGCCCGTCAGCCGGTCATCTTCCAGGGTAAGCTCCACCCTCATGCGCGCCGAAGCGCCCGCGGGCACCTGGAGCAGGCGCACCACCTGCTTCGTCATGGCCTGCACCGCCAGGAGCGGCCCGGCGGTGGGCCCCATCCGCCGCGACGGATGTTTCCTCGCCTCCGGGGGCTCCTCCAGGGAGGCCGCCCTGTAGTCCACCCTCCAACGGCTCCGCTCCCGGTGCAGCGTGAAGGCCAGCGCTCCCGTGCGCGTCTCGGCGAGCAGGGTGAGCAGCCCCCGCAGCTCTTGCGTGAAGACCTCTGCCTTCGCGGCCTGGCCCGTCTCGCCTCCCGCTGCGCCCCGGCGCTGGGACAGCGGCGTGAAGGCTCCGCGCTCTACCCAGAAGGCAAGCTCCAACTCCGTGCCCACCTGCTGCTCGCCGCTGGCCGCTTCCCACATCCGCGCCAGGACCCACTCCACCTCCGCCCGCCGTGCCTCGGCGTCCGCCTCGTTCTCCGAGGCAGAGGTGCCCCACTGGGTGGAGACAAGCGTCGCCTCGCCCGGAGATGACGCGTGCTCAGGCTGGGAGAAGCCGCCGCGGCCATCGAGCGGCACGCTTGCGCATCCCTGCACCAGCAATACCGCGAGCCCCACCGTCACCGCCCGCCTCCATCCGCTGTGCGTCATCGAGCCGTCGCTCCGCGCGAAGGCGATGCCGCTCAGGGCTGCCAGCGCCACAGGTACAGGCCGAACTCGAACATCGGCGGGGTGAGCATCAGGACCAGCCCCACCCAGAGCAGCGGCTCGCGGGAGAGTGGGCGCTGGCGCCTCCAGGCCTCCAGGGTGGAGACGCACAGCAGGTAGAGCGCCGACAGTTCCAGCAGCCCCCCCACCAGCGGCATGAACGGAGGCATGGAGATGCCCGCGCCCCACTCCAGCACGCCTCGCAAGGCGAACAGTCCCGAGCAGGCGCACGCCACCCCCAGGAAGGGCCGGCCCTCGCGCAACGGCACCTCCGGCGCGGGCGCGTCCAGGCCCTCGTGGCGCCAGTGCCTGCGCAGCAGCCCGTAGGCCGCCAGCGCCACCGCGAGCCCCGCCACCGCTCCCAGAATGGGGCCCGTCTCGAAGCGCGCCCGCGTCACCCACCGCCCATCCGCCAGCCGGGCCGCGGGCTGCATGGTGAGTGGATCCAACTCGTGCGGCGCCACCACCCGCGGCGTCACCGACACCACGAGCGCCCAGAGCACCAGCGCGCTCGCCACCGCCTGGAGCACCGCCACCGCCCGCAGCCAGATGGCCTCGTCTGGAGGCAGCGCCGCCTCCTCCGCTCCATCCGCCAGCCGCCTCAGGTCCAGCCCCAGCGCCTGCGCGCTGGCGTAGCGCCGCGAGGGCTCGAGCGCCACCGCCCGCCGCACCACCGCCCCCAGTGCCCCCGTCAACGAGGGCGCCCCCGCAACCGGGGGCCGGCCCGTCACCAACTCGTGCAGCAGCACGCCCACCGCGTACACGTCCATGCGCGGGTCCGGCGGCGCTCCGGTGAGCGCCTCGGGGGACATGTACTCGGGAGTGCCCACCACGGCGTGCGCGGCGGTGAGCGTGTCCCGCGGCCCCTCCTGGCGCACGATGCGGGCAATCCCGAAGTCCGTCACCTTCACCCGGCCCTCCGCCTCCACCAGGATGTTGGCCGGCTTGATGTCCCGGTGCACCACGCCCCGCGCGTGCGCGTAGGCCAGCGCGTCGCACACCTGCAGCACCACCCGCACCGCCTGCGCCGGAGCCATCGGCAGCAGCTCCGCCAGCGACCGGCCCTCCACCAGCTCCATCACCAGGAAGCGCTCGCCCTCCTCGTCGCCGAAGTCGTGCACCCGGACGATGTTCGGATGATCCATCAGCGCCAGCGCCCGCGCCTCCCGGGTGAAGCGCGCCTGCGCCTCGGGGTTGGCAGCCACCTCGCCCGCGAGGAACTTCACCGCCACCGGCCGGTCCAGCCTCACGTGGCGCGCGCGGAAGACCCGGCCCATGCCGCCCCGGCCGATCTCCTCCTCCAGCTCCAGCGAGCCGATCCGCCCCGGATCCTCCACGTCCTCGTCCAGCAGGCAGCCCGGACACACCGACAGGCGGCCCCCCGACACGGGCGTTCCGCAGCGGGGACAGCGCGCACTCAGCGCCTCGGCGCTCATCGCTTCAACACCCGGAGCAGCTCGGCGAGCTCGGCCTCCGCCTCCTCCGGCCCTCCCACCGTGTCCGCCACCTCATCGCGCACCAGCTCGCGGTAGCGCACCCGCGCCCGGTGGAGGAACGTCTTGAGCTGCGGCAGCGACATGCCGTGTGCCTCCGCCGCCTCCCGGTAGCTCGGCGGCTCGCCCGGACGGAAGAACTGGAGCACCAGCGCGAAGGGGCCCCGGCGCGCCCCGCTCTCGTACTCCTCCTTCAGCCTCCCCAGGGCCCGCTCCATGACACTCGCCGCCCACTCCCGCTCGAAGGCCTCGTCCGGGCCCTGCGCGTCCTCGGAGGCGATGCGCTCGGCCAGCTCGAAGTCCAGCGGCATGGGCGTCACGCCTCCTCCCCGCCGGGCGGCGCTCTCGCGCTCGTGGCGGTGGACGAGGTGGTTGCGCGCCGCCGTCAGCAGGTAGCCCCGCAGCCGGCCCTTCTCGGGGTTCAGCCGCTCGAGGAAGTCGTGCTCCAGCAGCCGCACAAGCAGGTCCTGCACGGCGTCGCGCGCGGGCTCCGCGTCCAGCCCCTGGCGGCGCATGAAGACGTAGAGCGGGCGCCAGTAGGTGCGCAGCAACGACTCGAGCGCCGCGCGGCGCGCCTCCGGCGAGGCCCGTGCCGACCGGATGAGGGTCCAGCGCGTGGGTGGGAAGGAGCCCGGCCCTTCCTCTCGCGGATCTGCGCTCATGGAGGACGTTCTAGCGCACTTCCGGGGCGGCCTTCTCGGGGGGGGGCGCTGACCGGGAGTGCACACCCGCGCCGGGCTCTGCTCGCTGCCGGACACGCTTCCTCCGCCCCCGGAAGCAGCGCCTCCGTTTCACTGGAGGAAAAGTCCCCACCGCGTTGTCCGGGGGGGTCCTCCTCTCTAGTGTCCCCGACCCGAAGCAACACTCCCAGTCACACCCGCACGAGGACGAACCATGACGCCTGCCTCCCAGATGCCGATGCAGTCCGGAATGAACCCCATGATGGGCATGAACCAGATGCCGATGATGGGCATGAACCCGATGATGGGCGGGATGAACCCCATGATGATGGGCGGCATGAACCCGATGATGGGCGGCATGATGCCCATGCCGATGATGGGCGGCATGAACCCCATGATGATGGGCGGCATGATGGGCATGAACCCGATGATGGGCGGCATGATGGGCATGAACCCGATGATGGGCGGCATGCCGATGATGATGCCCATGATGATGCGCATGCCGATGATGGCCCGGATGACCTGTGAGATGGGCAAGGACGGCATGATGTGCCGGATGATGCCCATGGACGCCGGCCAGATGGAGATGATGAAGGAGTGCTGTGACGCGATGAACTCCATGATGGCCATGGGGATGCCGATGATGATGATGTGCAACGGCATGCCCATGATGATGGCCACCGCGAAGTAGGCCGCGAAGCAGTACCAGGCCCCCGAGGGCCTGAAGCACGAGAGCCGGCGAGCGCCCCACGGGCCCGCCGGCTCTTCGTGTTTCCGGGGACCGCTTTGGATTTCGAAGGAGCAGCTCCATGCGAAGAGTCGTAGCCGGAGTTTTCGTCAGTCTCGATGACAAGCCGGCCGAAGCGGAGCTGGCCCGGCGCGAGAAGCTCGCTTCCGAGGGGTAGCGCGTCGAGGCCGCTGAGGGCTCGCGGAGCATTCCCGTCTCCACCGGCGAAACGGAGACGCTATGCTCCCACGCCCCGACACCATGTCCGCCGCGCCCCTCACCGCAGAGCAGGCCCTCGCCCTCGCACCGGACACCTCGGTGGCGTCCGCCGGCCAGAAGCTGGCCACGGAGCGCTCGTGGCAGGGACTCGGCCGGGACGGACGCGCGGCCTGGGGCGAGTGCAAGGGCAGCGCCCTGTACCAGGTGCGCGTCGACCTCTCCGACCTCGCCACGAAGTGCACCTGTCCCAGCCGCAAGTTCCCCTGCAAACACGCCGTCGGACTCCTCCTGCTCGTCTCGGCGGAGCGGCTCCCCTCGGGCACTCCCCCGGAGTGGGTGGCCGATTGGCTCGGCAAGCGCTCCACCACCGCCGAGCGCAAGGCGAAGCGCGAGGCAGCCGGTCCCGAGGGCGCCGCTCCCGCCGACCCGGAGGCCAGGTCGAAGCGCACCACCGAGCGCCACACCCGCATCCAGCGGGGCCTGGAGGGCCTGTCCCTCTGGCTGGAGGACCTCGTGCGCAACGGCCTCGCCGGGCTGGAGGCGGAGACCGCCCTGTGGAACACCCAGGCGGCGCGGCTGGTGGACGCACAGGCCCCGGGGCTCGCCTCCCAGGTGCGTCAGCTCGCGGCACTCCCGGGCAGCGGCCCCGACTGGCCCCGGCGGATGCTGGACCGGCTCGGGCGGCTCGCGCTCGTCACCGAGGCCTGGAAGAAGCTGGACGAGCTCCCTCCCCTCCTCGCGGCGGACCTCCGCGCCCTGGTGGGCATCTCGCTGCGCGAGGAGGACGTCCTCGCCCAGGGCGAGCGCGTCACGGACTCCTGGGTCACCGTCGGCCAGGAGCTCGAGGACACGGAGCGCGTCCGCACCCAGCGGACGTACCTCCTGGGCGCCACCTCCGGACGCACGGCGCTCGTCCTGCAGTTCGCGGCCGGCCCGGGCGCGCGCTTCGCCGAGTCCTTCCTGCCCGGCACCGCGTTCCCCGCGGAGCTGGTGTACTGGCCCAGCGCCGCACCCCAGCGGGCCCTGGTCCACGAGCGCAAGGGCGAGGTCCGCCCCCATTCGGAGCCCCTGCCCTCCGTCACCCTCGAGGGGCTCTGCCAACTGTTCGCCAGCGAGCTGGCCCGCAACCCCTTCCGTGAGCGCACGGCGGCGATGCTCGGCGCGGTGGTGCCGGTGGTGGACGGTGGGCGGCGCTGGTGGCTCCGGGATGCCACGGGCGCGGCGATCCGCCTTGGTGCGTGCGACCGGTGGCGGCTGCTCGCGCTCTCGGGAGGCAGGCCCGTCGATCTCTTCGGTGAGTGGGACGGAGACGAGCTCCGGCCCCTGAGCGCCCGCGTGGAGGGACGCCTTCACCCGCTGGGAGGCCCGTCGTGAACGAGCTCGACACGCTGACACGCCTCGCCACGCTCGGGACCGCCCGCTCGCCAGCGCCCGACGCCCTGCCCGGTCTCGAGGGCCTGGTGCTCCGCGCGCTGGAGGGCCTGCCGGCGGAGAAGCGCCTCCTGCTCGCGGCCGGAGCGCGCGCGGTAGGCCGGGCCGCGGGGCGAACGCTTCCCGTGCTCGACGCCAGCGGTGACGTGGCCCCGCCCGACACGCTGGAGGTATGCCCGCCCCGCGTGAGCGCCGTCCTCACGGAGCTGCTCGTCTCCAACGATGGGGACGTGCTGCGCGAGGCCTTCGAGCGGATGACCCGCGCCCGCCGCCGCGTCCCGCCCGAGCTGCTCCCGCGCGTGTTCGGCCTCAAGGACCGTGCGGTGCGCGCGGCCGCGGAGCCGGTGCTCGGCGAGCGTGGCCCATGGCTCGCCCGTCAGAATCCCGAGTGGGGCCCCGCCACGGCTCCGGACGCCGGCACCGCCGAGGCCGAGCGCGTGTGGGCCGAGGGAGGACCCGAGGAGCGGCGCGCGGCGCTCACCCAGGCCCGGAGCAGCGACCCGGCGCGCGCCCGGACGTGGTTGCAGACCACCTGGGCGCAGGAGAAGGCCGAGCACCGGGCCCGGTTCCTGGCCTGCCTCGACGTGGGGCTTTCCCCAGAAGATGAGGCCCTGCTGGAGCTCGGCCGGAAGGACCGGGCGGCAGCGGTGCGCGAGGTTGCTCGCTACCTGTTGGCCAGGTTGCCCGGGTCGGCCTTCGCGCGGCGCATGGCCGAGCGGGCGCGAGCCGTGCTCCTCTGGGAGCAGCCCGGCACGCTGCGCGTCCACCTCCCGGACACGTGGGACGCCGAGGCCGAGCGCGACGGCCTGGACAAGCCCCCCGCGGGCGTCGGCCAGAGCGAGCACTGGCTCATCCGGCTCCTGGAGGCCGTGCCCCTTCGAGACTGGGAGGGCTGGTTCGAGGCCACCCCGGAGCAGCTCCTCGCCGCCGCCGCGCGAACGGACCACGGGGTGGCGCTCTCCGAGGGCTGGGCCCTCGCGCTCCGGCTGGGCACCTCCTCGCCCTGGGCCTCGGCCCTGCTCGCCTTCTGGTCCCGCTGTGAGTCCAAGGTACTCGACGCCGAGCGGGCCCAGATGCTGGCCGTCTCCGTGCTCGAGCAGCTCCCGCCCGACGAGCGCGCCGCACGCACCCTGCGCATCCTGGCCCGCGCCGAGTCCCTGCCCTCGCTCGACCGGGCGCTCCCGCTGGTGCCCGCGCCGTGGCCCGCGAAGCTCGGCTACGTATGGCTGCAGGCGATCCGCGAGCTGTATGACCCGAGCACCCGCGCCACGGCCCTCCTCGGAGCCCTCCGGCGGGCCGCCATCGCCCTGCCCCCCGAGTGCCTGGCGAACGCCACCGACCCCTACGAGCTGCCCCCACCGCTGTCCCGCTGGAGCCAGGAGCTGCACCGCTTCCAGCAGACCGTCTCGCTGCGCCGCATCCTGTACGAGGAGCTGAAACCGTGACCGCCACCGCCCTTCTCCGCCAGCACGCCGAACAGCAGTACGCCGAGGAGCTGGCCGAGCTCGCCAAGGCCGACGACCGTCCCAAGCCCGAGGGTTGGAAGCTCTCGCCCTGGGCCGTGCGCCTCTACCTGCTCGGCGGCCAGCTCCCGAGCGGCTTCAAGGTGGGCGCCAAGTACATCGGCAACGCGCGGCTGGTGGAGATCGCCGTGGCGACGCTCGCCACCGACCGGGCCCTGCTGCTCTACGGCGTCCCTGGCACCGCGAAATCCTGGCTGAGCGAGCACCTCGCGGCGGCCATCTGCGGGGACTCGACGCTGCTGGTGCAGGGCACCGCCGGCACGGACGAGGCCGCCCTGCGCTACGGGTGGAACTACGCGCGGCTGCTCGCCGAGGGCCCCTCGGACAAGGCGCTGGTGCCCAGCCCCGTGATGCGCGCCATGCGCGAGGGCAAGCTGGCGCGGCTGGAGGAGCTGACGCGCATGCCGGGCGAGGTGCAGGACGCCCTCATCACGCTGCTCAGCGAGAAGACGCTGCCCGTGCCGGAGCTGTCCTCCGAGGTCCAGGCCCGCGCCGGCTTCAACGTCATCGCCACGGCGAACAACCGGGACCGGGGCGTCAACGAGCTGTCGAGCGCCCTGCTGCGCCGCTTCAACACGGTGGTGCTGCCCGTGCCCGACACGCTGGAGCAGGAGGTGGAGATCGTCGAGAAGCGCGTGGCCGAGCTGGGCCAGTCGCTCGCGCTGCCCGCGGAGAAGCCCGCGCTGGAGGAGATCCGCCGGGTGGTCACCCTCTTCCGCGAGCTGCGGGGTGGCGCGACGGTGGACGGCGCGGCGAAGCTCAAGACACCCTCGGGCTCGCTGTCCACGGCGGAGATCATCTCGGTGGTGAATGGCGGCCTGGCCATGGCGGGCTACTACGGTGACGGCGTGCTACGGGCGCCGGACATGGCGGCGGGGCTGACGGGCGCCATCGTGAAGGATCCGGTGCAGGACCGGGTGGTGTGGCTGGAGTACCTGAAGACGGTGGTGAAGGAGCGCGAGGGCTGGAAGGACCTCTACCGCGCCTGCATGGAGGTGCTGTGAGCGCGGAGACGGGCGCGCCGGTGCACGTGCTCGGTGTGCGGCACCACGGCCCGGGCAGCGCGCGCAGCGTCCGGGACGCCCTGGAGCGGCTGCGGCCGGACGTCGTGCTCATCGAGGGCCCTCCCGAGGCGGACGGGCTCCTCCCGCTGGCGGCCCATGCGGAGATGAAGCCGCCCGTGGCGCTGCTCGTCTACGCCGTGGACAAGCCGGCCCAGGCCGTCTTCTACCCGTTCGCCGTCTTCTCTCCGGAGTGGCAGGCGATCCAGTACGCCGTGCAGCGCACCCTCCCGGTGCGGTTCATCGACCTCCCGCAGAGCCACCGGCTGGTGCCCGAGAAGGAGGAGGCGCCGGAAGGCGAGGACGCCGAGGAAGGCGAGGACGCCCAGGAGGACGCGCCCCCGCACCGGGGAGATCCGCTCGGGGCGCTCGCACGCGCGGCGGGCTACGAGGACGGGGAGCTGTGGTGGGACCACCTCATCGAGCGGCGCCGGGAAGCCGAGGGCGTGTTCGAAGCCGTGTTGGAAGCCATGACCGCCTTGCGCGAGGGCGAGGGCGAGCTGTCCCCGCATGAGGCCCGGCGCGAGGCGCACATGCGGCGGAGCATCCGTCAGGCGAAGAAGGACGGATTCCAGCGGATCGCCGTCGTGTGCGGCGCGTGGCACGCCCCGGCGCTCGTGCAACAGCGGCCCGCGCGCGAGGACGACGCCCTGCTGCGCGGACTGCCGAAGGCGAAGGTGGCCGCCACGTGGATTCCCTGGACGTATGACCGGCTCGGCTGGCGCAGCGGGTACGGCGCGGGCGTGGAGTCCCCGGGGTGGTACGCGCACCTGTGGCTCACGCCCCATCGCCCGGTGTCTTCCTGGGCGACGCGCATCGCGCACCTGCTCCGCGCCGAAGGGCTGGACGCCTCCTCCGCCAACGTCATCGAGACGGTGCGGCTCGCCGAGGCGCTCGCGGCCCTGCGGGGCCTGTCCTCCCCGGGACTCTCGGAGCTGCGCGACGCCTCGCTGGCGGTGCTGTGTGGGGGAGACCCGGCCCCGCTGGCGCTCGTCCACGAGAAGCTCGAGGTGGGCACCGGGCTGGGCGAGGTCCCCTCCGAGGTGCCCTCGGTCCCGCTCGCGAGAGACCTCGCCGCGCGGCAGAAGTCGCTGCGCCTGCCGCCCTCCTCCGAGAGCAAGCTCCAGGAGTTGGATCTGCGCAAGGACCTGGACAGGGAGCGGAGCCGGCTGTTGCACCGCCTGCGGCTGCTGGACATCGCCTGGGGCACGCCGGAGGAAGATCCCCGGAGCTCGACGGGCACCTTCCGGGAGACGTGGCGCCTGAAGTGGGAGCCGGAGCTGGCGGTCCGCGTCGTCGAGGCGAGTCTCTTCGGGAACACGGTGGAGTCGGCGGCCACGGGGCGTGTGGTGGCGCGGGCCTCCGAGGCGGCCGAGCTCGGCACGCTGACGGCCCTGCTCGATGCGTCCCTGCTCGCGGAGCTGCCTGGCGCCATCGACGTCGTGCTGCGCCACGTGCAGGCACTCTCGACGCGCTCGGCGGATGTTCCGAAGCTGATGGAGGCGTTCCCGGCGCTGGCACACGCGGTCCGCTACGGCAGCGTGCGCGAGACCCCGACCGGCCCCATCATCGCCATCGCCGACGGGCTGTTCGAGCGCATCCTCATCGGGCTGCCCGGCGCGTGCGTCTCGCTGGATGACGAGGCCGCGCACCAGCGCCGCGACCAGTTGCGCGCCATGCATGCCGCGGTGGCGCTGTTGGAGGGGGCGGAGCGCGGCGAGGAGTGGGCGGAGGCCCTGGGGCAGCTCGTGCACCGGGATGCCGTTCACGGGCTCGTGCGAGGGGCGGCGCTCCGGCTGCGCGTGGAGTTCGGGAAGGTCCAGGACGAGGAGCTGGGCACCCTCTCCCGGAGGGCACTGTCCCCGGCCGTGCCTCCCGCCGAGGCGGCGGCGTGGCTGGAGGGGCTCGTGTCGGGGAGCGCGCTGCTCCTGCTCCACCGGCAGGAGCTCTGGGCGGCGCTGGACGGGTGGCTCTCGGGCCTCACGCGGGAGTCCTTCGTCGAGCACCTGCCCCTGGTGCGGCGTGCGTTCGCCGACTTCAGCACCTCCGAGCGGCGCGCCATGGCGGAGCGGGTGAAGCAGCTCTCCTCCGCCACGGCGCGAGGAGGCGCGAAGGAGCTCATGGAGGAGCTGGATCCACAGCGGGTGGCGCGGGTGCTGCCGGTGCTGTCCACCATCCTGGGGGTGCGCCTTGGCGAAGCCGGTTGAAGAGGAGCGGCTGGAGCGCTGGCGGCTCGTCCTGGGCGAGCCCGCGCAGCCGGCGCTGGGCGTGTCACTCGGGGAGACCGAGCTGCGCATGGACCGGGCCCTGTCGGCGCTGTACGACTCCGAGCGCAAGGCGGGCCTGGGAGGCTCGTCGCCGCACGTGACGCGCTGGCTGGGAGACATCCGCGAGTACTTCCCCGCCTCGGTCGTGCGCGTCATGCAGGGCGACGCGATGACGCGGCTCGGGCTCACGGAGATGCTGCTCCAGCCGGAGATGCTGGAGGCGGTGGAGCCGGACGTGCAGCTGGTGGCGACGCTGCTGTCGCTGCGCAAGGTGATTCCCCAGAAGACGAAGGAGACGGCGCGCAAGGTGGTGCGCAAGGTGGTCGAGGAGCTGGAGCGGCGCCTGCGGGCCCCGACGGAGCGGGCCGTGAGGGGGGCGCTGTCGAGATCCTCGCGCACGCGCCGGCCGAGGGCCGCGGAGATCGACTGGGACCGGACGCTGCGGGCCAACCT